>MUMD01000034.1 GCA_002155895.1 Streptomyces rochei
GCCCGCGCCGCCGCCCGCGGGTCCGCGGGGCGGGCGGCCCGGGTCCCGCGGGCGGCGGCGCGGGCGGCACGGGCGGCGGCGACCTGATGGGGCCGGTGGGAGCGCCCGACGGGCTCCGCCGTGTCGTCGGCCAGGTCGCGCACCCGGACCGTGGCGCCCTCGGTGACCGGCGGCCCCGCGTCGTACTCCGGGAAGGCCGGGAAGGGCGCGGTCACCACCAGGTCCAGGGACGGCTTGAGTTCGCCGCCCAGCGCGGACCAGATCTCGGCGAGCGAACGGGACTCCGTCTGGATGCCGGCCACCGTCAGCGGCACCGACAGGCCCAGCTCCCCCAGGGAGCCCGGCAGTTCGGCGGGCGGCAGCAGCTCGCGGGGCAGCAGGGTGGCGAGGACGGCGGACAGCAGCCGGTGTTCGTCCTGCGGCGTCTTCGTCCACGCCGTCACCAGGTACGACAACCGGAACCAGCGCGGTGGCTGGCGGCGCCGCACCACGATGTCGTCCTGGTCGCGCACCGCCATCTGACCGCGCTGCCGCCGGGCCACGTCCTCCCGGATGTCGTACAGGTAGGCGTTGACCGAGGGGGCGTTGCGGCGGGCCGCCCAGTCCCGGGTCGGTGCCTCGAAGGACACGTCGATGCCCGAACCCGCCAACGCGCCGCCGCCGAGGAGGCGCTTGAGGACCTCGTCCACCTCGTGGATCACGCTCGCGCTCCCGCCCTGCCCACCGTGTGCCGTCCTGCCCGGACGCCGTCCGTCCCGATCGTGCCCCGGGGCGCGACCGGCCCGCAGGCGCGCCGGGGACGGCGGCCGGGCAGGGCGGGGTGCCCCCGCGACCCCGAGGGGCCGCTCTCGATTGCCCGTTCGGTCAGATGTAGCCTTCCCGCAGGGCATAGGCCACGGCGTGCGCGCGATTGCGCAGATGGAGCCGCGTGGTGAGTCCGTGCATGACGTTCTTGACGGTGCGTTCGGAGTAGGACAACTTGCCCGCGATCTCACCGGTGTCGAGGCCCTCGGCGACCAGTCGCAGGACGTCCACCTCGCGCGGCGCGAGACCCAGCGAGGGGGCGCCCGGGCGGCCTGCCGCGCCCCGGTGCAGGGTGCCCACCTGGCTGATGAGCCGTCCGATCAGGTCGGCGGGCAGGTCACCGTCGCCGCGGGCGGCGGCCAGCACCGCCTGCACCAGCCGGTGGGCGGTGGCCTCGTGGCGCCAGACGATGGCACCGACCCCGCACTCGACGACGTCCAGCAGTTCGTTCTCGCGGATCGCGCCGACCACGAGCACGGCGCGCGCGCCCTCGCTGCGCACGATCCGCCGCAGCCGGGTGAGCGCCTGCTCGTCCAGCGCGTCCTCGATGAGCAGGGCCACCGTGCCGGGGCCGGACTCCTCGCGCAGGTCGATCTCCGGATGCCGGCGCAACTGGCTGACCGCGCCCTCGCGGCTGATCGGGTCCGGAGCGGACACCGCCACCGGGACGCGCGTGCCGGTGACACCGGTGGTCCGGCCGGTGCCGAGAGCGGTCGAGGTGGTGGCCCGGGGTGAGTTGAGCAACCGTTTCCCCCCTGTTCACGTGCCCGCCGTTCGGCACTGGCCGACGGCGGATGAGCGTGTTCCACACTTCTGTGACTGCTGGGACCGCGCAATCGTGGAGCACCACGAGGTACACCACGAGACCACGGCCGAGGCCGCCACCGGCGTGGTCCGGAGGGGCGTTTCGGCAGGTCAGGGAGGGTTAGCGCAAGGGGGCGCGAGAGCGTGGCCGCCGGTGCGCGCCACCGTGAGCCTCGCCACAGCGGCCGTCCGGCCCACGGAAGACCCGTGCCGCGCGTGGGCCACCTCACACCACCCTCGTCGGCATTCGTACGTCTCACAAACCGGGGGAGCACCATCCACCACAGGAGGCACCCGATGACCGGACCGCTCCGTGAACGCGACGACGCCCAGGCGCTGCTGGCGGCCGAGACCGAGCGCGCCCGGGCCGGCACGGGTGGCTTCGTCCTGCTGCGCGGCGCCACCGGGACCGGACGGACCGCCCTGCTGGAGAGCGCCGTCGAGCACGCCGCGGACCGCGGACTGCGGGTGCTGCGCGCACGCTGCTCGCCCGAGGACACCTCGGTGCCCCTCGCCGCGATCCTGCAACTCCTCGGGCCGGTGCCGGACTTCACCGACCTCGCGCCGGGCGGCGACGACCGGGGCAGCGCGGCCCGGCTGTGGCGGCTGCTGCGGTCGTACGCGGACCAGGGGCCGCTGCTGGTGGCCGTCGACGACGTCCACCTGGCCGACGACCCCTCGCGGCGCTGGCTGTTGGAGGCGGCGCGGCGGCTGGACCGATTACCGGTACTGCTGGTGGTCACCGAGCGCAGCCAGTACGACATCGAGCCGCGGCCGGCCGGGCTGACCCAGGCCCTGTCGCCCTCCCTCGTGCGCACCCACACCCTCGCCCCGCTGGGCGACGCGGCGGCAGCCCGGGTCGTCCGGGCGGCGTTCCCGGGGGCCGGGCCGCGCTGGACCGCCCAGTGCGTGCGGGCCGGTGCCGGCAGTCCGCTGCTGCTGCACGCCCTCCTGGACGACCTGGGCGGCGTCCCGTACCCGCACGGCGGTGCCGCCGACGCGGTGCCGCCGCTGCCCGCCACCTGCGCCGAGCTGTATCCCGGGAGCTACCCGGCCGCCGTCTCCTGGTGGCTGAACAGCGCCGGCCCCGAGACGGCCGACGTGGCCCGCTGCCTGGCCGCACTGGAACAGGCCTGGCCCACGGGCCCGGACCCCGATCCGACCGGGCCGGCGACCGGGGCGACGGACCACCCGACGGACACCGCGGACCCGGTCGGTCCGCCCACCGGTGAGGGTGCCGAGGGCCGCACGGGTCCGTCCGCAGGGGCGGGCGCCGGTGCCGGCAACGACGCGGTCGCCGGGTCGGGTTCCGGTGACGGGGACGGTGTGCTCGGCGGGGCGGATGCGGCTGGTCAGGGCGGGCTGTTCGCCGGGGGCGGCATCCTGGGCGGGCGGTCCGGGCCGCCCGCCGACGCGGATGTTGGTGGCCGCGACCGGGCGTCGGCCGGGGAGGTCGCCTGCGGCCCGGGTGGCCCGGATGGTCCGCCCGCCGGTGTGGGCCCCGGTGACCCCGTCGACCTGCTCGCCGAGGCGGCCGGGGCCGACCCCGCCCGGGTCGCCGGGTGGCTCGCCGCCATGACACGGCTCGGGCTGCTGCGGCGGGACGCCTCCGGCCGCCCCCGCTACGCCCACCCGCTGCTGCGCGACGCCGTGCTCACCGGCTGGCCCCGGCCCCGACGGGAGGCCGCGCACCGGGCGGCGGCGGAGGCGTCGCTGCGCCGCGGCGGCCGGGTCGAGGCGGTCGCCCGGCACCTGCTGCGCACGCCGGCCGTCGGCCTGCCCTGGGCGCTGCGCGTGCTGCGGGACGCCGTCACGGTCGCGGTGCACGACGCCCGGCCCGCCGACGCCGTCGCCTACCTGCGCCGGGCGTTGGACGAGCCGCTCGCCGACGACCTGCGGCAGCGGCTGCTGACCGAACTGGGCTCCCTGGAGTACGCGTCGGCCGACGCCCCGGCCGCCATCGCCCGGCTCGCCGAGGCCCAGCACCTGCCCGCCGACCCCCGCAACCGGGTCCGCACGGCCGTCGCCCTCGGCACTGCCCTCGCGGCCCGCGGCGAGATCCGTACGGCCATGGACGTACTGCGCCGCACGGAGGGCCGGCTGGCCGGACACCCGGGCCTCACCCGCACCGTGCAGGCCGCCGGCGCGCTGCTGTCCGACGAGGACCTGGCGACGCGTCAGGAGGTGTACCGGTGGCTGTGCGAGACCGGGGAGCGCTCCCCGGAGGTGCTGGGCACCGCGGGCCAGGCGCTGCTGGTGCGGTACGGGGCGACCGCCGGGCTGATCTCGGCCCGGGAGGCGATGACCCGCGTACGGGCCCTGCTCGCGCAGCCCGGCGACCCGCTGGCGGAGCCGTTCCTGCTGGGGACGGCCGCCGCGGTCGCCCAGTGGGCCGACGAACTCGACGAGGCGGAACGGCTCGTCGAGCGGGGGCTCGCCGGACAGCACCCCGCGCTCCTGCACCCGATGCAGCACGCGCTGCTCAACACCCGTGCCGACATTGCCGCGGCCCGCGGCGACCACGCCCGCCTGCTCCCCGGCGGCCCGCGCACCGGAGCGGCGGCCTCCCGCACCGGCCCCACCAACCGGGACGCGCACGCCCTGATGGCGCTCGTCCACACCGGGCGGACCGAGGCGGCCGGCCGGTTCGCGGACGCCTTCGACCTGCGCCGGGCACCGGAGTCCTGGGAGCTGAACCGCTTCCTGTACGCACGGGGAGTGCAGCGGGCCGCCGCCGGGGACACGGTGGGAGCGCTCCACGACTTCCTGGAGTGCGGGCGGCGGCAGGCGGCCCGAGACGTGGTCAGCCCGGTCGTCACGCCGTGGCGGACGGCGGTCGCCGAGTGCCGTCTGGCGCTGGGCGGCGGCCAGGAGGCGCTGGCCCTGGCGACGGAGGAACTGCGGCTGGCCCGGGTGTGGAACACCCCGCGCACGGTGGGCCGCGCCCTGCGCGTGCTGGGCACCGCGACCGGTGGGCGGCGCGGCCTGAAGCTGGCCGAGGACGCCGTACGGACCCTGCGGGACGCGCCCGTGGACACCGGCATGGAGCTGACCGAGGCGCTGCTCGCCCAGGGACGCCAGCTCCTCGCCGCCGGGGAACGCGGCCGTGCCCGGGACCGTCTGCGCGAGGCGGCGGAACTGGCCGAGCGCAAGGGCGCCGTACGGCTGCTCGCCCTGGCCGGGCAGGCCCTGCGCGACAGCGGCGCCCGGAGCCCGGCGACCGCCCAGACCGGCTCCGGGGCGCTGACCGGCAGCGAGCGCCGGATCGCGGAGCTGGCCGCCGCCGGCCGCACCAACACCGAGATCGCCGACCTGCTGCATCTGGCCCGGCGCACCGTGGAGACCCACCTGACGAGCACCTACCGGAAGCTGCGCATTCGCCGCCGCACCGAACTCCCGGCCGCCCTGGGTCCCCGTCCACCCGGCCGCACCTGACCGGGACCACCGGCGCGCCGGCCGGACCCGTCGCCCGGCGCCCGTCCTCCGCCCGCCCGCCCCCGGGTCACGGTCGCCGGCGGATCACGGGGTGCGCAGCAGGCGTCCGATCTCCAGTTGCTCGCGCTCCAGCGGGTCGCCGTCCTCGACGTTCCACAGGCAGTTCTGCAGCACGCGGCCGAGGGTCCAGGCGCGGGCCCGCTCCCGGTCGAGGCCCAGGACGTCGGTCATGGCGTCGAAACGCCAACGGGTCTCGCCGGGCTCGTAGCGGTTGTCCAGGGCCGGCATCAGGTCGAAGGCGGGGTCGCCGGCCAGCGGCTTGGGGTCGATGGCGAGCCATGCGGCGCGCTCGGAGCCCAGGACGTTCTCGTAGTGCAGGTCCCAGTGGAGCAGCCGGTCGCCGGGCTCGTCCACGACCTCCCGTACGGCGGCCGCGCAGTCGGCGATCAGGCGCCGGTCCGCCGGGTCGGGGACGCGCTCCAGGGCCCGGGGCGTCCGCTCCAGCATGCCCCGCGCGATGTCGCCGAGGTGGCGCAGGCCGGGCGGCGCGGGGGTCGCGGTGAGGTGGGCGAGCAGCCGGGCGACGACCAGGGCCGCCTCGCGGGAGTCCGCGACGTGGGCGAGCGTGCGCGTCGGGTCCAGCCGCTCCAGCAGCATGGTGCCGGTGGCCGGGTCGTGGTCCAGCAGCCGCACCGCGCCGTCGCCGTCCCACAGGCGCAGGGCGACGGGCTCGCCCTCGGTCTCCGCGTCCAGGATCTGGAGCTTGAGCACGGCCGGGGTGCCGTCGCCGGCCACCACGGGCAGCACGAGCGCCGCCCAGCCGTGCATGGCGGACCCGTCGAGGCGCAGCCCCCAGCGGTCCAGGAAGCCGGCCGCCAGCTCGGGCAGCGCGTCGATGAAGGCGCGGCCCGCCGCACCGTTGTACTTGGCCTGCGAGGCGGCGAGCGCGTCCGGTACGTCGATCACATGGGCCGACGCTACCGGCGTCCGGCGCCCGGGTCACGCGGTTTCCGGGGCCGCGACCGGCGCCCCGGGGCCGGGAATTCGACGGAATCCGAAGCAGACAACCCGCGCTCACCAGGGCTAACGTCGGGCCATGAGCAGCCCGGGCAGCGGTGTGGTGAACGGCGGCATCTCCTACTGGTACGCGGACGACGGACTGCCGGCGACGGTCCGGGAACCGCTCGCCGGTGATACGTCGGCGGACGTGGTGATCGTCGGCGGTGGATACACGGGCCTGTGGACGGCCTACTACCTCAAGAAGGCCGCGCCCTTCCTGCGGATCACCGTCCTGGAGCAGCGGTTCTGCGGCTACGGGGCCTCCGGCCGCAACGGCGGCTGGCTCTACAACGGCGTGGCGGGCCGCGACCGGTACGCGAGCCTCCACGGCCACGAGGCGGCCGTGCGCCTTCAGCGGGCGATGAACGACACCGTCGACGAGGTGATCCGCGTCGCCGCGGCCGAGGACATCGACGCCGACATCCACCGGGGCGGCGTGCTCGAAGTGGCGTGCACGCCGGCGCAGGCGGCCCGGCTGAAGGCGTTCCACGAGGCGGAGCTGGCCTTCGGCGAGAAGGACCGGGAGCTGTACGGGGCGCGGGAGACGGCCGAGCGGATCAGGGTGGCCGGCGCGGTCGGCTCCACCTGGACGCCGCACGGCGCCCGCCTGCACCCGGTGAAGCTGGTCAAGGGCCTGGCGGCGGCCGTCGAACGCCTCGGCGTGCGTGTCCACGAGTCGACGCCGGTCACGGAGATCGGCCCCCGCCGCGCGGTCACCCCGTACGGCACCGTCCGCGCGTCCCACGTCCTGCGCTGCACCGAGGGGTTCACCGCCTCCCTCAAGGGCCAGCGGCGCACCTGGCTGCCCATGAACTCCTCGATGATCGCCACCGAGCCGCTCACCGACGAGCAGTGGGAGTCGGTCGGCTGGGCGGGCCGCGAGACCCTCGGCGACATGGCGCACGCCTACATGTACGCCCAGCGCACCGCGGACGGCCGGATCGCGCTGGGCGGGCGCGGGGTGCCGTACCGCTTCGGCTCCCGCACCGACAACGACGGCACCACGCAGCCGGCGACCGTCGAGGCGCTGCGCGAGATCCTGGTCCGCTTCTTCCCCGCCCTCGCCGGACTGCGGATCGAGCACGCCTGGTCGGGCGTCCTGGGCGTGCCCCGCGACTGGTGCGCCACCGTCACCCTGGACCGCTCGACGGGCCTCGGCTGGGCGGGCGGCTACGTCGGCTCCGGCGTCGCCACCGCCAACCTCGCCGCCCGCACCCTGTGCGACCTGGTCCTGCACGACTCGGGCCAGGGCGGACGCACCGACCTCACCGACCTGCCCTGGGTGAACCACCGGGTGCGCCGCTGGGAGCCGGAGCCGCTGCGCTGGCTCGGGGTGCGGGGCATGTACGCCGTCTACCGCGAGGCCGACCGGCGCGAGCAGGCGACGCACCGCGCCGACTCCTCCCGGCTGGCGCGGATCGCGGACCGGGTGGCCGGCCGGGGCTGACGCACGCCGACCACGCCGCGCACCTGCGGCGGAACGTCGCGGGGCCCCGCGGAGGGCCGCGGGGCCCCGCCCCCTAGGCCACCGGTTCCGGCACCGGCCGGTCGGCCGGGGTGCCGTGCTTCGGGGCCTTCGCCGTCACCATCAGGCCCGCGACCAGGCCCGCCAGCAGCATGATGCCGGCGGCCAGCCAGATGGCGACCGTGTAGCCGTGGACGATCCCCTCCCGGACGACCTGCTCCCTGCGGGTCGGGTCGGTGAGGTGGGAGGTGATCCAGGAGGCGCTGGTGCTGGTCGCGACGGTGTTGAGCAGCGCCGTGCCGATGGAGCCGCCCACCTGCTGCGAGGTGTTGACCGTCGCCGAGGTCACGCCGGAGTCCTGCGGGGCGACCCCGGCGGTCGCGGTGGAGAAGACCGGCATGAAGGTCAGTCCCATGCCCAGGCCCATCAGGATCAGCGCCGGCAGGATCTCCGAGGCGTACGCGGAGTCCACGGTCATCTGCGTGAGGATCACCATGCCGCCGGAGGCGAGCAGCATGCCGGGCACCATCAGCATCCGCGGGCCCACGTGGCGCAGCAGCCGGGCCGAGATCTGGGTGGAGCCGATGACGATCGCGGCGGTCATCGGCAGGAACGCCAGCCCCGTCTTCACCGGGGAGTAGCCCAGGATGACCTGGAGGTAGTAGGTCATGAACAGGAACAGCCCGAACATGCCGATGACGGCCAGCATCATGGTCAGGAAGCACCCGGCGCGGTTGCGGTCGCGGATGATGTGCAGCGGCAGCAGCGGGCTCGGGGCGCGGGTCTGCCACCACACGAAGACCGCGAGCAGGACGACGCCCGCGGCGAACAGCGCCAGCACCAGCGGATCGGTCCAGCCGCGCGGCTGCGCCTCGCTGAACCCGTAGACCAGGGCGACCAGGCCGCCGCAGCCCAGCACCACGCCGGGCACGTCCAGGCGGGCGCCGGTGTGGCCCGGGCGGTCGTGCAGCAGCGCGAAGGCACCGATCACGGCGATCACGGCGATGGGGATGTTGACGTACAGGCACCAGCGCCAGTTCAGGTACTCGGTGAGCACGCCGCCGACGATGAAGCCGACCGCGGCACCGCTGCCGGCCAGCGCGCCGTAGATGCCGAACGCCTTCCCGCGTTCCCTCGGGTCGGTGAAGGTCGTCGTCAGCAGGGACAGCGCGGACGGGGCGAGGACCGCGGCGAAGACACCCTGGAGGGCACGGGCGCCGAACAGCATCGCCGGTGTGGTGGCGGCGCCGCCGAACGCCGAGGCGGCGGCGAAGCCGATCAGCCCGATGACGAAGGTGCGTTTGCGGCCCACGAGGTCCGCGACGCGCCCGCCGAGCAGCAGCAGCCCGCCGAAGGCGAGGGTGTAGGCGGTGATCACCCACTGGCGGTTGCCGTCGGACATGCCCAGGTCGCGCTGGGCCGAGGGCAGCGCAATGTTCACGATGGTCGCGTCCAGGACGACCATCAGCTGGGCCAGGGCGATGACCACCAGCCCCCACCAGCGGCGGGGATCGGCTTGGCCGGGTGCGGCCGACTCGCCTGTCCGGGTGGCACTCATCTGGCCAGAAGACCACGGATCGGGACGGAACGCATCATTTCGTCGGGTGGGTGCGGCCGGTGCCGGTCACGGTTCCAGGACCACCTTCCCGGTCGTCCGCCGCGTCTCCAGCGCGCGGTGCGCCGCGGCGGCGCGGGCGAGCGGGAAGCGCTGCACGGCCGGGGTGAGGCGGCCCGCTGCGGCCTCGGCGAGGGCGCGCAGTTCGAGGGTGCGCAGGGGGTTCTCGCCACCGGCCCGTTCCATCATCACGGGGCCCAGCACCTGCTGGGAGACGCCGTCGACGAGGTACGGGGCACCGTCGCGCAGACCCTCGCCCGACCAGCCGAAGACCAGGTGCCGGCCGCCGGGCGCGAGCAGGGCGACGGCCGCGCGGGCGACGTCACCGCCGACGCCGTCGAAGACGACGGTGGCGGTGTCACCGCCCAGGTGGCCGCGGACCTCGGCCGGCCACCGCGGGTCCGTGTAGTCGACGGCGAGATCGGCGCCGTTCGCGGCGACCCGGGCGACCTTCTCCGGGCCGCCGGCGAGGCCGACCACCGTGGCGCCGGCGTGCTTCGCGTACTGCACGAGCAGTGTGCCGATGCCGCCGGCCGCGGCCGGGACCACGGCCACGGAGCCGGGGCCGAGGTCGGCGAACTGCAGGATGCCCATGGCCGTGCGCCCGGTGCCGATCATGGCGACGGCCTCGGCGAAGCCCAGGTCGGCCGGGATCTCGTGCACGCGGGCGGCGTCGGCGACGGCGCGTTCGGCGTAGCCGCCCGGGGCGAAGCCGAGGTGGACGACGACCCTCCGGCCCAGCCACCGCGCGGGCGTGCCCTCCCCGAGGCCGTCGACGACGCCGGCGACCTCGCGGCCGGGGACCGTGGGCAGTGCGGGCAGCTCGGGCGAGGGTCCCCGGAAGCCCTCGCGCAGCGCGGTGTCCAGGAGGTGGACGCCCGCCGCCCGGACGGCGATCGAGACCTGGCCGGGGGCCGGCCGCGGGTCGTCGACCTCGTCCAGGGTGAGGTTCTCGGCCGGGCCGAAGGTGTGCAGACGGATGGCGCGCATGGATACCCCGCATGTCGGACGGGCCCGGGGCCCGGTGGGCCGGATCGGACGGAAAGGACCTGCGCGCCCCACTCAACGACCTCAAGCCTGCTCGAGGTCAAGCTCGCGCCTGCCGAGGGCCAGCGACACCGCCGTCAGCGCGCTGTTGAACGACACCTCCGACAGCAGCCCCGGCGCGGCGACCTGGTCACCGGCGAGGTAGACCCCGTCACCGCGGTCGACCGACGGCCGGTCCCGCCAGGTGGTGCCCGGCAGGTCGACGGCACCGGTACGGCCGTTCGCGACCGCCTCCCGGCGCCAGGTCGTCCGGTCGCGCCAGCCCGGGAACCCGAGGTCGAGCAACTCCTCGGCACGGGCCGTGCCGTCGGCCTTCGACTCGTCGGGGGCGAGGGGGATCTGCCCCTGGATCAGCTGCTCGCCCGCGGGCGCCAGGGTGCGGTCCTGCGCCGTGAACCGCTCGATCCAGCCCGGTGCGTCCAGGTCGGAGACCGCGAAGGCGTCACCGCGCCGGGTCCGCACGGCGAGGTCGACCAGTGCGGTGCGCCCGCTCGGCCAGGTCAGCGAGGCGTCCCCCAGGAGACTGCGGGCGGCGTCCAGGGAGGTGGCCACGACCACCGGGGTGTCGGTCGGAACGGTGTCCACGCGGGACAGGGTCTCCACCCGGACCCCGAGATTCCACGCCAGGGCGGCCATCCGGTCGATCACCCCGGACCAGCCGCCGCGCGGGTAGTGCGCCTCCGGCGGCAGCTTGGCGGCCCGGCGCAGCCGCTCCTGCACGAAGGCGGCGGAGAGCGAACCGGGGTCGTGGTGGAAGAGGGCGACCGCGCTGTAGTGGGCGGCGGCCCGCGCGCCCTCCTCGCCGGCGATCCCGGTCGCCCAGGTCAGGAAGTCGGTGTCCACGGGCGCCCGCCCCGCGCCGCGGCGCAGCAGCTTGAGCATGGCGAAGGGCGGGGTGCGGCGCAGTACGCCCTTGTGGCGCAGCCGCAGCCGGGCCCCCTCCAGCGGCGGGATCGGCGCGAGCGGCCCGATCAGGTCGCGCTGCCTGAGCCACGCCCAGTGCGGGCCGCCGTTGTAGAGGGCGTGCGGGCCCTCGTTGGTCCGGTAGGGGCCGTCGGCCGTGCGGGCCCGTCCGCCGAGTGTGTGGTGGGCCTCGTGGACGGTGACCCTGGCGCCCGCCTCGGCGGCGGTGATGGCCGCGGTGAGTCCGGCGAAGCCGCCGCCGATGACGGTGATGCGATGCATGGCTGTGGTTCTCCCTCGGGTCGGGGTCGCCTTGCGTGGTGCCTGTCTGCGAGTACGACGTAGCCGGGCGCGCGGAATGTGACATGCGGCCCGAGCGGGGCGTCGGCGCGGGTCGGGGGATTGTCAGTGGCGGGGTGCAGCATGGGGGCATGGCGAGGAGCGCGACGAGCGGCGGCAGGGGTGCGGGGCGGGGCCCGGCGGCGGTGCGGGCGGCGCGCCGCCCCGAGGTGCGGCTGCCGCCGCTGGAGCCGTGGGACGGCGGGGAGCTGGAGCCCGACGGGGACTACGACGGGCTGGAGTTCCGGGACGCGGACTTCGCCGGCCAGGACGGCGCGGGCGCCCGCTTCATGGACTGCGCGCTGACGGGCTGCGCGCTGGACGAGGTGTCGATGCCCCGGGCCCGGCTGCTCGACTCCGTCCTCACCGGCGTCCGGGGCGTCGGCACGGACCTCGCCGAGGCGACCCTGCGCGACGTGGAGCTGCACGACGCCCGCCTGGGCGGCACCCAGCTGCACGGCGCCGTGCTGGAGCGGGTCCTGATCAGGGGCGGCAAGATCGATTACCTGAATCTGCGCCGGTCCCGGCTGAAGGACGTCGTCTTCGAGGGCTGTGTCCTCGTCGAGCCGGATTTCGGCGGCGCCCGCCTGGAGCGGGTCGCCTTCGTGGGCTGCGCCCTGAAGGAGGCGGACTTCAGCGCGGCGACCCTCACCGACGTCGACCTGCGCGGCGCCGCCCCCCTGGAGCTGGCCCGGGGCGTGGACCGGCTCTCCGGGGCGGTGGTCAGCCCGGCCCAGCTGCTGGACCTGGCCCCCGTGCTGGCCGCGCAGCTGGGGATGCGGGTGCTGGCGGAGGAGTAGTCCGGCTCCGGCCGGGCCCGGTCCGGTCGCTCACGCGAGGCGCGGGAAGCGGGCCTGGAGGGTCCAGATCGCCGGGTTGTCCGCCAGTTCCTCGTGCATGTCGGTGAGGTCGGCGATCAGGTCGTGCAGGAAGTCGCGCGCCTCCCGGCGCAGTTCGGCGTGGGAGAAGGAGAGCGGGGGCTCGCTCGCCGGCAGCCACTCCGCCTCGATGTCGACCCAGCCGAAGCGGCGCTCGAAGAGCAGGCGGTCGCTGGACTCGGTGAAGTCCAGCTCCGCCCGCTGCGGCCGGGAGGCCCGGGAGCCCGCCGGGTCCCGGTCGACGCGCTCCACGATGTCGCAGAGAGCCCAGGCGAAGTCGAGCACCGGCACCCATCCCCAGGCTGTGGACAGTTCCCGGTCCGCCTCGGTGTCGGCGAGGTACACGTCCCCGCAGAACAGGTCGTGTCGCAGGGCACGGACGTCCGCGTGCCGGTAGTCCGTCTGCGGCGGGTCCGGGAAGCGGGTGGAGAGGGCGTAGCCGATGTCGAGCACGCAGGTGATGGTGTCATGCGGCGCGCCCGGCGCGCCGTCGCGGGCCGCCCGCGCGGTGGGGCGGCGCGGGCTCACGGGCTGTCGGGCCGGCCGTCCCCGTACAGCCAGTCGTCCCAGATCCCGGTGAAGTCCTCGTCGGGCGCCGACTTCTCCACGTAGGCGGTGAAGTCCTCGGTGTCGGCGTTGCCGTGGCGGTGCGCGGCGGCCCAGCCCCGCAGGAGATCCCGGAACGCCTCGTCGCCGACCGTCCGGCGGATCTTGTGCAGGACCATCGCGCCGCGCTGGTAGACGGGGCTCGCCGAGATGTGTTCCGCGTCGGGCGGCTCCGCGGGCGGGAACGCCCAGATCGAGTCGTTCGCGTCCTCGTCGTCGTAGTAGGTGCCGTCGTAGAGCGCGTCGAAGGTCTCCTGGGCGGTGTCGCCGCCCTGGTCCTCCTCCCACAGCCACTCGGCGTAGGTGGCGAAGCCCTCGTTGAGCCACATGTCCCGCCAGGTCTTCGGACTGACGGAGTTCCCGTACCACTGGTGCGCCAGTTCGTGCACCAGCAGGACGGTGTCGGGGGCGCCGGGGAAGTAGGGCCTGTTCTGCGTCTCCAGGGCGTACCCGGCGTCCTCCACCCGGTCGATGATCGCACCGGTGGAGGAGAAGGGATACGGGCCGAAGTTCTCCCCGGCCCACTCCATGACCTCGGGAATCCGCCCCAGCACCTCGCGGCTCGCCTCGGCCTGCCGCGGGTCGACGGCCGTGTACACCGGCAGCCCGTCGTCGGTGGTGGAGCGTGCGGTCTCCCACTCTCCGACGGCGACCGTCACGACGTGGCTCGCCATCGGCTCGGCGACGTGCCAGGTGGAGGTCGTACGGCCGTCGCGGGTGGACTCGCCCGTCAGCTCGCCGTTGGAGACGGCCCCGAGCCCTTCGGGCACGGTCACCTTCAGATCGTAGGTCGCCTTGTCGGAGGGGTGGTGGCTGCCGGGGAACCAGGCCATCGAGCCCGTCGGCTGTCCCAGCCCGACCGCGCCGTCGGCGGTGGGCAGCCAGCCCTCCTCCGAGTCGTCGGGGTCGGTGATCGTCACCGGGTCGCCGGAGTAGCGGACGGTCACCCGGAAGGTCTCCCCGTCGTGCAGCTCGTCGGCCGGGCGGACGGTCAGCTCCTGGCCGGCCCGGTTGAAGCGGGCCTTTCTGCCCTCGACGGTGACCTGCTCGACGTCCAGGCCCTCGAGGTCCAGATGGAAGGCGGACAGGTCCTGACTCGCACGGGCGGTGATCGTCGCCGTTCCGCTCAGGTGCTCCTCGTCGGGGTCGTAGGCCAGCGACAGGTCGTAGTGGCCGATGTCGTAGCCGCCGTTGCCCGCCTTGGGGAAGTACGGGTCGCGCACGCCCGCGGCGCCGGGGGTGCCGTCGACCGCGCCGCCGCCACTGCACGCCGTGAGGGCGAGGGCGGTGGCGGCGGCCAGGAGCAGACGGGTGGTGCGCACGTCGTGATCCTATGAGGCGTTTCACGTGAAACGCCCGTTGGGACCGGCCGCGGGGGCCGCGAGCGGGCTCGGGGCCCCGGCACGGCCCTAGTTCAGCGCCTCGGCGCCCGCCTGCGCGAACTTCTCGTCCAGGGTGCCGGACGGCGCCCCCGCCACACCGATGCCGGCGATCGGCGCCTTGCCCGACGTGACCGGGACACCGCCGCCCAGGAACAGGGTGCCGGGGATGTCCTTGAGGTTCGGGGCGTCCTTCAGACGGCCCGCCAGCTCCGTCGTGGTGGCGTTCCAGGAGACGGCGGTGAACGCCTTCTTCACGGCCGACTCGTAGGACTGCGGGCCGGCGCCGTCACCGCGCATGGTGAGGATCGTGTTGCCGTTGCGGTCGACGACCGCGACCGTGATCCGCTGGCCTTCCTTCTTGGCGGCCTTCAGCGCCGCCTGCGCGGCCTCGGTCGCGGCGTCGATCGTCAGATGCGTGGAGGTGGTGGTGTCCCGCTTGCCGGCCTCGGCGGCGGCGGGAGCGGCGGCGACCGCGGCGTCCGGGGCGGAGGCGTTCGCGGCCACCGTGCCGAAGGTGCCCGTGGCGACCGCGGCGAGCACGGCGCCGCCGGTGGCGATACGGGCGCGGCGGGAGAGGGTCTTCTTCATGGGTGTCTGCTCCTCGGGTGGGGGCGGGCTTCCGTCTGCTCTCCACCCTCCGCCCGGCACCGGGGGTGCGCGGTCGCCGTTCCGGCTGCTCGTCGGCGATGGTTCGGGCGACGGCGGGGTCGTCCGATCGGCTGACCCGCCGACCCTCCCGAAGGGTCATCATGGAGGTGTTCGCGCAGCTCAGCGTCGCCTTGCGGCACCTTGGAGAAGAGCGCGGGCGGAAGCGACGGCGCGTCAGGAGGCGGGCACCGGATGACCAAGCCGTACGACGCGGACAGCCGATGGCTCGGCGCCGTGATGCACGCGGCGTTCTTCCTCCTGCTCGGCGGCGCCCTCGCCCGCTTCCTGCTGCGTCACCCCGGCGAGCCCCGCACCCCGTGGATCCTCGCCCTGTCCCTCGTCCTCGCCCTGCTGCACCTGCTCGGTCCCGTCCTCAGCGGCCCCGGGACGTCCGATCCCGGCGCCCGGCCCGCCCGGCGGCGCCTGGCCTGGCTGGGGCTCGTGGTCGCGGTGTGGATGGTGCTGGTCGTGCTCGCGCCCAGCTTCGCCTGGTGCGCGGTCCCCCTCTTCTACACCGGCCTGCGCACCCTGCCGGCCAGGGCGGCGCTCGTGCTGGTGACCGTCCTGACGCTGTTCGTCGTCGCCGCGCAGCTGCGGCTCGCCGGGGGCTTCGACCCGAACCTGCTGCTCGCGCCGCCCGCCGTCGCCGCGATCGCCGCCGCCGTGTTCCTGCACACCGAGCGGCAGGCCGCCCGGCAGCGCGCCCTGATCGACGATCTGATCCGCACCCGCCGGGAACTCGCCGCCTCCGAGCGCCGCGAGGGCACCCTCGCCGAACGGCAGCGGCTGTCCATGGAGATCCACGACACCCTCGCCCAGGGGCTGTCCAGCCAGCGGATGCTGCTCCAGGCCGCCGAGCGGGTCTGGGAGAGCGACCCGGACAAGGCCCGCACCCACGTCCGGGGCGCCGCCTCCGTCGCCGAGCACAATCTCACCGAGGCCCGCCGCTTCGTCCACGACCTCGCCCCCGCCGACCTCGCCCGAGGCGGCGGCCTGGACGCGGCGCTGCGCGCCCTGGCCGTGCGGGAGTCCGGCGACCACCTCACCGTGCGCGTCCACGTCGAGGACGGCGGCCGGGCCCCGCTGCTGCCCGACCGGGTCCAGTCCGCCCTGCTGCGCATCGCCCAGGGCGCCCTGGCCAACGTCCGGGAACACGCGGGCGCCGCCACCGCCGCCCTCACCCTCACCGTCCTCGACGACCAGGCCGTCCTGGACGTCACCGACGACGGGCACGGGTTCGACCCGGCGGCGCTCCCCGACGCCGGTTCCGGGGTGCGCGGCCACGGACTGCCCGCGATGCGCGCGCGGCTGCGCCAGCTGGGCGGCACCCTGACCGTCGAGTCGACGCCGGGCGAGGGCACCGTGCTGTCCGCCGCCGTCCCCCTGGAAGCGCCCGGCACCGACCGGCCCGACCGGCGGAAGGCACCCCGATGACGCTTCGGCCGCCCGGCAGGAGGCACCCCGATGAGCGCTTCGGCCGTCCGGCGGCAGGCACTCCGACGACCGTTTCCGCCGACCCGCAGGAGGCACCCCGATGACCCACCCGGCAGACGGCGCGAGCGCCCCCGTCCGCATCCTGGTCTGCGACGACCACGTCGTCGTACGGGCCGGGCTGCTGGCCCTGCTCGACAGTGCCCCCGGCATCGAGGTGGCCGGTGAGGCGGGCACCGGCGAGGAGGCGCTGGCGCTCGCGGCGAGGCTGGCCCCGGACGTGGTGCTGATGGACCTTCAGCTCGGCGCGGGCATCGACGGCGTGGAGGCCACCCGCCGCCTCACCGCCGCCCCGGCCCCGGGCTCCGGACGCGTCCCGCACGTCCTGGTGCTGACCACGTACGACACCGACGCCGACATCACCCGCGCCATCGAGGCCGGAGCGACCGGGTACCTGCTGAAGGCCGAACGCCCCGAGGAGCTGTTCGCCGCCATCCACGCGGCCGCCCAGGGCCGCACCACGCTGTCCGGGCCGGTCGCCGGCCGGGTCATGGCCAACATGCGCAGCCCGCGCCCCACCCTCACCGACCGCGAACGCGACATCCTGGCCCAGCTCGCCACCGGCCTCGGCAACCGGGAGATCGCACGCGCCCTGTTCATCAGCGAGGCGACGGTGAAGACACACCTGCGCCGCATCTACGACAAGCTGGGCGTCGACACCCGCGCGGGCGCGGTCGCGGTGGCGAAGGAACAGCGCCTGCTGCCCTGAGAACCCCGCGGCGGGGGCACCCGCGCCTCCCGGGCACGGGAACACCCCGAGCCACCCGGCCGCGCGGACTCCCGAGCCACCCGGCCGCGGGGGACTCCCGAGCCCTCGGCCGCGGAAACGCCGAAGGCCCCCCGGCCGGACGTCCGGGGAGCCTTCGTACGGAGAACGCGCGGGCGAACGTCAGACGTTCACGCCGAAGTCCTGGGCGATGCCCACGAGGCCCGAGGCGTAGCCCTGGCCGACGGCGCGGAACTTCCACTCGGCGCCGTGGCGGTACAGCTCGCCGAAGACCATGGCGGTCTCCGTGGAGGCGTCCTCGGAGAGGTCGTAGCGGGCGATCTCGGCGCCGCCGGCCTGGTTGACGACGCGGATGAAGGCGTTGCGCACCTGGCCGAAGGTCTGCGAGCGGTTCTCGGCGTCGTAGATCGAGACCGGGAAGACGATCTTGTCGACGTCGGCGGGGACGGCGGCGAGGTCGACGTTGATCGCCTCGTCGTCGCCGTCGCCCTCGCCGGTGCGGTTGTCACCGGTGTGAACGATGGTGTTGTCCGGAGTCTGCTTGTTGTTGAAGAAGACGAAGTGGGCGTCGGAGTAGACCTTGCCCTGCGTGTTCACCGCGATCGCCGAGGCGTCGAGGTCGAAGTCGGTGCCGGTCGTGGTACGGACGTCCCAGCCGAGGCCCACGGTGACTTCGGTCAGGCCCGGAGCCTCCTTGGTGAGCGAGACGTTGCCACCCTTGGACAGGCTTACAGCCATTGTTGGGAGTCCCTTCCCTCGTTTACGTACGGCAAGAAAGTACAGCTACCCCCATGAACGACGAGAGGGGTCCGCAAGGTTCCAGCTTGCTTTACTTTCTTTACCGAGAGCGGAACCACGATATTGGGGTGACGTGGACCGTGCGGGGACGGGAACATGGACGGCATGTCCGGTCCCCATGTCATCCGCGGTTCCGTCTCCCTGCCCGAGGCGGAGCTGGTCTGGCGTTTCTCGCGCTCCTCGGGGCCGGGCGGGCAGCACGTCAACACCACCGACACGGCCGTGGAGCTGCGTTTCGACCTGGCCCGGACCGAGGCCCTGCCCGAGGTCTGGAAGCGGCGGGCGCTGGAGCGGCTGACCGGCCGGCTGACCGACGGGATCGTGACCGTCCGCGCCTCCGAGCACCGCTCCCAGTGGCGCAACCGCGAGACCGCCGCCGTACGCCTGGCGGCCCTGCTCGCCGAGGCCACCGCGCCCCCGCCCAAGCCCCGCAGACCCACCCGCATACCGCGCGGCATCAACGAACGCCGGCTGCGGGAGAAGAAGCAGCGCGCGGAGACCAAGCGGGGCCGCTCCCCGAGGAACTGGGACTAGCTCCCGGACCGGCCCAGCTCCAGCACGCCCACCGTCTGTCCCTCGCTCGTCTCCCCGTCGGTCCGGAAGCCCAGCCCCCGGTAGAAGCCCTCGGGGCCGTCCGGGCCCGGGTGCCAGGTCACGTAGCACCGCTCGCCGCCGCGGCGCCCGATCTCCGCGGCCACCGACTCCACGGCGAAGCGCCCGTACCCCCGGCCCTGCTCCTCCGCGGCGATGTTCAGGCGCCACAGTCCCGAGCGGCGCACGCTGCCGTCCCCGTACCAGTCGATGTCGAAGAAGGCCATGAGGAAGCCGACGGGACGGTCCCCGTCGAGGATCAGGCGGGGCCACGCGACGCCGGGGTGGAGATACGCCTCGGCGAGGGAGGTCGTCACCGGTTCGACGGCGTGCTCCTGGTCGGGGCGGACCCGAATGCCGGTGGCGGCCTCGAAATTGGCGGGGGTGATCTCTTCGAGGCGGAGTCCGGTGCGGGTCGTCATGCGCGCACCCTAAGCGGGCCGCGCGCGACCGGGCGAGCCGATTTGCGCTCACCCCAACTGCCGGTAACGCCCCCGGAAGTAGGCCAGCGGCCCGCCGTCCGCGCTCGGCAGCGAGGCGGTCAGGACGCGGCCGATCACCAGGGTGTGGTCCCCGGCGGTGACGCGCTGCTCGGTGCGGCACTCCAGGGTGGCCAGCGCCCCGCCCACCAGGGGAGCGCCGGTGGCCTCGCCCCGCCGGTAGGGGATGTCGGCGAAGAGGAGCCGGTCGCTGACGCGGCCCTTCATGGCGAAGCGGCCCGCGATGTGCCGCTGGCTGCCGGACAGGACGGAGACCGCCCACAGGGGCTGCTCGTCCAGCAGGTCGTCCATGCGGGAGCCCGTGCGCAGGCTGACCAGGACCAGCGGCGGGTCCAGGGACACCGACATGAAGGCGGTCGCCGTCATCCCGACGTCCTCGCCGCTCGGCGCCAGCGGGTCGTCCGGGTCCAGCGGCGGCTCCTGCGCGGTGACCAGGACCACGCCCGAGGCCAGCCGGGACATGGCGGCGCGGAACTCCTCGTTGCTCACCCCCTCAGCATGCCCGGCGACGGGCGACGGGAACGGGAGCGCGGGGGACGCGGGGGACGTGAGGGAAGGAGTGTTCGGCACACCGTCACGCTAATCGCCGGGTCCGGGGCGCGGCATCGGGCCCCGGCCCGAGGCGGGACCTAGGACCACAGAAGGAGCCGGCGCGGCACCCGCACACGTCCGAAGCATTTGCGTTCAGAAAACGCACGGGTGAAACGCGGAAACACCACGCAATTGTTCATCTTTGCCTGTGACTTGAGTCACAAGGGGCGGTAATTGTTGACCCTGTGTACCGAGTGGGCAGCGCGCTGTGATTCAGTGGCGGGGAACTGGAAGGGCACCATCAGTAAAGGCGCCAAGGCAACCCTTGATTCGCTGCGAGGTCTCGGGGGGAGGGCGAGCATGGAGACCGAGTCGGAGCCCTACGTCCGTCTTGCGTCCCTGCGGCAGCTGCACCAGGTCATGGCCGACATGAACAAGGCCCGCAGCCTGGCCGACACCCTGCAGGCCGTCGCCGACGGCGTCGTCCAGGCCCTCGGGTACGAGCTGGCGTGCGTCAACCTGGTCCGCCCCGACGGCGATCTCGTGGTCGCCGCCTTCTCCGGGAACCAGGCCGCCGAGGCCCTCATCACCGGCCGGGCGGGCTCCCGCGAGTCCTGGGACCGCCGGCTGAACATGGGCGAGCAGTGGGGCGACCTGATCTTCATACCCCACACCGAGGGCTGGGTCCTCGACGACGACGACGTCCCGCAGTGGTACACCGACGGGCCCGCGCCCCGCTTCGAGGACGAGTGGCACCCCTCGGACCGGCTCTTCGCCCCGATGTACGCGCCCGGTCCGCAGGGCGGCGGCAACAGCGGCGAGCTGATCGGCGTCCTGTCCGTGGACCGGCCGCGCAACGGCCGCCGCCCCGGCGCCTGGGGCCGCGAGGCTTTGCAGATGTACGCGTTCCAGGCCGCCATCGCGATCAGCAACGCCCGGCTCCGCTCCAACATGCAGCGCGCCCTGGTCCGCCTGGAGCGCGACCAGCAGGCGCTCAGGGCCAGCGAGGAGAGCTTCCGCCAGGCCTTCGAGTACGCCCCCTCCGGCATGGCCATCGCCGAGATGGGCGGCGACCAGCACGGCCGCATCCTGCGCACCAACGACGCCCTGTGCCGCCTGCTGGGCCGCCCCGCCTCCGCGATGCGCCGCTACGCCTTCTCCGACCTCGTCCACCCCGAGGACATCGGCACCCTGCTGCGCACCTCCGCCGAGGGCGGCCGGGCCGAGCTGCGCCTGGGCCGCCGCGACGGCACCTACGTCTGGGTCTCGCTGCGCAACTCCGTCGTCGCCGACGCCGCCGACGGGCCCCGCTTCCTGCTCACCCACGTCGAGGACATAGAGGAACGCAAGCGCCGCGAGCTCCAGCTCGCCCACCGCGCCTCCCACGACTCCCTCACCGGCCTGCCCAACAGCGCCGAACTGCGCTCCCGGCTCGCCGCCCGGCTGTGCAGGCGCCCGCAGTCGCCGCACGCGGGCGTGGTGGACGCCATGGACGCCGCCTACGGGGACTCCGCCGTCTTCGACTCCGGCGGCCACACCTTCGACTTCGGGGCGGCGGGCGCCGAGCCGTACGGCGCCTACGACCACCATGTGCACGCCGTGGCACCCCCCGACGGCCGCGACGACGGCACCAAGGGCCTCGCGGTCCTCTTCTGCGACCTGGACGGCTTCAAGTCGATCAACGACCGGTTCGGGCACAACGCCGGCGACGCCGTCCTCATCGAGGTCGCCCGCCGGCTCAGCGGCGGTGTGCGCGACGGCGACACCGTGGCCCGGCTCGGCGGCGACGAGTTCGTGATCCTCGCCAACGGGCTCGGCCGGGCCGACGCCCAGGACCTCGCCGTGCGCCTGCGCAACGAGATCATCCAGCCGATCCGGGCCGAGGGACGGGCCGTCCGGGTGGGCGCCAGCTTCGGCATCGGATGGGCCCACTGCGGCATGACGGCGGACGAAGTCCTGAAGTCCGCTGACGAACGGATGTACGTCGAGAAACGATCTCGTCCCAAACAGCACCGACGGGCCGGATGATCACCAGGTCAGAGCGCTGATGCGGTCTGAGTCACCCTTTCGGGTCAGTGCGAGCGGGTAGGCTCGCCCTCTCACGACCCGTACCGCACACGCAACGCATCTGGTTAGGAGACCAAGGGATGACGCCCGGCAACAACGGCGCGAGCACGCCCGAGGACGACGACCCCTTCGGCTACCTCTACGCCGACGGGCAGGCCAACGGGGCCCAGCCGCCGTCCGGTGGCTACGGCTACCCGAACTCGGTCAACCGGGTGCGTCCCGTCGGCACACGGCAGTACGGCGGCCCGGCGCAGGGCCAGGCCGCCCCGCCGCAGCAGGGCGTCTACGGCCAGCCGCAGGGGACGTACGGGCAGCCGAACGCGCACTACGCGGCGCCGGAGACCTTCCCCGGCGGTGCCGGCCCCGGGGCCCCGCAGCAGCCGTCGGGACGCGGCGGGGGCGGCGGACGCCGCGGCCCCAACACCAAGGGCCTGCTGATCGGCGCGGTCGCGGTGGTCGCCGCGGTCGTCGTCGGTATCGCCGTGGCCATGACGAGCAGCAGCTCGGAGGACGACAAGGGCGGCAACGAGGCGGGCGGCGACCCCGCGCCCACCCAGTCCCAGAGCGCCGACCCGAGCCCGTCGGCGAGCGGGAGCGCCGAGGAGGAGGTGGAGCTTCCCTCCATCGAGGCGAAGGCGATGCGGCTGGGCGGCTCGGCCTCCCTCGCCTCCGAGGTGAAGGGCGCCGAGTCGGACGGCGGCGTCTACGTGGCCAACCTCAACCAGCCGGGCGCCTCGGTCACCTGGACCGTGGACGGCATCCCCGAGGACGGGCTCTACACCCTCTTCACCACCTACAGCGCCGCCGGCGAGGACCAGTCGATGACCTTGACGGTCAACGGCAAGCAGTTCGGCAGCAAGCTGAACCTGGGCAACTTCACCGGGGCCGAGGACGGCGACTTCGCCAAGGGCTGGACCAAGACCTACGCCTGGCCCACCCTCAACAAGGGCACCAACACCATCACCCTGTCCTGTGCCGACGGCGACAAGTGCAACGTCCTGCTGGACCAGTTCTCCCTGAAGAAGGGCCAGGTCAAGGACTAGGCCCTGTCGTCACACTCCCGTCTGCCGCGAGGCCCGCCCTCCGGGCGGACGACGTGAGTGTGACGACAGGACCTAGGCGGCGTCGGCCTCCGCGGTCACCGCGACCCCTCGGCCGAGCAGCTCCTCGTACGCCGCCCGGTCGAACTCGCCCGCCACCGGCGACAGCACCGTCGCCGCGGACAGGGCGACCGCGCGGGCCAGGCGGTCCGGCCAGGGCAGGTGCTCCACCAGCCCGGACAGCAGCCCCGCGACCGCCGAGTCGCCGGCGCCGGTCGGATTGCCGCGCACCTGGGCGGGCGGCGCCGCCCGCCAGCGGCCCTCCGGCGTCTCGGCGAGCAGCCCGGCGGCCCCCAGCGAGGCCACCACCGAGCGGGCGCCGCGGCGCCGGGCCGCCTGCGTGGCCCGCAGCGGCTCGTGCGAACCGGTCAGCTCGGCCAGCTCGTCGGCGTTCGGCTTGATCAGGTCGGGCCGGGCGGCGACCCCCCGGCGCAGCGGCTCCCCGCTGGTGTCCAGCAGCACCGGCACACCCGCCGCGCGGGCGGTGCGCACCAGACCGGCGTAGGCGCCCACCGGCACACCGGGCGGCAGGCTGCCGCACAGCGCCACCGCGGCGGCACCGGCCAGCAGGCCCTCGTACGCCTCCTGGAAGGCGTTCCACTCGGCGGGTGCGACGACGGGGCCGGGTTCGTTGAGCTGGGTGGTGTCGCCGGTGCGCTCGTCGACGACGGCGACGGTGCGCCGGGTGGCGCCCGCCACGGGCACGAGCGCGTCGACCACCCCGGGCACACCGGCGAGCGAGGCGCGCACGGTGGCACCCGTGGAGCCGCCCGCGAATCCGGTGACCGCGACCGGGTGCCCGAGGGCCGCCAGCACCCGGGCCACGTTCAGGCCCTTGCCGCCGGGACGCTCGGTCACCTCGGTCACCCGGTGCGAGGCGTGGGGCCTCAGACCCGGGACGCGGTAGGTGATGTCCAGCGCGGTGTTGAGCGTGACGGTGAGGATCACCGTGCCGACCTCCCCCGATCGTCTGCGGCTGGTGTGCCCGCGGAGCCGTGCTCCACGACACGATCATGCCAAACGGGGGGCGGTCGGCCCAGCCCCCGGATCCGGCCGCCGGGGCCGGATCCGGGGACGGATCAGCCCAGTCGGGGATCGACCACCCAATCGCCCCGGCGCATCACACCCACCACGTCGAACGCGTCGTCCAGCACCACCAGATCGGCGTCCTTGCCGGCCTCCAGGGAGCCGACCCGGTCGTCCAGGCCGAGCAGCCGGGCCGGGTTGGCGGAGATCGCCGCGACGACGTCCCCGACGGGCAGCCCGTCCACCGTCACCGCCCGCTTGAAGGCGCGGTCCAGGGTGAGCGTGGAGCCCGCGATCGAGCCGCCCTCCACCAGCCGGGCCACGCCGTCCGCGACCTCGACCTCCAGCGGGCCGAGCAGATAGCGGCCGTCGCCGAAGCCGGCCGCGTCCATCGCGTCGGTGATGAAGGCGACCCGGGCGGCTCCCGCGTGGTGGAAGGCCAGCTGGAGCGCGGCCGGGTGCAGGTGAGTGCCGTCGTTGATCAGCTCGACGGTGATCCGCTCGTCCTCCAGCAGCGCCGTGATCGGGCCCGGGGCGCGGTGACCGAGCGGCGGCATCGCGTTGAACAGGTGCGTGGCGACCGTGGCGCCCGCGTCGATGGCCTGCACCGTCTGCTCGTACGTCGCGTCCGTGTGCCCGACGGCCGCGATCACGCCGTGCTCGGTGAGCAGCCGTACGGAGTCCAGGCCGCCCGGCAGCTCGGTGGCCAGCGTCATCATCTTCGCGTGGCCGTGCGCGGCGTCGACCAGCTTGCGGACCTCGGCCGGGTCCGGGTCGCGCAGCAGCTGCTCGTCGTGGGCGCCCTTGCGGCACGGGGAGATGAACGGCCCCTCGAAGTGGATGCCGGCGATCTCGCCCTGCTGGGCCAGCTCGGCGAGCATCCCGGCGTGCCGGGCGAGGAAGTCCAGGTCGCCGGTGACGGCGGAGGCGACCACCGTGGTGGTGCCGTGCCGCCGGTGCGTCTCGACGCCCTGGAGGACGTCCTCGGCCGTGCCGCCGGCGAAGGAGGCGCCGCCGCCGCCGTGGTTGTGGAGGTCGACGAAGCCCGGGACCACCCAGTGGCCGGACACGTCGACGACGTCCGCCCCGGGGGGAGCCGTGTCCGCGATCCGCGTGCCGTCGACGATCACGCGGCCGTCGTCCACGGTCCCGGTGGGCAGTACCACCCGGGCACCGGCGAGAACCTTGCTTGGGGCCATCAGGTGGTTACCTCCGGAGGAGTCGTGGTCGTGGGGGTGGTGCCGTCCGGGCCGGTACCGTGCGGGCCCGGGCCGTGCGGGTCGGTGCCGAGCAGGTCCCAGGCCAGCAGCCCGGCGCCCAGACAGCCGGCGGTGTCCCCGAGCGCCGCGGGGACGATCCGGGGCAGCTTCTGGAAGGTGACGCGCCGCCGGACGGCGTCCCGCAGCGGTGAGAACAAGGTTTCCCCCGCCTCGGCCAGGCCGCCACCGATGATCAGGACGCGCGGGTCCAGCAGAGTGAGCGCGGTGACCAGTCCGTCGGCGAGCGCGTCCACGGCGTCCTGCCACACGGCGAGCGCCCGCGGGTCCCCCGAGTCGACGGCCTTCGCGCAGTCGGCGGCGTCCGCCTCCGGGTCGCCGCACGCCTCGGCCCACGCCTGGCTGACCGCCGACGCGGACGCGAACCGCTCCAGGCAGCCGCGCTGCCCGCAGGGGCACGGAAGGCCGCCGGGCCGTACGACGACGTGGCCGATCTCCCCGGCGAAGCCGTGGGCGCCCGACTCGACCCGGCCGTCGATGCCGATGGCGCCCGCGATGCCGGTGCCCAGCGGCACGAACAGGAACCGGTCGGCGCCCTTCCCGGCCCCGATCCGCCCCTCGGCGAGCCCGCCGGTGCGCACGTCGTGGCCGAGGGCGACCGGGACGGAGCCGAGCCGCTCGCCGAGCAGCGCCCGCAGGGGTACGTCGCGCCAGCCGAGGTTGGCCGCGTAGACGGCGGTGCCGTGCTCCTCGTCGACGATGCCGGGGACCGCCACGCCCGCGGCGCGGGCGGGCTCGCCGAACCGGTCGACGCCCAGGGCGCGCAGCTCGGCGGCGAAGTCCAGGATGCCCTCGACGACCGCGTCGGGCCCGCGGTCGCGGCCGGTGGCCCGGCGGGCCTGGTGCAGCAGCTCGCCCCCCGGCCCCGCCAGGGCGGCCTTCATCCCGGTGCCGCCCACATCGAGGGCGATGACATGTCTCACGGGGACAGTGTGGCCCGTCGACCCGGGAGAGGTCTAGTCCACTGACGTGGTGTAGACCTTAATCCGGTAACCGGACAAGCGCACAAGCGCGATTCCGCGAACGAGTGAAAAGCAGCGGCGAGCAGTGCACGACGTGGGTCGTCGGCAGGGTTGGGGAATCAGGGTGCAGCGGCGTAGAACAGGAACGATCGCGGTGGTGTCCGCACTGGGCATGACGGCGGTCCTCGGCGGCTGCGGGCTCACCGGCGATTCCGGCGAGGTGACGCTGAAACTGGTCGCCGCGGACTACGGCGACAGCAAGGCCAACTCCTCCCAGGGGTACTGGGACGAACTGGCCAAGGCGTACGAGGCCAAGAACCCCGACGTGAACGTCGACGTCACGGTTTACTCCTGGAACGACGTGGACCAGAAGGTCCGCGAGATGGTCGAGGCCGGCGACGCGCCCGACCTGGCCCAGATCGGCGCCTACTCCGACTACGCGGACCAGGGCCTGCTCTACCGGGCCGACGACGTGCTCTCCATCCCGGTCCAGGCGAACTTCGTCTCCCAGCTGTCCACGGCCGGCCAGGTCAACGGCGCCCAGTACGGCCTGCCCTTCGCGGCCTCCACGCGGGTGCTCTTCTACAACAAGACCCTCTTCGACAAGGCCGGCATCACCCCGCCCAAGAGCTGGGACGACCTCGCCGACGCCGCCGAGGCGCTGGAGGCGGAGGGCGTGAAGTACCCGTACGCGCTGCCGCTGGGCCCCGAGGAGGCGCCGGCCGAGACCATGCAGTGGATGCTGAGCGGCGGGGGCGGCTACACCGACGACGTCGGCACCTACTCCATCGACTCCCCGCAGAACGTCACCACCTTCACCTGGCTGCGGGACGAACTGGTCGCCAAGGGCCTGACCGGCCCCGTCGCCCCCGGCAAGCTCGACCGCGCCGACGCCTTCGCCGCCTTCGCGAACGGCGAGGTCGGCATGCTCAACGGGCACCCCACGCTGATGAAGGCGGCGTCCGACAAGGGCGTGAAGTACGGCATGGTGACGACCCCCGGCGTCGAGGGCGCGAGCAGGAACACCCTCGGGGTCACCGACTGGATGACGGCCTTCAAGAAGAACGGCCACCAGGAGGAGATCGGCGACTTCCTCGACTTCGTCTACAACGACGAGAACGTCCTCGACTTCTCCCGCCGCTACGACCTGCTGCCGGTGACCACCTCCGCCTCCCAGACCATGAGCACGGCCAAGGAGGACCAGGACCTCAAGCCCTTCCTGGACGAGCTGCTGCTCTCCGAGCTGTACCCGGTCGGCAAGACATCCTGGGCCGCGGTCAGCGCGGACATCAAGAAGCGCATCGGCCAGGCCGTCGCCCCCGGCGCCAGCCCCAAGGAGGTCCTCGGCCAGATCCAGGCCACGGCGATGCGGGCGGGCAGCGCGGAGTAGGGCCGGTGTCGGCGGCGGGCGTTACGGTGCCGTACATGGAGCTGGGACGCAGGGAACTGGACATCCTCGCGCTGGAACGCCGGAGCTTCTCCGGCCCCGGCGCGAAGGAGCGGACGATCCGCGAGGAGCTGGGCCTGGCCCCCGTCCGCTACTACCAGCTCCTCAACGCCCTCCTGGACGACCCCCGCGCCCTGGCCGCCGACCCGGTGACCGTGAACCGGCTGCGCCGGGTGCGGGAGTCGCGCCGCTCGGAGCGGTGAGGGCGGCGCGCGCGGTGGCGGTGCCGAGGCGGCGGTGACGAGGCCGTGGTGAGGAGGTCGCGGTGATGAGGTTCCCTTCCGCCGGAGCGGGATAGGTTCGCCGTATGGGCAGCCACCAGGAAACCATCCGTGACGACTCCCCGGACCACCTGCCGACCCCCGCGACGGCGGCCGGACGCCAAGGGCTCGACGCCCTGCTCGCCGACCCCGGCCGCGCGGTGGTCGCCCTCGACTTCGACGGCACGCTGGCCCCCATCGTCGCCGACCCCGACCGGGCCCGCGCCCACCCGGACGCCGTACCGGCCCTCGCGGCCCTCGCCCCGAAGGTCGCCGCCGTCACGGTGATCACCGGCCGGCCGGCCGAGGTCGCCGTCCGCAACGGAGGCTTCGCGGACGTCCCCGGCCTCGACCACCTCGTCGTCCTCGGCCACTACGGCGCCGAACGCTGGGACGCCGCGACCGGCGTCCTCACCACCCCCGACCCGCACCCCGGGGTCGCCGTCGTCCGTGCCGAGCTGCCCGGCCTCCTGGAGCGGTCCGGCGCGGGAGAGGGCGTCCGGACCGAGGACAAGGGCCACGCGGTCGCCGTCCACACCCGTCGCGCCCCCGACCCCCGGGCCGCCTTCGACGCCCTGCGCGCCCCGCTGACCGACCTGGCCGCCCGCAGCGGCCTGATCGTCGAACCCGGCCGCATGGTCCTGGAACTGCGCCCGCCCGGCATGGACAAGGGCGCCGCCCTCCGGGACCACGTCCGCGAACTGGGCGCGGGCGCCGTCCTCTACGCCGGCGACGACCTCGGCGACCTCCCCGCCTTCGGCGCCGTCGACACCCTCCGCGCCGAGGGCACCCCCGGCCTCCTGGTCTGCAGCGGCAGCGACGAGGTCCCGGACCTGCGCGAACGCGCCGACGTGGTGGTCGACGGCCCGGAGGGAGTGGTGCGCCTCCTGCGCGCCCTGGCGGCCCGCCTCACGTAAGCCGCCTCCTGCGGCCTGCGGCCCGGGGGAGGCACGCGTGGGCACGGGCCGCACCCCCGTGACGCGGGGTGCGGCCCCCTCGCTCAGTCCCGCAACGCCCTCAGCTGCTCGAGGAACCACTGCCCCGGCGGCAGGGCGGTCCCCGCCGCGGCCAGCCGCTTCGACCGCTCGGCCCGCTCCCCGGCCCCCACCGACAACGCCTCGTGCAGAGCCTCCGCCGTCCCGGAGACGTCGTACGGATTCACCACCACCGAGTCCTCGCCCAGCTCCTCGTACGCGCCCGCCTCCCGCGACAGCACCAGCACGCACCCCTCGTCGGAGACGACCGGCACCTCCTTCGCGACGAGGTTCATCCCGTCCCGGACGGGGTTGACCAGCGCCACGTCCGCCAGCCGGTACGCCGCGAGCGACCGCGCGAAGTCGTCCTTCACGTGCAGCACGACCGGGGTCCACCCCGCCGTACCGAACTCCTCGTTGATCGACTCCGCCACCCGCTGCACCTCGGCGGTGTAGTCCCGGTACACGGCGAGGTCCTGCCGCGACGGGTAGGCGAACGCGACGTGCACGACCCGCTCCCGCCACTCCGGCCGCCCCGCCAGCAGCTCCCGGTAGGCCAGCAGCCCGCGCACGATGTTCTTGGACAGCTCGGTCCGGTCCACCCGCACGATGGTGCGGCGCGCCCCGCCCTCGGGCGCCGTGCCGATCTCCTCGCGCAGCGCGGCCATCCGCTCGTCCACGTCGGCCCGGTGCGACCGCTCCCGCAGGAAGTCCGCGTCGGCTCCCAGCCCGTGCACCCCGATCCGGGTGTCGCCGACCCCGCCCACCAGCGCGTCGCAGCACGCGGTGAACGCGTCCGCCCAGCGCCGGGTGAGGAACCCCAGCCGGTCCGCGCCCAGCATCCCCCGCAGCACCTGCTCGGCGATGTCGTCGGGCAGCAGCCGGAAGTAGTCGACCGGCGCCCAGGGCGTGTGCGAGAAGTGGCCGATCCGCAGGTCCGGCCGCAGCTCGCGGAGCATCCCCGGCACCAGCGTCAGGTGGTAGTCCTGCACGATCGCGACCGCGCCCTCGGCGGCCTCCTCGGCCAGCGCCTCGGCGAAGGCCCGGTTGTACTTCTCGTAGGAGGCCCACTGCAGCCGGAACTCCGCGTCGAAGACCGGCTCCAGCGGCGTCTGGTACAGCATGTGGTGCACGAACCACAGCACCGAGTTCGCGATCCCGTTGTACGCGTCCGCGTGCACGTCGGCCGGTACGTCCAGCATCCGCACGCCGTCCTCGCCGACCCCGCGCCGCACCGCCTCGCGGTCGCCGTCCCCCAGCGCGGAGCACACCCACAGCGCCCCCGCGTCCGGCCCGATGGCCGACAGTCCGGAGACCAGCCCGCCCCCGCCCCGTTTGGCGTCGAGCGAACCGTCCTCCCGCACCTCGTACGAGACAGGCCCCCGATTGGAGGCGACCAGCACCTGAGCAGCACCGAAGCTTGCAGCCATACGCCTCAACCTAGCCCGGCCCCGAAAACCTCAAACGTGCCCACCGACCACTTCGGCGCCGATTCGGTCACACCCGGCGCCGGCCGGACGGCGTCGTCGGTCGAGGTGTCCCGGCGTCACGCGACCCGTCGGGTCGCGTACTCCGCGATCTGGATCATCGGAGGGCGTTCCTCCGTGTCCACGGAGTAGGTGCGCGGCTCGAAGCCCTCGGCGCCGCGTTCGAACTGGGTGAGGGTGGGGCGGACCAGGTGGCCGCGGGCCAGTCGGAGCTGGGCGGTGCGGTAGATGGCGGCGGACATGCGGCCCAGTGCCTGGCCGTCCTGGTGCCGGTGTCTGCGGACGCCGACGTCGACCTGGGCGAGGGCGTCCAGGCCCACCAGGTGCAGGGCGTCGACCAGCATCCCCAGCTCGACGCCGTAGCCGACGGGGAAGGGGAGCCGTTCGAGCAGGGAACGGCGGGCCGCGTACTCGCCGCCGAGCGGCTGGACGAAGCCGGCCAGCCGAGGCCAGTGCATGTTGAGCAGCGGGCGGGCCATCAGCTCCGTGACCCGGCCGCCCTGACCGGGGGCCGCGCCGAGCGGACGGTCGTACATGGCCTTGACCAGGTGCACGTCCGGGTCGGTGAGGAGCGGGCCCACGATGCCGGAGACGAAGTCGGCGCGGAACTCGCGCAGGTCGGCGTCGACGAAGCAGACGATGTCGCCGCCGGTGACCAGCAGCGAGCGCCACAGCACCTCGCCCTTGCCCGGTACCGCGGGGACGCGCGGCAGGATCGCGTCCCGGTGCACGACCCGGGCGCCGGCCGCCGCGGCCACCGCCGACGTGCGGTCCCGCGAGCCGGAGTCCACCACCAGCAGTTCGTCGACGAGCGCGACCCGCTCCATCAGCTCCCGGCGGATCACCGAGACGATCTCGCCGACGGTCTCCTCCTCGTCGAGGGCGGGCAGCACCACGCTGACCGTCTGGCCGCCGGCCTGCTTGGCGGCCAGGAGCTGCTGGAGGGGCCGGTCCGTCACGGACCAGGAGCGTGCGGCCAGCCAGCGCTCGACTTCATCCAGCACGGTCAAAGGCTCCCTCTGTGATCCATCTCGCGGTTCGGACGACTATCTCAACAGTCATGGCCGTCGGTTACAGTCTTGAACAACGCGGGTGACCATCGCATGCCGGGGTCGCCGCGTGACCTGCGACCAACAGATCAACAACTGAACACCGCTCATCCAGAGGGGCAGAGGGATACGGCCCGATGAAGCCCCGGCAACCCTCCAGTCGGTTCTTGTCACACGGACGTGGCGAGGCTCCCGGCTAGGGAAGGTGCCAAATCCGTCTCACGGCGAGATGCGTCGTGAGGAAGATGAGGAGAAAGGGCCTCGCCTCACATGGCTGTGCAGACTGTCGAAAGCACCACCGACACCACCGCTCCCACCCCCTCCGCCGCCTCCCCGGTCGACCTCGGTCCCGCCGCGGCGCTCTCCTGCCGCGAATGCGGTCACCGCGTGCCGCTCGGCCCGGTCTTCGCCTGCGAGGAGTGTTTCGGCCCGCTGGAGATCGCCTACGACTTCTCCTCGTACGACGCCGAGGAGCTGCGGAAGCGGATCGAGGCGGGCCCCGCGAACATCTGGCGCTACGCGCCGCTGCTGCCCGTCCCCGCCGACGTGGCGACCAAGCCGAACATCAACCCGGGCTGGACCAAGCTGGTCAAGGCCGACAACCTCGCCCGCGAGCTGGGTGTCGAGGCCGGCAAGCTCTTCGTCAAGGACGACTCCGGCAACCCGACGCACTCCTTCAAGGACCGCGTCGTCGCCCAGGCCCTGGAGGCCGCCCGCGCCTTCGGCTTCACCACCCTCTCCTGCTCCTCCACCGGCAACCTGGCCGGCGCCGTCGGCGCCGCCGCCGCCCGCGCCGGCTTCCGCTCCTGCGTGTTCATCCCGCACGACCTGGAGCAGGGCAAGGTCGTCATGGCCGCCGTCTACGGCGGTGAGCTGGTCGGCATCGAGGGCAACTACGACGACGTGAACCGCTTCTGCTCCGAGCTGATCGGCGACCCGGCCGGCGAGGGCTGGGGCTTCGTCAACGTCAACCTGCGGCCGTACTACGCGGAGGGCTCCAAGACCCTCGCCTACGAGATCTGCGAGCAGCTCGGCTGGAAGCTGCCCGACCAGATCGTCGTCCCGATCGCGTCCGGCTCCCAGCTCACGAAGATCGACAAGGGTCTGCAGGAGCTGATCAAGCTCGGGCTGGTCGAGGACAAGCCGTACAAGATCTTCGGCGCCCAGGCCGAGGGCTGCTCGCCGGTGTCCACCGCGTACAAGGCCGGGCACGACGTCGTACGCCCGCAGAAGCCGGACACCATCGCCAAGTCGCTGGCGATCGGCAACCCGGCGGACGGGCCGTACGTCCTCGACATCGCGCGCCGCACGGGCGGTGCGGTGGAGGACGTGACCGACGAGCAGGTCGTCGACGCCATCAAGCTGCTCGCCCGCACCGAGGGCATCTTCGCGGAGACCGCCGGCGGCGTGACGGTGGGCGTGACCAGGAAGCTGGTCGAGAGCGGCCTGCTCGACCCGTCGAAGACGACCGTCGTCCTCAACACCGGCGACGGCCTCAAGACCCTCGACGCGGTGGCCGGCACCGGCCTCACCGCCACCATCCGACCCAACCTGGACTCCTTCCGAGAGGCTGGCCTCGCATGAGCGTGACCGTTCGTATCCCGACCATCCTGCGCACCTACACGGGCGGGCAGGCCGAGGTCAGCGCCGACGGCGCCAACCTCGGCGAGGTCATCGCCGACCTGGAGAAGAACCACACCGGCATCGCCGCCCGCGTCCTGGACGACCAGGGCAAGCTGCGCCGCTTCGTCAACGTCTACGTCAACGACGACGACGTCCGCTTCGAGCAGGGCCTGGAGACCGCGACGCCGGACGGCGCGGGCGTCTCCATCATCCCGGCGGTCGCCGGCGGCTGACACGCCTCGTAGTACCCATTGCCCCCTCCGTGAGAGAAACGGAGGGGGCAATTCCATGTGATTGAGCGCGGTAGAGTTGGGGAACGCGCTCCCGATCGACAGATCCGGATCCCTGAATTCCTGCTTTGCGTCCGACAAGATGCAGCCAAAGTGTGAGCGTATTTCGCGGCTTTTGTGCCCTTTGCGCCACCCGACTTGACCCGAATTTAGGCGAAAGTTCGCCATATTCCGGGCCGGGTGCGTCCAGATTTCTCGTCCGATTGACCTGTTGCAGACGGCAGTTGGACAGATACATTCAGCCGCGGTCGACGCGTTCCGGCGCACGCCCCCAGTCGTTGGGGGGTGAGGTCTGACCCGGGTCCGCGAAGTGTGGATCTGTGCAAGGGCCAGTAATAGGGGAGTTAGGCATGGCTCAGGGCACCGTCAAGTGGTTCAACGCGGAGAAGGGGTACGGCTTCATCGCGGTCGACGGTGGTGCGGATGTTTTCGTCCACTACAGCGCGATCCAGATGGACGGTTACCGCACCCTCGAAGAAGGCCAGCGGGTCGAGTTCGAGATCTCGCAGGGTCAGAAGGGCCCGCAGGCCGACATGGTCCGCCTCAGCGCCTGAGACGTTCGGCCACCGCAAGCGAACGGTTCTTCTCCGAAGGGCCCGCACCCCACCCGGGGTGCGGGCCCTTCGGCCTGCCCGTCCTCTGTTCGCGGGTGGCTGAGTGCGGGGCCGGATCCCCCGGAGGCGCTTGCGCCCACCCGTCGCCCGACCGCCACCCCCCATCGAGCTCGCTTCGCGAGCGCACCTTGCACTCGGAGGGGTCGAGTGCTAATCATTGGCGTTAGCACTCTGAAGGTGAGAGTGACAACGAAGGACCGGGTCGGTGAGGCCCGCGGGCCGGGTGGGGAAGGAACCACGAGGCCGGCGAGCCGTCCGTCGCGGGCGCGGGCGCGGTCCGAAGGAATCACCCCCAGTCCTGGAGGGACCACTTCACATGGCCAAGATCATCGCGTTCGACGAGGAGGCGCGGCGCGGCCTCGAGCGCGGCATGAACCAGCTCGCGGACGCCGTCAAGGTGACGCTCGGCCCCAAGGGCCGCAACGTCGTCCTCGAGAAGAAGTGGGGCGCGCCCACGATCACCAACGACGGCGTCTCCATCGCCAAGGAGATCGAGCTCGAGGACCCGTACGAGAAGATCGGCGCCGAGCTGGTCAAGGAAGTCGCCAAGAAGACGGACGACGTCGCCGGTGACGGCACGACCACGGCGACCGTTCTCGCCCAGGCCCTGGTCAAGGAAGGTCTGCGCAACGTCGCGGCCGGTGCCAACCCGATGGCCCTGAAGCGCGGTATCGAGAAGGCCGTCGAGGCCGTCTCCGCCGCCCTGCTGGAGCAGGCGAAGGACGTCGAGACCAAGGAGCAGATCGCCTCCACGGCCTCCATCTCCGCCGCCGACACCCAGATCGGCGAGCTGATCGCCGAGGCCATGGACAAGGTCGGCAAGGAAGGCGTCATCACCGTCGAGGAGTCCCAGACCTTCGGTCTGGAGCTGGAGCTCACCGAGGGTATGCGCTTCGACAAGGGCTACATCTCGGCGTACTTCGCCACCGACATGGAGCGTATGGAGGCCGTCCTCGACGACCCGTACATCCTGATCGCCAACTCCAAGATCTCCAACGTCAAGGACCTGCTCCCGCTCCTGGAGAAGGTCATGCAGTCGGGCAAGCCGCTGCTGATCATCGCCGAGGACGTCGAGGGCGAGGCCCTGTCGACCCTGGTCGTCAACAAGATCCGCGGCACCTTCAAGTCCGTCGCGGTCAAGGCCCCGGGCTTCGGCGACCGCCGCAAGGCCATGCTCGGCGACATCGCCATCCTCACGGGCGGCGAGGTCATCTCCGAGGAGGTCGGCCTCAAGCTGGAGAACGCGACCCTGGACCTCCTGGGCCGCGCCCGCAAGGTCGTCATCACCAAGGACGAGACCACCATCGTCGACGGCGCCGGCTCGACCGACCAGGTCAACGGTCGCGTCAACCAGATCCGCGCCGAGATCGAGAACAGCGACTCGGACTACGACCGCGAGAAGCTCCAGGAGCGCCTGGCGAAGCTGGCCGGCGGCGTGGCCGTCATCAAGGCCGGTGCCGCCACCGAGGTCGAGCTCAAGGAGCGCAAGCACCGCATCGAGGACGCCGTCCGCAACGCGAAGGCGGCCGTCGAGGAGGGCATCGTCGCCGGTGGTGGCGTGGCCCTGCTCCAGGCCTCCCAGGTCTTCGAGAAGCTGGAGCTGACGGGTGACGAGGCGACCGGCGCCAACGCCGTGAAGCTCGCCCTGGAGGCCCCGCTGAAGCAGATCGCCGTCAACGGTGGTCTCGAGGGCGGCGTCGTCGTGGAGAAGGTCCGCAACCTGACCGTCGGCCACGGCCTGAACGCCGCGACCGGTGAGTACGTCGACATGATCGCCGAGGGCATCATCGACCCGGCGAAGGTGACCCGTTCCGCGCTGCAGAACGCCGCCTCCATCGCCGCGCTGTTCCTCACCACCGAGGCCGTCATCGCCGACAAGCCGGAGAAGGCCGCCGCGGCCGGTGCTCCGGGCGGCATGCCGGGCGGTGACATGGACTTCTGATCGACCGGTTCCGGTTGATCGGCCGTCCCGTACGGACCGAGGGCGGCACTCCCCGACCGGGGGGTGCCGCCCTCGGGCGTTTCCGGGACCCGCGGGGCCGCGCACGGGTCGGATTGTGACCTGCGCCACTGATGGCGGACGGCCGGAATGGGCGGGGCGGGGGTTCCGGTTGTCCCGGGCAGGTTCATGCGCATGCACATACTGACCGGTACCTCCAGAGGAGCCCCCACGTGACCGTCACCGCCGCCGACGCCGCCTCGCGCGCCGCCCAGATCCTCGCCCGCCCGGCCACCATCAACGGCCTGACCGTCCCCAACCGCATCGCGATGGCCCCGATGACCCGGATGTTCTCCCCGGGCGGCGTCCCCGGCGAGGACGTGGTCTCGTACTACTCCCGCCGTGCCGCGGCGGGCGTCGGCCTGATCGTCACCGAGGGCACCTACGTCGGTCACGACTCCGCCGGGCAGAGCGACCGCGTGCCGCGCTTCCACGGCGAGGAGCAGCTGGCCGGCTGGGCGAAGGTCGCCGAGGCGGTGCACGCGGCGGGCGGCACCATCGTGCCGCAGCTCTGGCACATCGGCATGGTCCGCAAGCAGGGCGACCAGCCCTTCCCCGAGGCTCCCGCCGTCGGCCCCTCCGGTCTGCGCATCGGCGAGGACGAGGTCACCGGCAAGGCGATGACCCAGCGCGACCTGGACGACGTCATCGGCGCCTTCGCCCGGGCCGCCGCCGACGCCGAGCGCATCGGCTTCGACGGCGTGGAGATCCACGGCGCCCACGGCTACCTCGTCGACCAGTTCCTGTGGGCGGGCACCAACCGCCGCACCGATGCCTACGGCGGCGACCTGGTCTCCCGCACCCGCTTCGCCGCCGAGATCGTGGCCGCCGTACGCGAGAAGGTCTCCCCGGAGTTCCCGGTGATCTTCCGCTACTCGCAGTGGAAGCAGGACGCCTACGACGCCCGTCTCGCCGAGACCCCCGAGGAGCTGGAGGCGATCCTCGCCCCGCTCGCCTCGGCCGGCGTCGACGCCTTCCACGCCTCCACGCGCCGCTACTGGCAGCCCGAGTTCGACGACTCCGACCTCAACCTCGCCGGCTGGACCAAGAAGCTCACCGGCAAGACCGCCATCACCGTCGGATCGGTGGGCCTGGAGGGCGAGTTCACCCAGTCCTTCCAGGGCGAGGGTGCCGCGCTGGGCAGCCTCGACAACCTGCTGGACCGCATGGAGCGCGACGAGTTCGACCTCGTCGCCGTCGGCCGGGCGCTGCTCCAGGACCCGCAGTGGGCACGGAAGGTCCTGTCCGGCCGCTTCGGCGAACTGGCGCCCTTCGACGCGGCGTCGCTGAAGACCCTCAGCTGACCCGGCCCGCACCGGCGGCGCACCGCGGCGTAAGGTCCGTGGGATCACCAACTACTGCCGTACGTACGTCCAGCGGCGTCCAGTGAGGGAGTGATCCATGACCGACCCCGAGGTTCCGGAACCCGTGGTGCGCACCGCCGCCGGTGCGGTGCGCGGACGCCGGGAGGACGGACTGACCGTCTTCCGCGGCATCCCGTTCGCCGAACCGCCGGTCGGCGAGGCCCGGTTCGCCGCTCCGCGTCCCGCCCGCCCGTGGGACGGCGTGCGCGAGGCGTTCGCCTTCGGCCCGCCGCCCCCGCAGGACACGGGGATCGCGGGCCCGCCCGCCGCCCTGCCCGAGGGCGACGACTGGCTCACCGTCAACGTCTGGACCCCCGCTCCCGACCCGGCCGCCCGGCGTCCGGTCATGGTCTGGATCTACGGCGGCGCCTACCGGCTCGGCCACTCCGGCAGCCCCGGCTACGACGCCCGCCGCATCGCCGAGGACGGCGACCTCGTCGTCGTCACCCTCAACTACCGCGTCGGCATGGAGGGCTTCGCCCGCATCGAGGGCGCCCCCGCCAACCGTGGCCTGCTGGATCAGGTGGCCGCGCTGGAGTGGGTGCGGGACAACATCACCGCGTTCGGCGGCGACCCCGGGCAGGTCACGGTCTTCGGCGAGTCCGCGGGCGCCGGTTCCGTGGCCTCCCTGCTGGCCGTGCCCCGTGCCGCGGGCCTCTTCCACCGGGCCGTCGCCCAGAGCGTGCCGGGCACCTTCTTCTCCGACGAACTCGCCCGTGACATCGGCACCGTCCTCGCCGCCGAGCTGGGCCTGCGCCCCACCGTCGCCGACCTGGCCGCCGTGGCCCCGGACCAGCTGGTCAAGGCGGGCCAGACACTCGCCCCCCGGATGCCCCAGTACGTCGACCGCTGGGGGCAGGCCGCGCCCACGGTCACCCCGTACTCGCCGGTCGTCGACGGCGACGTGCTGCCCCGGACGCCGTGGCAGGCGCTGGCGTCCGGCGCGTCCCGGGACGTCGCCCTGGTCGTCGGCCACAACCGGGACGAGAACCGCCTGTTCACCGCCATGGCGGGGAAGCTGGGCGAGATCTCCGAGGAGCGCGCGGCCAAGGCGCTGCGGCTCTACGCGCCGGGCGGCGAGGCGGCCTACCGCGCCGCCTACCCCGGCTGGTCCGCGAACGACCTGTACGAACGCGTCCAGACCGACTGGCTGTTCGCCATGCCGTCCCTGCACCTGGCCGAGGCCCACCTCGCGGGCGGCGGCCGCTCCCACGTCTACGAGCTGACCTGGCCGGCTCCCGGCAACGGCGGTGCCCTCGGCGCCTGCCACGCCCTGGACGTGCCCCTGCTCTTCGGCACCTTCCGGGCCGACCTCGGCCTGCTCCTCTTCGAGGGCGCCGAACCGTCCGCCGAGGCGCGGGCCCTCTCCTCCCGCTTCCGTTCCTCCTGGACCGCCTTCGCCCGCACCGGCGACCCCGGCTGGCCGGCGTACGACACCGAGCGGCGCCTCGTCCAGGTCCTGGACGCCGAGCCGGTCGTCGCGCCCTACCCGGAGGAGGCGTCCCGGCGGCTGTGGGAGAGCCACGAGTTCGCGGCACTGCCGCTGCTGGGCTGAGGCGGTGCGGTTCCGGGGGCTCCTGCTCGGTCTGTTCCTCCTCCCGGCCGTCGTCGGCGCGTACCTGCTGGCCGGGGCCGCGACCGAGGACGGCACGCCCCGGTGCGACGGCATCATCGAGGAGTACGGGGACGCGGAACGCTCCGGCCCGATGAAACCGGGCGAGACCTGCGACCTGTACGACTTCGCGGACGGCCGGTCGCAGGGCACCCGGAGCTACGACCAGCAGCGCAAGGCCCAGGAGGCGAAGGCGTCGAAGGACGGCCTGGTGGGCGGGGTCTGCCTCGTCTACGGGCTGGCCGGAGCCTGCGCGGTGATCGCCGGCCGCAGGGCCGCCCCGGCACCACCCGGGAAGCGGACGCCGCCCTGAGACCGCGCCGCGCGGCCGAAGGGGCGGTTCAGGCGCCGCCCATCGGCTCGATGTCCACCCGTACCGGCGTCCCCCACACCCGCAGCACCTCGTAGTCCGTGAACTCGTGGACCAGCCGGTACGCCATCGCCGCGCGGGGCGCCCGCAGCTGGGCGGCGATGTACAGCTCGGCCTCGCGACGGTCCCGGCGCGGGGTGCCGCACAGCTGCCACGCCTGGCCGTTCCACAGCTCCGGCAGCCAGCGCTGCTGGGGCTGGGGGCGCTCGCCCCGGACGCCGTAGCGGGACGGGACCGGCTCGGTCGCGGGCCGGGCCGGGAGCGGCCCGCCGTTGTACTCGACGCGGCGCGCGGAGCGGCGGCGGGTCTCGCACAGCAGGCACAGGTCGGGGGCCGCCTTGTCGACCGGGCCGTTCGGGTGCTCGGGACAGCGGGTGCTGGGGGCCGTCGACTCGACGCTCTCCTCCAGCAGGTCCAGCGCCCGCTTCAGGTCCGCGCGGACCTCGTGCAGCTTGGCGTCCGGTGTGTCGGTGCCCAGGGCCTCGCCGTGCTCACCGAGGAGACGCAGGGCGCGGCCCAGGGCGGTCAGCTGGGCGTGGTTCATGTTTCTCAGGGTCGCACACGGGGCGTCCCGCGCCGTCGGGCAGACCGAAGAAGTACGTCGCCAGGAAGCCCACCGCGTACCCGGTGAGCAGCCCGCCGCCGTACACCCCCGCCGTCACCGCCCAGCCGCCGCCCGCGAGGAGCGGGAACAGCGCCCAGCCGGACGGGCCGATCGCCGTCGCGCCCACCTCCGTGCCGAGCATCGCGAAGAGGCCGACGAAGGCGCCGCCCGCCGCGCCGCCCACGCACGCGGTGAGGAAGGGGCGGCCGAGGGGGAGGGAGACGCCGTAGATCAGCGGTTCGCCGACGCCGAGGAGGCCGGCCGGGAGCGCCGATCGGATCGTCGTGCGCAGGGAGGTGTCGTGGCGCAGACGGACGTAGACCGCCGCCGCCGCGCCGACCTGGCCCGCGCCCGCCATGGCCAGGACGGGCAGCAGGACGGTGTGGCCCTGCTGCTCGATCAGGGTGGTGTGGATGGGGATGAGGGCCTGGTGGAGGCCGAGCATCACCAGGGGCAGGAAGAGGCCGCCGAGGATCAGTCCGGCCAGGGCGCCCGTGGTCGTCAGGAGCCAGTCCGCCGCCGTGCCGATGGCCGTGGCGACCTCCCCGGCCGCGTACATGAGGACGTAGAGGGTGAGCAGGCCGGAGACCAGGACGGTGAGGGTCGGCGTGAGCAGGACGTCCAGGGTGCCGGGGAGGCGGGCGCGGCACCACTTCTCGACGTACGTGCCGAGCACGGCGGCCGCCAGCGCGCCGAGGACGCCGCCCTGGCCGGGGGCGAGGGCCGTCCCGAACGCGGTCACCTTCGCGACCCCCGGGTAGACGACGACGGCGGCGACCGCGCCGCCCAGCACGGGCGTGCCGCCGAACTCCTTGGCCGTGTTGTGGCCGACGAACACCGCGATCAGCGCCATGAAGGCGGAGGAGAGGGCGGTCAGGGCAGGGGTCAGACCGGGGAGCCAGCGCAGATTGGTCAGCAGGCCCGCGATGCCGGCGACGATGCCGCAGCCGATCAGGGCGGGGATGAGGGGGACGAAGATGTCCGCGACGCGGCGCAGGGCCGTCTTGAGCGGGGTCGCGTTGCGGGCCTTCTGCCGGGCCTTCAGCTCGGCGCCGCGCCGGGCGAGGGCGTCCGCCGTGTCGGCCGTCGTGTCGGCCGTCGTGTCGGCCGCCGGGGTGACCGCCGGGGCGACGGCAGGGGTGACCGACGCGTCGTCCGCCCCGGCGGTCTTCCCGCCGGCCTCCCCGTCGCCTTCTCTCCCGTCGCCGTCCGCCGGGTCGTCCGCCGTGCCGATCCGCCCGGCCGCGAGCAGCGCCTCGAAGGCCGCCGTCACCCGGCCGACCACCCCCGGGCCCAGCACCACCTGGTACGAGGCGCCGTCCTCCACCACCCCCAGCACCCCGGGCACCGCCCGCAGCGCCTCGTCGTCCACCCGGGAGCGGTCGGCCAGGCCCAGGCGCAGGCGGGTCATGCAGTGGGCGACGGAGGTGACGTTGCCGGGGCCGCCGACCAGGGGGAGGAGGGCGGCGGCCGTGGCGTGGGGGTCCTTGATCACCCTCCGAGCGTGCGGTCAGCCCCGCGCCGCCGCCAGCGCGGCGCGCAGGTGGCCGCCGGAGTCCTCCAGAAGGCGGGCGGCCGTCGGGCCGTCCACGTCGGCCAGCAGGGTCAGGATCGCGTGCTTGACCTCGCCGTCGGTCGCGGTCAGGGCCCGCTCGATCGCGTCGTCGGGGGCGCCGGTCGCCAGGGCGACGATGCGGCGGGAGCGGGCCCGCAGCTTCTCGTTGGAGGCGCGGACGTCCACCATCAGGTTCCCGTAGGTCTTGCCGAGCCGGATCATGGTGATCGTCGAGATCATGTTCAGGACCAGCTTCTGCGCCGTACCGGCCTTCAGCCGGGTCGATCCGGTGATCAGCTCGGGACCGGTGACGACCTCGACGCCGTGCTCGGCGGCGGCGGCCAGGGCGCTGCCCCGGTTGCACGCCAGCCCGACGGTCAGGGCCCCCCGCGCGCGGGCGTGCTCGACGGCGCCGACGGCGTAGGGCGTGCGGCCGGACGCGGAGACGCCGACCACCGAGTCGTCGGCGGTGAGACCGAGGGCGTCCAGATCGGCCCGGGCCAGCTCGGCGGAGTCCTCGGCGCCCTCCACGGAGGTCACCATGGCCTCCGCGCCGCCCGCGATCAGGCCGACGACCTGCCCGGGGGCGGTGTTGAAGGTGGGCGGGCACTCCGAGGCGTCCAGCACACCGAGCCGGCCGGCGGTGCCGGCGCCCGCGTAGATCAGCCGCCCGCCGCGCGCCATCCGGGCGGCGACGGCGTCGACGGCGGCGGCGATCTCCGGCAGCCGCTCGGCGACGGCGGCGGCCACGGCGGCGTCCTCGCCGTTCATCACGCGGGCGATGTCCAGGGTGGGTGACTGGTCGATCTCGGCCAGCTCGGGCCGGAACGCCTCGGTGGTCAGCGTCTCCAACTGGGAGCGCAGGTCGGGGTGGTGGGGGGTGGAGGTCATGGGTGCAGCTCTTTCGGTTCGATCTCGATGCCGGGCGGTGCAGCGTCCTGGGGGCCGCGGGGAACTGCGCGACCGGCCACATACGGTTCGCGGCCGCCCACGCCGATCAACCCCTACGGTCTCCCGCGCGCCCCGTGCCGATGGGCCAACGCCTCGTAGGACGCGGCCAGAGCCGGCGCGGCCTGTTCGTACGTCCGCTGCGCCACCCCCACGAACAGGCAGTCCACCACCAGCAGCTGACTCGTCCGCGACGACATCGCCGCGGGCCGCAGCTCGCTCTCCCGGGAGGTCGACGTGGTCAGCACGTGGTCGGCGTACTGGGTGACGGGGCTGTCGGGACGCCCGGTGACGGCGACGGTCGTCGCGCCGCGCTCGAAGGCGACCCGCAGCGGCTCGATCACGTCCCCGGTCGAACCGGAGTGCGTGATCGCGATGGCGACGTCCCCGGCCCGCAACTGCACCGCGTTGGTGACGGCGAGGTGCGGGTCGCCGGGCGCGTGGGCTATCAGCCCTATGCGCAGCAGTTTCTGGGTGAGGTCCTGGGCGACCAGCCCGGAGGCGCCGATGCCGTACACGTCGGTGCGGCGGGCCGCGGCGAGCGCGGTGACGGCCGCGCCGAGCTGGACCGTGTCCAGACCCGCGGCGGTGTCGGCGAGGGTCTGCTGCTCGTCGTAGGCGAGCTTGGCCACGACGTCGGCGATCGGGTCGTCGACCGCGATGTCGGTGGTGATGGCGGGCGCGCGGCCGGACTGCTGCTGGGCGGCGAGGCCGGCGAGGGCGAGGCGCAGGTCCCGGTAGCCGGGGTAGCCGAGCAGCCGGGCGGTGCGGACGACCGTCGCCTCGCTGGTGCCGGTCAGCTCCGCGAGGCCGGTGACCGTGAGGGCCGCGCAGCCGGCCGGGTCGCCCGCGACGGCCTCGGCGACCCGCTGCATGGAACGGGTCATCGACGGTGACAGCGTGCGCACCTTGGCCGCCAGCGCGCCCGGTGCGGGAGGTGAGGCGAAAGTTTCCTTCACTTCATCGGTCACTCATGAAAGATATTTTCGTTTCGGTCCGTGGGTCAAGAGTGCGCACAATGGGTGCATGGACCCCATCAGCCCCCTGGAGCAGGCGCTGCACGCCGCACGCGCCCTGGTGCTCGCCGATCTGGTGGCGGGCCAGGTCGCCGAGCCGGACGTCGTGTCCCTGGTGGAGGAGTCCGTCGCGCAGCGTCGCTGGTGGGTCGAGCAGTGGCCCGAGGGCGCCGAGTTCGTGGCCGGGCTGGTCGCGCAGGACGTGCAGGACGCGCTGCTGGAGCGGTACGGACGCTGGCCGCTGTGCCCGGTGTGCGGCTCCGGCGACCCCCACGCGCTGGACGTCGAGCCGGAGTTGGGACCCGACCCGCACTGGGTGTGCGGCAAGGCGGGCGTGAAGGTGGCGGCGGTCGGCTCGCTGGGCACGGCCGGCGCCGGCCCGCGGCCGTCGTGAGCCGGACGGGGACGAGCCGGTGACCGTCTACATCGATCCGCCGACCTGGCCGGGCCACGGCCGTCTGTGGTCGCACCTGGTCAGCGACGTCTCCTTCGCCGAACTGCACGCGTTCGCCGAGGCGCTGGGCGTGCCCCGCCGCGCCTTCGAGCGGGACCACTACGACATCCCCGCGCAGCGGTACGCCGACGCGGTGTCGGCCGGCGCGCGGGAGGTGAGCAGCCGCGAGGTGGTGCGGCTGCTGCACGGGGCGGGACTGCGGCGGCGCAAGGGCGCGGGCGCCGACGCTCAGTCGCGCAGCTCGTAGGTGAGCAGGTCCTCGTCCTCGGCGACCAGGCGGTAGCCGGCCCGGGTGACGACCGCCTGTGAGCGGAGGTTGGCCCGGTCGATCTTCGCGCGCAGGACGGTGCCGTCGCGCCGCGCCGGCGACCAGGCCGACAGCGCGCGCAGCGCCTCGGTGGCGTAGCCCATGCCGCGGGCGTCCTCGGCGAGGTCGTAGCCGATCTCGGCCCGGCCTTCCTCGTCCGGTGGCCCGTGGAAGCCCATGGCGCCGACCGCGCGGCCGTCCTCGCTCCGCACGAGGACGAAGACACCCCACTCCGGCCGGTGCGTGCCCGCCTCGTACGCCTTCAGCAGCATCCCGGCGGCGTCCCGGGTGCCCTGGTAGGGGCCGCTGTCGACCCACGCGAACCCGCCGTCGCCGCCCGCGGCCAGGTCGGCGGCGGACGCGGGGGTGACGCCCTGGAGGGTGAGGCGTTCGGCGTCGATCACCAGGTTGTTGCGCCAGCGCCACTCGGTGACCGCCGGGCGTCCGGGCAGGTCGCCGCGGCCGGTGGCCCACAGCAGGGTGCGCCAGGGGTCGGGGCCGGGGCGGACGTGCGGGAAGAGGCGGGCGAGCACGTCCGCGCAGAGCCCGGCGGGCGGCTCGTGGGCGAGGCCCAGGCCCTCGGCGATGTCGTGCGTGTGGACCAGCACCTCGGTGATCCCCATCGCGGCGAAGCCTTCGCGGTCCGCGCTGCGGAAGGGGTACGGGTGGAAGGCGCGGACCTCGCGCGGCGTGGTGCGGACGGCCGCCGCGAGCAGGGCGCCCGTGGTCTCGATGACGTGCAGGCACCCCTCGTTGTCGGTGCCGTCGTCGAGGGTGATCTCGAACGGGACGTACGCCCGGGTGGCACGGCCGGCGAGCTGACCCGCGTAGGCGATGAGGTCGCTCGCGATGTGCTCGGCCGTGCGCCGGCAGTCCCAGTCCAGCCGTCCGGCCCGCACCGCCGTCCAGTCCCGGTCCGTCGCCGTCCGCAGCAGCGCCACGGCGCCCGCGACGGCCTCCTCCACCTGTTCCCCGCCCAAGGTCAGCATGCGGGGCAGGCTACGTCGCGGCCTCTCCGCCCGGCGACAGCATTTCCAGCTCGCCGGTGAGGTTGTAGCGGGCGGTCGCCTCCCACGCGCGGCGGCCGTGCGGGGTGTGGAAGAGAGCGGGCAGCGCGAGGAGTCGGCGCAGGATCGCGGCGCGGCCCTCGCGGAAGGCGTCGTCCGGCACGAAGTGGTACTCCTGCCGTACGGCCGCCGTGTACGCGGCGTACGCCGACGGGGGCGAGGCGAGGATCGCGAGGTCGGCGTCGCACAGCACCTGCCCGTCCCGGTCGTCCTCGGCCGGGGCGTGGGTGACGGTGAGGCGGACCAGGCGGGCCACCTCGGCGGTCCGGCCCGCCGGGACGCCGGCCTCGGGCAGGGCGCGCTCGGCGAGACGGGCCGAGCGCTCCTCGTTCTCCGAGCGCTCGGGCAGATAGACCGCGTCGTGGAACCAGGCGGCGAGCCGCACCGCGTCCGGGTCGTCGGCGTGCTCCTCCAGTACGTCGATGTGGTCCAGGACCGCCGTCAGGTGCGCGAGCGTGTGGTAGCGCCGCTGGGGTTCCCGCCAGCGGGCGAGCAGGTTGTCGGCGTACGGCGCGGGGTCCGGGCCGCCCCCGGGGCCGCGGGCCCCGTCCAGGGCGCGGGCGAAGCGGGAGCGCAGGGCGTCGAGGTCGGCCATGGGCCCATTGTCACCGAGCGGAGGACGGCGACCGCGGTGATAACCTCTCACTCAATCTTGACTCTGTAGTCACGTTGGATCCACGCGGACCGGAGAGGCGGCGGACCATGACGCAGGCGGGCACCGGGACACCGCGCGAGCGCTACCGCGCCCAGGTGCGCGCGGAGATCAAGGAGCACGCCCGGGAGCAGATCGCCACGGCGGGGGCGTCCGCGCTCTCCCTCAACGCGATCGCCAAGCGGATGGGGATGAGCGGGCCCGCGCTCTACCGGTACTTCGCCGGCCGCGACGAGCTGATCACCGAACTCGTCAGGGACGCCTACCGCAGCCTCGCCGACACCTTCCGGGCAGCCGCCGGTTCCGGCGCCGACCTGGCCGGCCTTGCGCACACCATGCGCTCCTGGGCGCTGGCCGACCCCCAGCGGTACTTCCTGGTCTTCGGCACCCCCGTCCCGGGCTACCACGCGCCCGCCGACGTCACCCAGATCGCCGCCGAGACCATGGCCGTCATCCTCGACGCCTGCGCCGGGCCGGCGGACGAGGGCGGGGGGCCGACGGCGTTCGAGGCGCACCTCGACGGCCACCGGCAGTGGGCGGGCGGGCACCCGGCTCCCCCCGCCGCCCTCCACCGGGCCCTGTCCTTCTGGACCCGGCTGCACGGCGTGCTGTCGCTGGAGCTGGCCGGTCACTTCGCCGGCATGGGATTCGACCCGGCGCTCCTGTTCGCCGCCGAGCTGGACGATCTCACGGCACACTGACCGCGGGGACGGCCGCGCCCCTAACGTGGAGTCATGACGACTCCTGCTGACGTGCACGACGTACGCGATCCCGAACGGCCCGGGCGGCTGCTGGCCGCGGAGCGGGACGAGCTGCTGCCGCTGCTGCGGTCCCGGACGGACGCCGACTTCGCGCTGCCGGTGGCCGCGTGTCCCGGCTGGACCGTGCGGGACGTGCTGGCGCACTGCTCCTCGGCGCTGACGCGGGCGGTGGAGAACCGCTTCGAGCGAGGCGTCTTCTCGCCCGAGTCCAACGACCGGGACATCGCCGAACGCGCCGACTGGACCAACGCCCGGATCCTCGACGAGCTGGAACGCGGCATGACCGAGGCCGGTCCGGTGATCGGCCGCGCCGGTGGCGTCCTGGACATGCTGGCCCTGGGCGAGTGGGTGCACGCGGGCGACGTACGGGTGGCCCTCGGCGAGCCGGGGGCGTACGCCGGGCGCGGACTGCCGGAGGCGCTGGCGCTGCTGGGCACGCTCACCCGCGACCGCGGCCATGTGCCGCTCCACGCCGACCTCGACGACGTGGACGAGCCGCTGAAGCTGGGCGGGGCGAGCGGCGAGCGGCCGCCGGGCCGGTTCATCGGGGACGCGCCGACCCTGGTGCGGCTGTACGCCGGCCGGCCCGTCGAGGACGGGAACGGCTACGAACTGGCCGGGGTGGAGGCGGCGGAGCTGAACCTCTTCGGGGGCTGAGCGGCGCCGGGAGGCGGCGTGGGGGAGTCCCGGCCGGGCTTCGGGGCGTAGTCTTGGATTGGACTAGACCTGTAGTAGGCCGACGAATGGGGTCCCATGAGCAAGCGTGCAGTCCTGGAGGTGATCGCCCTCGACGTCGAGGACGCCGTCGCCGCCCAGGCCGGAGGCGCGGATCGCCTCGAACTGGTCACCGACATGGCGGCCGACGGACTCACCCCGTCGGCCGAGACCGTCGCCGCGATCCGCGCCGCCGTCGACATCGACCTGCGGGTGATGCTGCGGCTGGCGGACGGATTCGCCGCCGGGGACGTCGAGCGGCTGGTCGGGGTCGCCGGGCGGCTGCGGGAGGCCGGGGCGACGGAGTTCGTGCTCGGGTTCCTCGACGCGGACGGCGACGTCGATCTCGGTGCGGTGGAAGAGGTCGCCGGGGCGCTGGAGGGGTGCCGGTGGACCTTCCACCGCGCGATCGACCGCGCCGCGAACCGGGACGCCCTGCGCAAGCAGCTCGCGGACTTTCCCGGGCTGGACACGTATCTGACGGCCGGGGCGGCCGGCGGGGTGGACGACGGGCTGACCGTGCTGCTCGCCGAGGCGCGGCGGCGCGGGGAGCCGGGGTACGAGCAGCAGCTGCTGGTGGGCGGCGGGCTGCGGCTGGAGCACGTGCCGGGGCTGCTGGACGCGGGGATCGACGGCTTTCACATCGGTGGGGCGGCACGGCCCTCCGGGTGGGACGGGCCGGTCTCGGCGGAGGCGGTCGGGGAGTGGCGGCGGGTGCTGGGGGACTGAGCGGCGTCCGAGCGGTCCCCGGCGCTCGCTGCTCGCGGGGGCGGTTCGCGCGGCCCGGCGCCGCGGGGTGCCTCCCCCACTCTCGGCTTCGCTCGAGCGGGAG
>MUMD01000340.1 GCA_002155895.1 Streptomyces rochei
TCACCCCCACGAACGAGCCCGCCCCGAACAGCGCGAGCACCCCCGGCACCCACGCGTCGTCCAGTCCGCCGACCTCCGTGGCCAGCGGCGCGAGATAGGTGAAGGTGCAGAAGGTCGCCCCGTTCACCAGGGCTCCCAGCAGCAGCGCGAGCAGCAGCCGCGGGCTGCGCAGCGACCGCACCTCGTCCACCAGCGGGGGAGGCGTGGCGTCGGCGGCCCCGCCCGGTACCGACCGGGCCACCGCGATGACCGCGGGCACCGACAGCAACGCCACCGCCCAGAACGCCGAGCGCCAGCCCCACACCTGACCGAGCAGCGCTCCCGCGGGCACCCCGACCACGCAGGCCAGCGTCACACCGCCCAGCAGCGTGGCCGTGGCCCGCCCCTTGGCACCCGGCGCCACCAGGCCGGCGGCGGTCACCAGCGCCACGGCCAGGAAGCCGGCGTTGGCCAGCGCACCCACCACCCGCGTGGCCAGCAGCACCTCGAAACGGTCGGTGACCGCACCGACCACGTGGACGGCGAGGAAGACGAGCAGGAAGCCCAGCAGGGCGCCCCGGCGCGACCAGCGCCGCCCGAGCGCCGCCATCAACGGCGCCCCGACGACCATCCCCACCGCGAAGGCGGAGGTCAGGGCCCCCGCCGCGGGCACGGTGACCCGTAGATCCCTCGCGATGTCCGGCACCAGCCCGGACAGCATGAACTCGGACGTTCCCTGGGCGAACACGGCAAGGCCCAGCAGAAGAAGAGCGAACGGCATGAAAGAAACCCCGAACCCGGAAGTCGACGCGAAACACGACACGGCGGACGGCCGTCCGGGGGCGGTGGTGTGCGGCGGTGACTACGGGTACGCGCTCAGCGCGTCCCGCGGCCCGGCATCACGAACAGCCACCGGAGGACCGGTGGCCGGAGTCTGGACGCTTCGGGGCTGTTCACGCCGGGCACATTAGCGGCTCGCGGCGAGCGGCGCGACCGGGTTTCGCCCGCGCCGCACGACCACCACGGCCGCGAGGCCCACGGCCAGGCCGATCGCGGTCTGCACGCCGAAGTGCTCACCGAACATCAGGGCGCCCCACACTGCCGTGACCGGAGCCATGAGGAACATGAGCGTATTGACCTCGGTGAGGCCCGACCGGCGCAGGAGCAGCCAGTACAGCCCGTAGCCGCCGAAGGTGGGCAGCACCACCAGCCAGGCGGTCGCCGTCCAGAACGATGAGTCGGCGGGCGGGACCGCGGCCCCGGCGCCCACCGCGAGCGCCGAGAAGAGGACGGCACTGGTCACGCAGTGGATCGTGAGCGCCGCCCGGGGCGCGACGGGCTTGGGCGAGCGGCCTTCCAGGAAGGTGGCCGCCACCAGGGACAGCATGCCGAGGAAGGGTATGAAGTACGCCCACCGGGACACGTCCGCGCCCGACGCCCCGGCGTCGGCCACGGTCACCGTGGCGACACCGGCCAGACCCAGCCACAGTCCCAGCCACTGCCGGCGGGACACGTACTGCCGGAGCAGGGGCCCGGCGAGCGCACCGGCGACCAGCGGCTGGACGCCGTCGATCAGGGCGGTGGTGCCGCTGGAGACGCCGAGCTGGATGGCGTAGTACACGCTGAGCAGGTAGCCGCTCTGGGAGAGCGCGCCGATGGCGATCTGCCGGCCGGCGTCCCGGAGCGTCAGGCCCCGCCACGCCTTCCGGGAGAGGGCCGCGGCGGCGACCAGGACCGCGGCGAGCGGCAGGAACCGCCACATCAGCAGCGTGCTCGCGTCCGCGGTCCCCGCGCCGAGCTTGGCGCCGATGAAACCGGAGCTCCAGCACAGTACGAAGGCGACCGAGAGCAGGGCGTTCACGTCGACCACATCCCGAGTAGACAGATCGGTTTACTCGTCCCGGGTGCCCACTATACAGATCGGTATACTGGGGAGCATGGGGTCGGAAGAGGAACCGCGCCGCGTCCGGATGACGCCCGGCGCGCGACGGGTGCTGGAGGCCGCCGAGCGGCTGTTCTACGAGCACGGCATCCACGCCGTCGGGGTGGATCTCATCGCCGCCGAGGCCGGGGTGACCAAGAAGACGCTGTACGACCGGTTCGGCTCGAAGGAGCAGATCGTCGTGGAGTACCTGGCCGGACGCGACGAGCGCTGGCGGGCGCTGCTCGCCGGCCGGCTGGACGCGGCGGGGGAGGGGGCGGCGGACCGGGTGGCGGCCGTCTTCGAGGCCTCCCGGGTGTGGGCGGCGGAGTACGGGGCCAAGGGGTGCAGCATGATCAACGCGCATGCGGAGATCAGCGACCCGGCCCATCCGGCGTACGCGGTCATCACCGGGCAGAAGCGGTGGATGCTGGAGCTGTTCACCGGCCTGGCCCGCCGGGCCGACCCGGCCGGGGCGGACCGTCTGGGGCGGGCCCTGATGCTGCTGCACGAGGGAGCGCTGGTCGCGCACGGGCTCGGGGTCTTCCCCGACCCCTTCGGCGCGGCCCTCGACCAGGCGCGGGGACTGCTGGAGAGCGGGGCGCCCTCGCGGGAGGCGCCGCTACGGTGAGCCCATGCCGTCCCGCACCGCGCTCCTCGTCATCGACATGCAGAACGCCACCGTCGCCCTGGCGCACCGGGCCGCCGAGACGGTGGCCGTGATCGTGGGACTCAGCGAACGGGCCAGGGCGGCCGGGGTGCCGGTGGTGACCGTCCGGCAGCGGGACGAGGGCATGGTGCCCGGCACCGAGGGGTGGCGGGTGGTGCCTGAGCTGGCGCCGCGCGAGGGGGAGCCGGTCGTCGACAAGACCACCCCCGACAGCTTCCTCGGCACCGACCTCGACGGTCTCCTGCGGGGGCTCGGCGTCACCGAGGTCGTCGTCACCGGTTTCGCCACGGAGGTCTGTGTGGACACCACGGCGCGGCAGGCGCTGAGCCGGGGGTACGACCTGGTCGTGGTGGCCGACGGGCACACCACCTCGCGGCGGACCCCCGCCGACGCGGGCCGCCTGGTGCCGGCCGACGACTCGATCGCGCAGTGCAACACGGTCTACCGGACGATCGGCTGGCCCGGCCGGCGTATCCGGGTCCGGGCCGCCGCCGACGTCGAGCTCAGGCCTGCTTGATCGCCGAGATGTCGAAGTTGAGCTTGATCTTGTCGGAGACCAGCACGCCGCCCGTCTCCAGGGCCGCGTTCCAGGTCAGGCCCCACTCCGAGCGCTTGATCTCGGCCTTGCCCTCGAAGCCGACGCGCTCGTTGCCGAACGGGTCCTTGGCGGCGCCGTTGAACTCCAGGTCGATGCTGATCGGCCGGGTGGTGCCGAGGATCGTGAGGTCACCGGTGATGCGGTAGTCGTCGCCGCCGAGGGACTCCGCCGAGGTGGAACGGAAGGTCATCTTCGGGAACTCGTCCGTCTTGAAGAAGTCCGAGCTCTTGAGGTGGCCGTCGCGGTCGGCGGAACCCGTGTCGATGCTGTCCATCGTGACGTCGAGGGTCGCCGTGGACTTCGCCGGGTCGGTGCCGTCCAGGTGCAGGGTGCCGCTGAAGTCGAGGAACTTGCCCTTGACGTTGGTGACCATGGCGTGGCGCGCGGTGAAGCCGATCGTCGTGTGGGCCGGGTCGATGGTGTACTCGCCGGTCAGGGTCGCGAGGTCGGGGGTCGTGGTCATGGTGTCCTCCAGGAAGGTTCGCCCGTGATGTTGAATGTTCAACCAGTTCAACGGTGCCGACTCTAGTCCTATTCCGCGGGGCCTTCAACGGTTACGACCGGCGCGGCGGCGACGTCCGCGGAGCGGGCCGGGTGTGCACGTACAGCTGCCGCCGGTCGCCGACGTCGACGGGCCGCGGCAGCGGGAGTTCGTACCGGACGGGCATGCCGTGGTCCGCGAACTGCCGGCGCGGGTTGTAGACCTGGTTGAACTTCCAGAGCATCCGCGCGAAGTTCGTCTGCCCGTGCAGCAGGTTCCGGCCGAGGATCCGGGCCGCGCCGAACGCCGTCCTGAGGCCCAGGTGCTTGCGGTTGATCACGGCCTGGGTCCGCACCAGCTCCTCGTAGAACCGGTCCAGCGGCAGCGTCGTCGGCACCACCGCGTGCTGGATGTCGAAGAGGCGGTAGTCGCGGGTGGTCAGGCGGCGTGACTCGGTGTGCCAGATCTCCGTGCCGGGGTACGGCGTCATCACCGTGAAGTGCACGATCTCCGGCACCGACAGCGCGAACTCCCGCACCACCCGGAAGCGCTCCTCGTCCCACGCCGGGTCCACGATCAGGTTGATCGCGACCTGGATGCCCATCCGCCGGGCCGCCTCCAGCGCACGGACGTTCTCGTCCGGACTGATCCGCTTGCGGAACAGGTCGAGCCCCTCGGCGTCGATGGCCTCCATGCCCAGGAACATGTACCGCAGGCCGAGCCGCGCCCACCGCTCGAAGACCTCGGGGTGGCGCAGCAGCACGTCGCTGCGCGTCTCCAGGTAGTACTGCTTGCGGATGCCGCGCCGCTCCACCTCGTCGGCGATGGCGTTGCCGTGCTCCGGCCGGATGAAGGCCACGTCGTCCACGATGAAGACGTTGGGCTCGCGGATGCGCGCCAGGTCCTCGGCCGCCGCCTCGGGGGAGGCCTTGCGGTAGCTGCGGCCGTAGAACGTCCAGGCCGAGCAGAACGAGCAGTCCCACGGGCAGCCGCGGGTGAACTCGATGGAGGCGCACGGGTCCAGCTCGCCGATGAAGTAGCGGCGCCGGTTGCGCATCAGGTCGCGGGCCGGGAGCGGGGAGTCGATGCCGTGCATCATCAGCGGCGCGGGACCGCGTCCGGCGGCGGTGACGATGCCGGGGACGCCGTCGACCCCGCCGTCGCGCACTGCCTCCAGCAGCGGCGCGATCGCCGGCTCGCCCTCGCCCCGGACCACCGCGTCCACCGCCCCGGCCGCCTGCTCCAGCACGTCCTCGGCGACGAAGGAGACGCTGTGCCCGCCGAAGAAGACGAAGCAGTCCGGGACCTCCCGCTTCACCTTCACCGCCAGCTCGATCGCCTCCGGGATGTTCGCCAGGTAGTTCAGCGAGATCCCGAGCGCCTCGGGCCGGAACGCCCGCACCTCGTCGCGCAGCACCCGCTCGCTGAGCACCTGGCGGTCCACGACCCGCACCTCGTGGCCCGCGTCGCGGGCGGCGCCCGCCACCCGCTCCAGACCGAGCGGTTCCAGGCGCAGGAAGATCTCGGAGTACATCAGGGCGCTGGGATGCACGAGCAGCAGGCGCATGGTCACCTCGTCGGGGTCTGGGCGCACCGGAACGGAGGCGAACCGGAACGGCGGTCGGGCCCCCTTTTCGTAACCCCTCCCGTCCGCCGCCGCAGCCCCCGTACCGCCGCCTGGCCGACCCCGGATCGGGGAAGGGACAGGGGCATGACCTCCCTGTGGCCGCACGCCCGCCGTACCGGTGCCGGACCCAGCCGACGCGCCTTCCTCCTCGCGACCGGACTGGCCGCCGCGCTCACCCCCGCCCTGGC
>MUMD01000341.1 GCA_002155895.1 Streptomyces rochei
GGTCCGTACGGACCAGATCCCCGGCGACCACCACGGACGGGTCCGGGGTGCGCACCGTCGGGCGGTCGCGGTAGCCGCCGACGGTGAACAGCGGGCAGTCCTGACGCCACTCGTGCCGGGCGGCCACCACACGCGCCCGTCCGGGTGTGCGGTGCGGGCATGGGGCGCGTGTGCGGCGCGGGCATGGGGCGCGGCGCCGTGCCGCCGTGCCGCGTGGACGCCCGGAGACGCTACGCTCCGCGGTCCGCCGTGCCGCCCGCGCCCAGCGGGCCGGTCGCGTTCAGCGCCCCGTCGGCCTCCAGGCGGGGCAGGTCGCGCCGGGCGACCCGGAGGACGAGGGGCGGCAGGGCCGTGCGCCCCACCTGGGCCAGGCGCAGCCAGCGGGGCACGTACACGGCGGTGCTGCGGCGCTCCACGGCGCGGACCAGCCGGGCGGCGACCTCGTCGGCGGGGAAGGTGCGGCGGGCCGGGCCCGGCATGTGCCCGCGCAGTTCGCGCAGGACGGCGTACCGGTCGGCGTCGCGGATCATGTCGGTGTCGATCCAGTTGAGGTAGGCGATGCCGACCGCGATCCCGTGGTGGGCGACCTCGGCGCGCAGCGAGTGGGTGAACGCCTCCACGCCCGCCTTGGAGGCGCAGTAGGCGCTCATCATGGGCGCGGCGCCCAGTGAGGCCAGTGACGCGATCTGGAGGTGGTAGCCCGCGGTGCGGCGCAGGTCGGGCAGGAAGGCGCGGGCCGTGTGGGCGCTGCCGGTCAGATTGACGTCGACGACGCGGCCCCACTCGTCCGGGTCCGACGTGGCGAACGGCCCGCCGAGCGCGATGCCGGCGTTCGCGACGACGACCGACGGGGGGCCTAGGCGAGCGCGCACCTCGCCGGCCGCCGCCTCCAGCGCGGCCGGGTCGGTGACGTCGGTATCGACGGCGAGGGCCGGGGCCGGCACGGCCGCCGCCACGGCGTCCAAGAGCGGCTTCTCGTGGCCGAGCAGGGCGAGCCGGGCGCCGCGGAGGGCGCACGCGCGGGCCAGGGCGGCGCCCAGTCCGCGTGCGGCGCCGGTCACCACGACGGTTCGGTCACGCAGGGGGCTGTCCGTCATCGGCCGGCTCTTTCCCTCGGGGTGCGCGGGCGGGGTCACGGGGGATCACTTCTTGTCGCCGGTGCGGTCGCGCCGGGTGAGGGCGCGCTGCACCCGCGTGAGGTCCCCGAACCGCTGCCGGCGCAGGGCGGCGCGGGCCGCGTTGGCGCCCGGCGCCCCGTGCACCCCGCCACCGGGGTGGGCGCCCGCGGAGGCGAGGAAGAGGCCGGCCACCGGGGTCTCCGGCCGCCCGGTGCCGGGCACGGGCCGGAAGACCAGTTGCTGGTGCATGGCGGTGGTGCCGCCGTTGATGGCACCGCCCTCGAGGTTGGCGTTCAGTGCCTGCAGCGTCGGCGGGGCCAGGACGCGCCGGGCCCGGATCAGCGAGCGGAAGCCCGGCGCGAAGCGCTCCACCTGGCGTTCGACCCGGTCGGCCATGAGCTCCTGCTCCTTGGCGTCCCAGCTGCCGGTGATGCCCTCGTCGCCCGCGTCGGCCCGGATGTCATGGGGGACGTGGGTGTACGCCCAGGCGGACTCGGTGCCGCTCGGTGAGCGCACCGGGTCCGTGGTCGTCATCTGCCCGAACAGGGAGAAGGGACGGTCGGGCACCTGCCGCATGGCGATCTGGGCGGCGAACCGGGTCAGCTCGTCGAGCCCGTCGGCCAGGTGCACGGTGCCCGCGCGCGCCGCGTCCTCGCACCGCCAGGGCACGGGCCCGTCCAGCGCCCAGTCCACCTTGAAGGTGGCGAAGTCCCACTGGAAGCGGCGCAGATCGGCGACGACCTGGTCGGGCAGGTGCTCGGGGCCGACGAGATCGCCGTAGAGGGCGGGCACCGACACGTCCGCCAGGACCGCGCGGCGGGCGTCGACCGTCTCGCCCCCGGCCGTGCGGACGCCCACCGCGCGCCGGTCGCGGACCACGATCCGCTCGACCCGCTCCCCGCACCGCAGGCTGCCGCCGCGGGCCAGCAGCCGGTGGACCAGGGCAGCGGTGAGCGCCCCCGAGCCGCCGACCGGCACGGGGAAGCCGTAGGTCTGCCCGAGCATCGACATCAGCCAGCCGAAGCCGCCGCTGCCGGCCGCCTCGGGGGCGAGGTCGGCGTGGAGCGCGTTGCCGGCCAGGAGCAGCTTGCCGCCCTCGCCCCGGAACTCCTCCTCCCCCAGGCGGCGCACCGGCAGCACCAGGGTGCGGGCCAGCCGCAGACCGCCTCCGCCGCGCAGCCGCAGGGCCAGCCGGGCGCCGGCGCGGACCGGCGGGAAGGGCGTGAAGAGGGCGTCGAGGATGTCGGAGCGGTAGCGGTCCCACACCTCGTGCAGGCGGTCCCAGGCGGCGCCGTCGCCGGGCGCGAAGGCGTCGAGCGAGGCCGCGGTGACGGCGACGTCCCGGTCGAGGACGGCGCAGGTGCCGTCGGTCAGCGGGTGGGCGAGGACGTGCGGGGCATGGGCCCAGCGCAGTCCGTGGTCCTGGAGGCGCAGTCCGGCCAGTACCGGGGAGGCGGCGGCGAGGGGGTAGAAGGAGCTGAACAGGTCGTTGACGAAGCCGGGGGCGACCTCGCTGTCGTGCCGCACCGCGCCGCCCGGCTCGGGCTGCTCCTCCAGGACCTCGACGCTCCAGCCGGCGTCCGCGAGCAGATTGGCCGCCACCAGTCCGTTGGGGCCGGACCCGACGACCACCGCGTCAGGCACGGCCGGTCTCCGGCCCGAAGCTCACCGACCCCGTGGAGTCCGCCGTGTCCGGGCGGCACCCGTCACCGGCCTCGCAGAGCTTCGCGAGCCTGGCGAGCATCGCGCGGTGCCGGACCTGGATCAGCGCCTCGACGCCCACGTTGTGCAGCAGGCCGCCGGGGCCGCGCAGCGGGTGTTCGTCCACGATCACCAGACACTGCTCGCCCCAGGGGCGCAGTTCGATGGCGATGCGGGCGGTGCCGAGCGGACCCGCCTTGGCCTCGATCTCCAGCTCGGAGCCCGCCACGCAGCGCCTGACGACCGACTCGTTGTTCAGCCGCACCGGCCCGAGCCGGATCTCGTAGGCGATCGTCGCGCCGACCTGCGGCCACCGCCCGCTCCGGGGGGTGACGTCCGAGGGACCCACGACCCACTCGACGTACCGGTCGCCGTCGGCGAGGACGTCCCACACCGCCTGCGGACTCGCCTGGATCAATCGATGCCGAACCGCCACGCGTACCTCCCGCGTCCGATGCCCGTCACTGCGAGGACGCAGCCCTGAGTGCCCCGTTCGCGGCCGGTCAACCGGGTACGCCGCCAGGACCGTCCGGAACGGTGGGCGACCGCGACGACCCGGGGCCCTGGACGCGGTGTACGGAACCGGCGCCGGCCTTCGGGCGGACGGTGCGCGGAAAGGCGCCGCATTGGCATGGACCTGATCTCTCGCCCTGGCTAAGCTCGTCACAACCCGATGAGAGCGCTCTCAGATCCGCGGTTGTTCCACCGATCAGTTCCACCCCCACCTTGCTGGAACGACGAAGGGCAACTCCCGTGAGACGCAGCAGACTCAGGCACCTCGGCCTGGCCACCCTCCTCGTGCTCGGCGGCCTCACCGCGGCCGGCGCCCTGCCGGCCTCGGCGACCGGCGCCCCCGCCGACACGGCCGGGGAACAGCCCGCTTCGGCCGGCCTCCTGGACTCCATGCAGCGGGACTTCGGTCTCACCCGCGCCGAGGCGGAGGACCGGCTCGCGGCCGAGCGCCGCGCCACCGACCTCGCGCCCACGGCTCGCCGGGCCGCCGGGGAGGCGTTCGGCGGCTCCTGGTTCGACGCGGACCGGGGACGGCTCACCGTGGCCGTCACCTCCGACGCGCCGGCCACGACGGTGCGGGCGGTGGCGGCCACCGGGGCGCACGTGACCACCGTCGAGCACAGCGCGGAGCGGCTGGACGCGGCCAAGGCGCGCATCGACCGCCTGGACGCGCCGGCCGGCGTCAGCAGCTGGCACGTCGACCCGGCCGCCAACACCGTCGTCGTGGACGTGGTCCGCGGCGAGCGCGCCGACAACGATGTCCGGCGCTTCGTGGAACGCGCACGCGCGGCCGGTCCGGTCACGGTGCGCACGGTGTCCTCGGCGCCGAGCACCTTCGCGGCCGGCACGGTCGGCGGCGACCCGTACTACACCGGCAACGTCCGCTGCTCCATCGGCTTCTCGGTCCACGGCGGCTTCGTCACCGCCGGGCACTGCGGCGGCGTGGGAGGGGCGGTGCGCGGCTGGGACGGCTCGCACATCGGCACCTTCCAGGGCTCGTCGTTCCCGGGCAACGACTACGCCTGGGTCAGCGTGGGCAGCGGCTGGTGGACGGTGCCGGTGGTCCTCGGCTGGGGCACGGTCTCCGACCAGTTGGTGCGCGGCTCGAACGAGGCACCGGTGGGCGCGTCGATCTGCCGCTCCGGCTCCACCACGCACTGGCACTGCGGCACGGTGCTGGCCAAGAACGAGACGGTCAACTACAGCCAGGGCGCCGTGCATCAGATGACGAAGACCAGCGTCTGCGCCGAGGGCGGCGACTCGGGCGGCTCCTTCATCAGCGGCGACCAGGCCCAGGGCGTCACCTCGGGCGGCTGGGGCAACTGCTCCAGCGGCGGTGAGACGTGGTTCCAGCCCGTCAACGAGATCCTCAACCGCTACGGGCTGACCCTGCACACGGCCTGACCCCGCACGACGCGGACGGCTCCACCGGGAGACCGGCGGTCCCGCGGTGGAGCCTTCCCACCCGCACCGGGCTCGCGGCCCGGATGCGGATCAGAGGTCGCCGGTCGCCGCGTCCGGCGAGTCGGGTCCGGACGCGGTGGTCAGCCGGCGGTAGGCGGCCCGCGCGTGCGCCAGCCGGGCCAGGGCCGTACCGACCAGGGCGGCCGCGAGCAGGCAGGCCAGCCAGAACGCGTCCCGCCGGCCGGCCCAGGTGAGGACGCCGGCCGGCGGGATCGCGAAGCCGTTGAGGGACAGCCAGCACAGCAGGGCCGTCCCGGGAGCGGCCGTGAACCGGGCGCACACGCCGAGCAGCGCCGCCAGCAGCGAGAGCAGGGCCAGGGCCAGTCCCGGACGGCCGTAGCCCACGGTGCCGTTGACGAGCGCCACCAGGGCCAGGGCGCCCGCGAAGGCCCCCGCCCAGACCAGCGGAGCGGCGACCGGCCGGGGAACGGGTCTGGGACCGCTGCCCAGGGGCACCCACTCGATCATGCTGACGGCTCCTTCCGGTCCCGGACGGCTCCGACCACATCATCGGACACCGACCCCGCGGGCAGATTGTCCCACCGGGGCACCGGCCGGTGTCCCACCCGGTGCCCGGGGACCGGCCCTACCGGTCGGCGTCCGCGCGGGACGCCGACGGCACCGCCGCGGACACCGGCTGACCGGCCTCCTCCGCCTCGGACCGCGCACTGCCCGTTCCGGCCGGTGAGCCCGTGCCGGGCAGCAGCCGGCCGGCGGCCCGCAGCCAGCCGGCCAGGACGTGCGCCCGGCCCGCGACGATGGGTCCGAGCACGGCGAGGACCAGGACGTACCCGGCGATGAACGGGGCGAGCCGTGCGTCGAGTCCGGCGCCCGCGGCCATGGCGGCCAGGATCAGCGCGAACTCCCCGCGGGCGACCAGCGTGGTGGCGATCTCCGCCGCGGGCTGGGCGCCGTAGTGGTAGACACGGGCGACGCACAGCCCGGCGGCGACGTTCATCAGGACGGTCAGGACCGCCGCCGCGGTGACCGGACCGGCCACGGAGGCGATGTCACCGGGGTCGATGGCGAGTCCGAAGGCGAAGAAGAAGATGGCGGCGAAGGCGTCGCGCAGCGGGTGCACCAGTTCCCGGATACGGGGACCGGAGGGGGTGCCGGCGAGGATGAGGCCCACCATGAAGGCGCCGATGGCGTCGGCGACGCCGAGGACCTCGGAGACCCCGGCGACGAGGACCGCGGCGCCGAGGAAGCTGATGACCAGCAGTTCGTTGTCCCGGGTGGCGATCAGGCGGCCCACCAGCCGGGTCCCGTAGCGGGCGGCGGCGGCCAGCACCAGCAGGAATCCGAAGGCCTTGCCGGCCTGCAGGGCCATGTCCGCGACGCCGTGCGCGCCCGCGATGACCGGTTGCAGGGCGGCCAGGTACAGCGCCAGGAAGATGTCCTCGACGACGATGACGCCCAGGATCAGACGGGTTTCCGGGCGGCCGATCCGCCCGAGGTCGATGAGGATCTTGGTGACGATGGCGGAGGAGGATATGCCCAGCACGCCGGCGAGCACCAGGGCCTCGCGCACGCCCCAGCCCAGGACGAACCCGAAGCCGAGTCCGGCACCGACGTTCAGCAGCAGGTAGATGCCGCCCGCGGTCAGCAGCCTCTTGCCGCCGCTCTTCAGGTCGTCGAGGTGGAACTCCAGGCCCAGGTAGAAGAGCAGCAGCACCAGTCCGAGCGCGGAGAGCATCTCGAAGTCGTGCGCGTCCTCGACCAGGACGAAGCCCGGTGTGTGGGGGCCGAGCAGGATGCCGGCGAGCATGAACAGGGGAATCGTCGGAAGTCCGATCCGGCCGCCGAGGCGGGCGAGGAACGCGGCGGCCAGGAAGGCTCCGCCCATGGCGAGCAGGGTGTCAGCGTGTCCCACGGGTCACCGCCTTCGACCGTGCGGAGGGTCGGCAGGGCTTCACTTGACGGGGATGGATGCGGGTTCTCCTTCAGCTGAGACGCGACATCGGTCGTACTGCCGGACGCCATCGGCCGGCGCGGTGACACCGCGCCCGGTCCGGCCGGGCCTCGGCGCGCGCGGACGGGCGGGCACCCGGCATCGGCCGCGCCCACGGCCCTGTGCACCGATGACCACCGGCCGCGTCGGCACTCGGGGTGCGAACGGCACACCCGGAACGGACCGCGCGGCGACGCCCGTGAACCACGGGCGGGACGGGACTTCCCCCGCGACGCTGCCCGGCCCCGGAAAGGGCCCGGGGCACGGCGTCGCTCCACGGTCACACGCCGGACCCGTGCCGGGCCATCGGGGACGGCACCCATACTCCGCGGTGACCGACACCCAACTCGACGACGCGGACACGGTGCCGGTGCGGGAGGGACCGCCGGGTGCGCCACGACCGACTCGGGGATATCGGCCGCGGCACACCCGCGGCACCCGGGCGGGAGGACGGCGCGCCCGGGCACGACGTGCGACTTCCCCGGGCACCGGCCGCGACACTGCCCCGAGCGGGTGATCATCACGATCGGTCAACCGCGACGGGACCGGATCCCTTTCGACTGACACCCATCGATGGACGGAATGGCCTGTCCCCATTCCGCCGGCCATCTCTCCATGATCGTGAGCGAATCTCCGCCCCTTGATCGGAAGGTGTGCGTTGTGCCATGGGGTCCGCCGCGTCCCGCGTGTCCGGTGTGGAATTGCCGCCGGTCTTCTGTCCTTTCGAATCCGCCGTTCATCCACGCGTCCGGCAGGTCGAGAAACGGGCCGTCGAATGGATCGGCGACAGCGGCATGTGCGCCACGGAGCGCGAACGGGCCTGGACGGTGGCGACGCACAGCGCCGACTTCTTCGCCCGGTTCGCGCCGGTCGCCGACGAGGACGGCTGCTGACGGCCGCCCCTGTGGGTGTACTGGGGTTTCGCCTTCGACGACGCGCGCTGCGACAGCGGACCGCTCAGTGGCCGCCCGGCGCAGTTCAACGCGCCGGGAGGCCAGGTGCAGCGGGCCTGCGAGACGGATTCGGCGATCTTCCATGACCGCTTCGCCGGCGCCCTGCAGGACATCATGCGCCGCTTCCGCGCCTCGGCGCCGCCCACGCAGGTCAGCCGGTTCGCGCACGCCCACCGCGCCTGGCTGTCAGGGGTGGCCTGGCAGATCGGCAACCAGGCGGCCGGGCGCATGCCGGGGCTGGACGACTTCCTGGTGATGCGGCTGCTGTCGTCGGGCGGCGAGCCCACCTTCGCGCTGCTGGAACTGGCGACGGGCGCCCGGGTCCCGGACCGTGACCTGCACCGCCCGGCCGTCCGCGCGCTGACCGAGATGGCCATCCTGGTGGCCGCCCTGGACAACGACGCGCACTCGCTGCACAAGGAGCTGACGGGTGGCCAGGCCGACCAGAACGTCTACACCGTGCTGATGCAGGAGCTCGAGTGCCCGCTCCAGGACGCGGTACGGGCCGCCACCGGCCTGCGCGACCGTGTCCTGCTGCGCTTCATCGAACTGCACGACCGGGTCCGGCCGACCGCCGGACAGGACCTGGCCACCTATCTCCAGGGGCTCCGGTACGGCATCCGCGGCAACAACGAGTGGGAACTGCGGGTGCCGCGCTGTCTCAGCTGCGGTCAGTGGCCGGACGAGATGGACGACACACTGCTGACCTGGGCGGACGAGCCCTCCGACACGCGTCCCGGGCCGGTGGAGGGCGCGCCGGCCATCGCCTGGTGGTGGGACGCCGACCTCGGCTGACGCCCGGCCGGCCCGGGGCGGTTCAGCGCCCCGAGGCCAGGTCGAGGGTCCACCAGGGGCCGCCGGAGCCCTTGGCCCGGCCGACGCCCGCATGGGTGTAGCGGCAGGTGAGAAGGATGTCGCGGTGCGGGGCGCTGCGCATCCAGACGGCCACGGCGGCCTCCGCGGTGTCCGCTCCGGCGGCGACGTTCTCACCGGCCGAGCCGACCCGGTATCCGGCGGCCCGCATCCGGTCGGCGGGGCTGCTGCCGTCGGCTCCGGTGTGGGTGAGCCGACGGCTGCGGGCCATCGCGGCGCTGTGCTTCTGGGCGGCCCGGTCGAGCGCCGCGTGCAGCCGCACCGGGGAGCAGCCGGCCTCCTCCCTGCGCCGGTTGACGGCGGCGATCATGCGGCTGTCCGCGGCGCCGGAACCGCCCGCCTGCGGCCGGGAACCCGCCCCGGAGGACGGGCCGGAGGAGACCGGGACGGACGTTTCCTGCTGCCATCGGCCCGGCTCGGGCATCGGCCACACGGACGCCCGGTAGCGGGCGGGCGGTGCCGGTGGGGGCGGCGGCCCGGCCCAGGCGGGCACCTCCACCATGTGCAGCGCGGCGAGGACCGCGCCGAGCGCGACCGTCGCGGACCGCGTCCCGATCATGTTCCCTTTCGCCTTTCCGCGACCGTCCGCCGCGTTCACATCTTTGGATCCGATAACGTTCATCGCGTTTTCCGTTGGTGTGTCCGGCACTTCATTGGAGGCGATTCCGCAGTCCGGCGGCGACAGTGGTGTCCGGCATTGGCTAGCATGGCACTCACTCCCCCCACGTTTTTCTTTCCTCCGAAGGTGTTTCATGTCGTGCAAGCTGCGCCGCGCCGCCGGGGTGTCGCCGGCCGCGCTGGCCCTGACGGCCGGCGGGGCCGTGTCGGCCGCCGGTGCCGCCGAGGCGTCGGTCCCGGCCGTCACCGCGAATGACCCCGACGGCGGCAGCGGATTCCGGGGCGGCCACGAGCCGCCGATGCACTTCGGCCCCTTCGAGATCCCGAAGTTCGGCAGCGTCTCCGGCGGCTTCTCCTGGGGCCTGGCGCGCTAGCCGCACCGGACAGCGGCAAGACCCTGATGAGGGCCGTCGGCGGACGGCCCTCATCGTCGTTTCAGCGTGGCGGCGCTGGCGACGAGCACCAGGACCACACAGCCGAGGATCAGCACCGCGTCCCTGACGAACAGCGCGGTGACACCCGAGTGCGTGGCGGCCTCGCCCGCGGCCTGCACGGCGTACGTCATCGGCATCGCCCGGGCCACGGCGGCCAGCGCGCCGTACATCTCGTCCCGCGGCAAGAACAGTCCGCAGACCAGGAACTGGGGCAGGACACCGGCCGGCAGGAACTGGACCGCCTGGAACTCGTTGCGGGCGAAGGCACTCACCAGCAGGCCGAGCGCGAGGCCCAGCAGGGCCCCGAGCATCACGACGACCGGGAAGATGCCGAAGACCTGCGGTCCGACACGTTCGAAGGTCTCCTCGGAGTCGTGGAACATCAGCTTGAGCAGCACCATGAGCATGCAGGGGATGCCCAGCAGCAGCGCGGTGCTGCCGCGGTCGCGGGAGATCTGCTGGAGGACCCGCACCGCGGTGGCGGCGGTGATGCCGGGCGAGAAGGGCAGCCGGTCGGTCAGGTGAGTGGCAGTCATGTGAGGGTGTCCGCAGCGAAGAAGGCGCGCTCGGCGTCGGGTGCGCCGGGCTGGTCGAGCAGGTGGGGCGACAGGCCGTCGACGGCGTCGTGCCGCCGGGCCGCCCGCGCCTCGGCCCCCGCCGCGACCCGTACGAGGTGCAGGAACGCCTCCTCCACGTCGGCGCAGCCGGTGTGCTTGAGCAGGCTGTCCCGGTCCGCGCCGGCCAGGAGCCGGCCGGAGCGCATCAGGAGCAGCCGGTCGCAGCGGTCGGCCTCGTCCATCACGTGGCTGGACACCAGCAGCGTGGTGCCCTGCTCGGCCAGCCGCTGGAAGACCAGCCACAGTTCCCGGCGCACCATCGGGTCGAGGCCCACGGTGGGTTCGTCCATCACGAGCAGGTCGGGCCGGTTCAGCAGGGCCACCGCGAGGGAGACCCGCGAGTACTGGCCGCCCGACAGCCGGGCGACCGGCTGGTCCGCGTACGCGACGAGGTCCACCTCCTTCACGACGCGGACCACGGCGTCCTCCCGGCGCCAGCCGCGCATCCCGAGGGCGGCGGCGAAGTACCGCAGGTTCTCCAGGACCGTCAGGTCGGCGTAGACGGACGGCGCCTGGATGACGTAGCCGACGCGGGTCCGCAGCGGCCAGGCGCGCGCCGAGTGGCAGAGCACCTGGACGTGGCCCGTGTCCGGCTCCTGGACGCCGACCACACAGCGCAGCAGGGTGGTCCTGCCGCAGCCGCTCGGGCCGAGCAGGCCGACGATGCGGCCGCGGGGGATGGTGAAACTGACGTTGCGCAGGACCGGCCGGGTGCCCCGGTTCACGGTCAGTCCGTAGGCGGCCACGGCGGGAGGCCGCCCGCGGGCGCTGCGCTGTGCTCGGTGTTCTGCACGGCTCCACCGAGTTTCGTCGGATCGGTGCCGCGACGGGCGGCCTCGGCGCGGCCGGGTCGGGGGGAGGGAGCGGTCATCGCCAGGACAACGGCCCGCCGCTGTCGAGGTCACGCGCCGGTGACGCCCCCGGCTCCCGCCGGTGTGCCGGTGCGTACCGGTCACGGGTAGGCGGCGGGCCGGTCACCGGTGAGGGGCCGGCGCGGGCCCGGCGGGTGCGCCGGTCAGGACTCGCGGTGGGTCATGGACCGGACGATGTCGTGCAGTTGGCGGTAGGCGTCCGCGGTGGGACGGGCCAGTGACAGGGAGCGCAGGGCGGCCGCCGTCTGACGGCGTGCCTCCTCCTGGGCCGCCTGCCGGCCGCCGGCCTCCTCCACCAGGTGACGTGCCAGGTCGATGTCGTCGCCCGTCAGAGGGTGCGGTGCGCGGTACAGCTCGCGCAGCCGCTCGGCCGCCGTTCCCGGGGCGGCGAGGGCCGCGACCACGGGCAGGGACTTCTTGCGCGCGGCCAGGTCCGCGCCGACCGGCTTGCCGCTGCGCGCGGTGCGGCCCCACAGGCCCAGGATGTCGTCCACGCACTGGAAGGCCACACCGAGGTGGCGGCCGAACTCCCGCAGGCCGCCCACCCGGTCGGGGTCCGCGTCGGCCAGGACTCCGCCGAGGGCGCAGGCGCAGCCGATCAGGGCGCCGGTCTTCCCGGCGGCCATGGCCAGGTAGTCGGCGACCGTCACCTCGTGCTCCTTCTCGAAGGCGACGTCGCGGCTCTGCCCCTCCACCAGCTCCATCAGCGCGCCGACGAGTTCCTGGACCGCCGCCCCGGCCTGGGCCTGCGGGGCCTGGGCGAGGACACGCAGTGCGGCGACCAGCAGCGCGTCCCCGGTGAGAACCGCCGCGGGGGTACCGAAGAACGACCATGCGGCGGGCCGGTGGCGGCGCAGCGTGTCGCCGTCGATGACGTCGTCGTGCAGCAGGGTGAAGTCGTGGACCAGCTCCACGGCCACGGCGCCGGGCACCGCGTCCGAGAGGCTGCCGCCGACGGCCACGGCCGACAGCAGGGTGAGTGCCGGACGGACCACCTTGCCGCCGCCGCGGGCGGACGCACGGGGCTCGCCGTCGGCCTCGCACCAGCCCCGGTGGTACCTCGCCACCAGGCTCTCCTCGGCGGGCAGCGACTCCACCGCCGCCCGCAGGGCGGGTGACAGGACGTCGTCGACCCAGTCCAGCCGGGGAAAGACACCTGCCGAGGCCGAGTCGGTGATCTGCGACACGAACTGCTCCTCACGAGGGCGGGACACCGGGACGGGGAAGCGGAACCGGCGGTGCTCGTGCCGCACCGCGCCGGTGGCGCCGTCAGTCAATCGGCTGCCCGGGCGCGCGGGCCGAGTCCGGGCACGCCACCGGGTGAAAGATCACCGATGCAGCCCAGCTCCATGACCATGCACCCAGCCGACAATCACGCAGGCCGCCCGCCGCGAGGAGGGCGGGCCGCCGTACGACGTCCGCCCCGCCGCGGGATGCGACGGGGCGGACATTTCGCGGACGGTCCGTCAGCACGGCGAGGTCGCCATGAGCTTCTCGAAGGAAGCCATGCAGTCCGGGCAGTGACGTGCCCGCTCGCCGTCGGATGCTTCGATACGTTCGCGGAGCTTCTCTCCGCACAGAGTGGCCGCCGCCTGTTTGGCCATCACGTGCCACACCAACGCTCCGCCCGCCTTCTCCGGGCCCACGCACATTTCGTACATGTTCGGCCTCCCAGCCTGGACGCCGCTGACACACTCCAGGAGACACCGGATCGGCCGCGACCAGTAGCGAGCGGGGTCCATTCGGGTGACGGCCGCTTCGTCCCTCCGGGGCGGCGACACACCCGGACGGCTAGAAACGATCAGCCAATCGGCCGTACCTGGCTGGGTGCGTGACGTGGCGTCGGCGCAGGGGGCCGGGGTTCGGCTGCTGTGGTCGGATGGCGACACAGACCGAACCGATCGCTCCGGTCCCGGCGGCGGGACGCCGCTCCAAGGGGCGGGTGATCATCTCCTGGCTCACCACGACCGACCACAAGCGCATCGGCCACCTCTACCTCATCACGTCCTTCGCGTTCTTCCTGATCGCCGGGGTGCTGGCCATGCTGATCCGGGCGGAGCTGGCCCGGCCCGGACTCCAGCTGCTCTCCAACGAGCAGTACAACCAGTCCTTCACGATGCACGGCACCATCATGCTGCTGCTGTTCGCGACTCCGACCTTCGCCGGATTCGCCAACGCCGTCATGCCGTTGCAGATCGGCTCGCCGGACGTGGCCTTCCCCCGCCTGAACATGCTGTCGTACTGGCTGTTCCTCTTCGGCGGTCTGATCGTCCTGGCGAGCTTCCTGACCCCGCAGGGCGCCGCGGACTTCGGCTGGACCGCCTACACGCCGCTCAGCGGGCCGCTGCGCGCCCCCTACGTCGGCGGGGACCTGTGGATCATGGGACTGGCGCTGTCCGGTTTCGGCACCATCCTGGGCGCGGTCAACTTCATCACCACCATCATCTGCATGCGGGCGCCCGGTCTGACGATCTTCCGCATGCCGATCTTCGTCTGGAACGTGCTGCTGACCTCCGTCCTGGTGCTGCTGGCCTTCCCGGTGCTGGCGGCGGCGCTGCTGGTGCTGGAGGCGGACCGGCACTTCGGGGCGCACGTGTTCGACGCCGAGAACGGCGGGGCGATCCTGTGGCAGCACCTGTTCTGGTTCTTCGGCCATCCCGAGGTGTACATCCTGGCGCTGCCGTTCTTCGGGGTGGTCACCGAGATCATCCCGGTCTTCGCCCGCAAGCCGGTCTTCGGCTACATGGGTCTGGTGGGGGCGACCATCGCCATCGCGGGGTTGTCGGCCACCGTCTGGGCACACCACATGTTCGCCACGGGCGCCGTCCTGCTGCCGTTCTTCTCGTTCCTGACGTACCTCATCGCCGTGCCGACGGGCGTGAAGTTCTTCAACTGGATCGGCACGATGTGGCGGGGGTCGCTGTCCTTCGAACCGCCGATGCTGTGGGCGGCCGGGTTCCTGGTGACGTTCCTGTTCGGGGGCCTGACCGGCGTGATCCTCGGCTCGCCGCCCCTGGACTGGCACGTCACCGACTCCTACTTCGTCGTCGCGCACTTCCACTACGTGCTGTTCGGCACCATCGTCTTCGCGATGTTCGGCGGATTCAGCTTCTGGTGGCCGAAGATGACGGGCCGGATGCTCGACCACCGGCTGGAGAAGGTGCACTTCTGGACGCTGTTCGTCGGTTTCCACACCACGTTCCTGGTGCAGCACTGGCTCGGTGTGGAGGGCATGCCGCGCCGGTACGCGGACTATCTGGCCGTCGACGGCTTCACGGTCCTGAACACCGTCTCCTCCGTCGGGGCCTTCCTGCTGGGGCTGTCGACGCTGCCGTTCCTCTACAACGTCTGGAAGACCGCCAGGTACGGGCGGCCGGTCGGGGTCGACGACCCCTGGGGGTACGGGCGTTCCCTGGAGTGGGCCACGTCCTGTCCCCCGCCGCGCCACAACTTCCACGCGCTGCCCCGGGTGCGTTCCGAGTCGCCGGCCTTCGACCTGAACCACCCCGAGCTGGTCCGCTTCGACCAGGCCGAGCGGACGGGGCGGCGCGACGCCGTGGAGCCGGGCGACGGGCACAAGGGCGCCCGTTCGTGACGGGCCGCGTCAGGGCGCCCGTACGCCGGTGACGGCGAAGCCGCTGCGCGGGCGGGTCGGGATGCGGCGCAGCGGGATGCGCAGGTCCTGGACGGGGACCGTGTACTCCAGGCGGGCCAGCCGCACCGCCAGCGCCTCCAGCAGGCCCACGGTGATGCGTTCGCCGGGGCAGCGGTGGCCGGTGGCCGGGTCGGCGCCGCCCTGCGGGATCAGTTCGTCGCGGCCCGGGGGCCGGTCGAGGAACCGTTCGGGCCGGAAGGTGTACGGGTCGCCCCACAGGTCCTCGTCGTGGTTCTGCCCGTAGACGTCGAGCAGCAGGATGCCGCCGGCCGGGACGGACGCGCCGCGCCAGGTGAGGTCGGTGACCACCCGGCCGCCGAGGAACGGGGCGAACGGGTAGAAGCGACGGACCTCGTGCGCGAACGCCGTGGCGAAGGCGCCGTCCCCGGCGCGCAGCCGCTCCCGGTGGGCCGGCCACCGGTGCAGGGCGTGGGCGGAGAAGGCCACGAACCAGCTGACGGCGACCGTGGGGCGCAGCACGTTCAGCAGTTCCACCGCGGCGGTCCGGGCGTCCAGCGGCCGGTCCGGGGCGTCGCGGTGCCGGGCGACCCGTTCGAGCACCGAGCCGTCCGGGGCGGTGACGGCCCCCGACCGTACGTCCTCGATCAGCCGGGCCGTCCGGGCCTCCTGCCGGGAACGGGCGCGGCGGGCCCGCAGGTGGCGCGGCCCCGGGAAGGCGAAGCCGTCGACCATCGCGATCAGGTCCCGGGCGAGGGGCTCGGCGTCGACGGCTTCGCCCGGGAGTCCGGCCCAGCGGCACACCCCGCGAGTGAGCACCACGCCCGCCTCGTCGAACAGCACCACCCGGTCCCGCCCGCTCCAGTCGTGCACGGCCTCGTCCCAGGCCGCGGTGACGTGCTCGGTGAGGCCGGCGACCCGCTCCGGGTCGAGCAGCGGCAGGAACAGTTCCTTGCGGGCGCGGTGGGCGTCGCCGTCCAGGGTGTGGACCGCGCCCTGCCCGAAGAGGGTGTCCAGCACGGGAGCGGGGACGGCGCCGTGCCGGTGGACGTGCGCCTCGTCGTAGAAGAAGCGCACCGCGTCCGGTCCGCGCACGGCCAGCGCGGGCCTGCCGAGCAACCTCGTCCGCACCACCCGGTCGGCGCTGTCGCGCATCCGGTCGGGCAGCCAGGCGTACCCCTCGGTGAGCAGGGGCAGGGTGCGGTCCATCAACGGGCGGCGGTGTGCGTCCATGGCCGGCGGGTGCCCCGGGCCGGGGCGGGGACACACCTGAGGCTCGCGGGACATCCGGGACATGCGGGGCAGCCGTGCGGACGGCCGCCCCGGTCGCCGGGTGAGGGCCGGCGGGACGGGTACTCCGTACTGCCACGGGGCCGGGAGCCCGGCGGACGGGTGTCCCGCCCCGTGGCAGTACGG
>MUMD01000342.1:0-2530 GCA_002155895.1 Streptomyces rochei
GACGCACGCCCCCGCCCCGCAGGCCCCCGTCCCGGTGATCATCGACTGCGACACCGGCATCGACGACGCCCTGGCCCTGCTGCTGGCGGTCCGTCACCCGGGGCTCGACCTGCGGGCGGTCACCTGCGTGGCCGGCAACACCGACGTGGAGGGGGTCGTCCGCAACACCCTGACCGTGCTGGAGCGGGCCGGCGCCCCCGACGTCCCCGTCGCCCGGGGCGCCGAGCGCCCGCTGATCGAGGCCGTCCGCACCGCCCGTCACGTCCACGGTCACGACGGCATGGGCGACCTGGGCCTGCCCGCGCCCTCCCGCCGCCCCGTCGACGTGGACGCCGTGACGCTGCTGCGCCGGGAGATCCTGGCCTCCCCGCGCCCGGTCACCCTGATCCCCACCGCACCCGCGACCAACATCGCCCTGCTGCTGCGCACCCACCCCGAGGTCACCGGCAACATCGAGCGGATCGTCTTCATGGGCGGCGCGGTGGCCACCGGGAACGCGACGCCGGTCGCCGAGTTCAACGTCTGGCACGACCCGGAGGCCGCCGCGATCCTGCTGAGCGCGGGGGTGCCGATCACCATGTACGGGCTGGACGTGTTCCAGCGGGTGATCGTGCCCGGCCCGGACGTACGGCGGCTGCGCGCGAGCGACGAGCCCGGCACCCGGCTCGCCGGCGAGCTGCTCGCCCACCGCGGCCCGGCCACCGACGAGACCGACCCCGGCGGCGGTCTCGGCGACGCGGGCGCGGTCTGCGCGGTGATCGACCCGGCGGGCCTGACCACGCACCGGCTGCCCGTGGAGGTCTGCCTGGCCCCCGGCCCGGCCCGCGGCCAGACCCTCGTCGACCGCCGGGCCCGCGTCGGCGAGGCCGAACTCCACGGCGACACCCGCGAACAGCCGCTGATCGACGTGGGACTGGACGTGGACGTACCCCGGTACGTGGACCTGTACCTGAGCGCGGTCGAACACAAGGGCGCATACACGGACGCATAGGAAACGGCGCGTCGACCGCCCCGCGGGTTCGCTTTTCGGGTGATGTGGACAGATCTATGTCATGTCGCCCGCACGCACCGTGAAGGAGACCGCGTGACCGTACGCAGCACCGCCAGCGCGCCCGACCTGTCGTCCAAGGACCCCGACTGGTGGCGGCAGGCCGTCATCTACCAGATCTACCCCCGCAGCTTCGCCGACGCCGACGGCGACGGGCTCGGTGACCTGCGCGGCATCACCCAGCGCCTGACCCACCTGGCCGCCCTGGGCGTCGACGCCCTGTGGCTCAGCCCGTTCTACCCCTCCGAACTGGCCGATGGCGGTTACGACGTCGAGGATTACCGCGACGTCGACCCGCGCCTGGGGACCCTGGACGACTTCGACGCCATGGCCGCCGAGGCCCACCGCCTGGGCCTGAAGGTGATCGTCGACCTGGTCCCCAACCACACCTCGCACCGGCACCCGTGGTTCCGCGAGGCCCTGGAGGCGGGCCCGGGTTCGGCCGCCCGCGACCGCTACGTCTTCCGCGACGGCCGCGGCACGCGGGGCGAACTCCCGCCCACCGACTGGCAGTCCGTCTTCGGCGGCAGCGCCTGGGAGCGGGTGCCGGACGGGCAGTGGTACCTCCACCTGTTCGCGCCCCAGCAGCCCGACCTGAACTGGGAGAACGAGCAGGTCCGCGCCGACTTCCGCACCACGCTCAAGTTCTGGTCCGACCGCGGCGTCGACGGCTTCCGGATCGACGTGGCGCACGCGCTGGTCAAGGACCTGACCGAACCGTTGCGCGACCTCGGCGCCCCCGAGCTGAGCAGCGAGGCGGCGCTCGCGGACTTCGCCCCCGGCACCCACCCCTTCTACGACCGGGACGACGTCCACGAGGTCTACCGGGACTGGCGGAAGATCTTCGACACCTACACGCCGCCCCGGATGGCGGTCGCCGAGGCATGGGTCCCGGGCGCCCGGCGCGCGCTGTACGCCCGCCCGGACGAACTGGGCCAGGCGTTCAACTTCGAGTACCTCCAGGGCGGCTGGGACGCGGCGGAGCTGCGCGAGATCATCACCGGTTCGCTGGCCGACGCCCGCGCCGCGGGCGCCTCGGCGACCTGGGTGCTCTCCAACCACGACGTGGTCCGCCACGCCTCCCGCCTGGTGCTGCCCCCGGGCACCGACACCGACGCCTGGCTGCTGTCCGGCGGCCGGGCCCCGGCCCTCGACGAGGCGGCGGGACTGCGCCGTGCCCGCGCGGCGACGCTGCTGATGCTGGCGCTGCCCGGCTCCGCCTACCTCTACCAGGGCGAGGAGCTGGGGCTGCCCGAGGTCGCCGACCTGCCCACCGAGGTGCTCCAGGACCCGATCTGGGAGCAGACCGGGCACGTCCGCAAGGGCCGCGACGGGTGCCGGGTGCCGCTGCCCTGGACGACGGACGGGCCGTCGTACGGCTTCGGCGCGGGCGCGGCCTGGCTGCCGCAGCCGCCCGGCTTCGCGGCGTACGCCGTCCAGGCCCAGGACGGGGTCGAGGGCTCGACCCTGGAGCTGTACCGC
>MUMD01000342.1:2585-2836 GCA_002155895.1 Streptomyces rochei
CGCCGCTGGAGGGCGGCCGGCTGGGTCCCGACACGACGGTGTGGCTGGCGCTGTAGCCCGCCCACACCCCCCGGTCCGCGCCGGCTCACCCGGACGGCCCCGCACGCTGGTGGCGGGACGGGGGCGGTGGTGCCGTGGAGGGTGCGACCGGCCCTGAACGGCGCCGTTCGCCCCGGCCCTCAGGAGGCACCCCGATGCAGCACGCCGCGCCCGCCCGCCCCCTGCCCGTCGCCGCGCTCTCGGCGCTGCTG
>MUMD01000343.1:0-2612 GCA_002155895.1 Streptomyces rochei
AACGGCCCCACCGCCGCGCCCACTCCCCCGAGCCCCGACCACAGGCCCACCGCCCGGCCCCGGTCGTCCGGGTGGAAGGACGCCTGGATGAGGGCCAGCGACCCGGGCGTGAGCAGGGCTCCCCCGATGCCCTGGAGGGCGCGGGCGGCGATCAGGACGCCGGCGTTCGGAGCGAGCCCGCACAGCAGGGACGCGGCGGCGAACCAGAGCACGCCGAGCACGAAGATCCGGCGCCGCCCGAAGCGGTCGCCGAGCGCGCCGCCGAGGAGGATCAGACCGGCCAGCGTGACCATGTAGGCGTTGACGGTCCACTGGAGGGCGGCGAGGTCCGTGTCGAGGTCGCGGCCGATGCGGGGCAGCGCGACGTTGACGACGGTCGAGTCCAGCAGGGCCATGCCGGAGCCGAGGACGGTGGTCAGCAGGATCCACTTGCCTCGCGGCGAGGCCAGCCGGACGTCGGGCATGTCCCAGGTATACAGCGAGCCCGGCGCTCAGGGCGCCGGGCTCGTGCGTACGGCCGAATCGGCCGGGTGTTACTTGATCTTCTGGCCCGCCGAGCGCAGGTGGCCGCAGGCCTCCACGACGCGCGCGGCCATGCCGGCCTCGGCCAGCTTGCCCCAGGTGCGCGGGTCGTAGGTCTTCTTGTTGCCGACCTCGCCGTCGACCTTCAGGACGCCGTCGTAGTTGCGGAACATGTGGTCGGCGACCGGACGCGTGAAGGCGTACTGGGTGTCGGTGTCGATGTTCATCTTGACCACGCCGTTCTCCAGCGCGGTCGCGATCTCCTCGGCCGTGGAGCCGGAGCCGCCGTGGAAGACGAAGTTGAACGGCTTGCTGCCGGCCGGCTGGCCGTACTTCGAGGCGACGCCCTCGTTCAGCTCCTTGAGCAGCTCGGGGCGGAGCACGACGTTGCCCGGCTTGTACACGCCGTGCACGTTGCCGAAGGAGGCGGCGAGCAGGTAGCGGCCCTTTTCGCCCAGGCCCAGGGCCTCGACGGTGCGGACCGCGTCGTCGACCGTGGTGTAGAGGGAGTCGTTGATCTCGTGGGAGACGCCGTCCTCCTCACCGCCGGTCGGGGTGATCTCGACCTCCAGGATGATCTTGGCGGCGCGGGCGCGCTCCAGCAGCTCCTGGGCGATGGCGAGGTTGTCGGAGAGGGTCTCGGCGGAGCCGTCCCACATGTGCGACTGGAAGAGCGGGTTGCGGCCGGCCTTGACGCGCTCCTCGGAGACCGCGAGCAGCGGACGCACGTACCCGTCGAGCTTGTCCTTCGGGCAGTGGTCGGTGTGCAGAGCGACGGTCACGTCGTACTTCTCGGCGACGATGTGCGCGAACTCGGCGAGCGCGACGGCGCCGGTCACCATGTCCTTGTTGTGCTGGCCGCCCAGGAACTCGGCGCCGCCGGTGGAGATCTGGACGATGCCGTCGCTCTCCGCCTCCGCGAAACCGCGCAGGGCCGCGTGCAGCGTCTGGGAGGAGGTCACGTTGATGGCCGGGTAGGCGAACTTTCCTGCCTTCGCCCGGTCCAGCATCTCGTTGTAGACCTCGGGAGTTGCGATGGGCATCTGTCCGCTCCTTGTATGTGCGGGTGGGCGTGGTACGTGCTTAGGCCCTGACCTAGACCATGGGGGGCGACGTCATCGTCGGCCCCATCCTTCCAGACGAACCGGGATACTCCGAGTGGACGTCCGTCCCCCGGACCTCCCCCGTCCGGGCGGGGCCTCAGTCCAGGCCCAGCTCGTCCTTGTCGTACGCGTAGAGGTACGGCACCCCCGCGCCCTGCTCGATCTTCTCGGCGGCGCCCGTCGCCCGGTCGACGATCGTGGCCACGGCGACGACCTCGGCACCGGCCTCGCGCACGGCCTCGACGGCGGTGAGCGGGGAGCCGCCGGTGGTCGAGGTGTCCTCGACGACCAGGACCCGGCGGCCCTCGATGTCCGGGCCCTCGACGCGGCGCTGCAGCCCGTGCGCCTTGGCGGCCTTGCGGACGACGAACGCGTCCAGCTTCCGGCCGCGCGCGGCGGCGGCGTGCAGCATGCTCGCGGCGACCGGGTCGGCGCCCATGGTCAGCCCGCCCACCGCGTCGAACTCCAGGTCGGCCGTCAGGTCCAGCAGCACCTGCCCGACCAGCGGCGCGGCCTCGCCGTCCAGGGTGATGCGGCGCAGGTCCACGTAGTAGTCGGCCTCGAGACCCGAGGAGAGGGTCACCTTGCCGTGCACCACGGCCTTGTCCTTGATCTGCTGCAGCAGCGCCGCGCGTACGTCCGTCATGCCCCCAGCTTAGAGGCGGGTCCAGCGCCAGGTCGTCGTGGCCTCCAGCGGCTCCAGGGGTGTGACCAGGCGCGGGAGGGTGTTCAGGCCGTCGGGCGGCCCGGTCTGCGGCTCCACGCAGACGGCGGCCTCCTGCTCGTCGTAGACGACGACCCACTCCTCCCGGCTGGTCACCTTCAGCTCCAGGCGCTCCGGCCAGGTGAGGGTGACGTCGACGCCGTCCGGCATGCCGAAGCAGTCGTCCCAGGGGCCCGGCTTCGGGTCGATCCGGTTGCCGGTGGGCAGGTGGTCGTCGCCGCGCTCCTCCTGCCAGGCGGGGTCGAAGGCGATCTCCACGCCGG
>MUMD01000343.1:2641-2956 GCA_002155895.1 Streptomyces rochei
TCGGCGGTGGCCCGGGCGGTGCGCCAGGCGGCGTCGCGGGCGGTGCCGTGGATGGCGTGCGGCGGGGAGTTGAGCGGCATCCGGTGGACGACGGCGCCGTCCCGGAAACGGCCCTCGCGGATGCGGCCGCACCAGGGCACCATCGGGAAGCAGCCGTAGCGCTCGCCCTGGCGGAGCAGTTCCGTGCCGCCGACGCGCAGCCCGCCGATCCGGCCGCCGTTGCCCGGCAGCACGGTCGCCTCCGCGTCACCCGCGGTCAGCGTGATGGGTTCGTTGCTCACGCCATGACCCTACTGGGACGATCAAGGGCGCGCC
>MUMD01000344.1 GCA_002155895.1 Streptomyces rochei
AGATGTGTATAAGAGAACGCTGGTGGGGCGGCGGGGAGGGGACGACCTGGTCGCGTGGACCAGGTCGACGGCCGGAGCGCGGTGGGGCTCAACAGCCGGAACAGCAACAACAGCTACGGCGAACGTGGGCAGCACCGTGGGACCCGGCGGTGCGGGTCGAGGTGAGTGCCAAGTTCGCGAGCATGCCCCCAAGAACAGCGGTTCACACCGGCACTGTCAACTCGATGCCCGTTATGTGGGACATGTTTCACCTCATCCGGTTCATCTGGAAGGTGAAAGGTTTGCTCAGGCGGCTTCCGGGACACATGGCGCACAAGCCGGGCGCACAACCCCCGTTGCGATCCCGTGATCCGAATGTGATCAAGGTTGCTTCGGCGTGTGTATCGGAACGGGATCGAACGCCCGGGCGTCCTTCCTGGTGTGCCCACCGCTCAGGGCGGACGCCTCGGCGGGGCTCGTTGGGATGTCAAGGTTTATGCCGATTTGAACACTTTCCGCAATGCCTTGGTTCCGCAGAGTGAATAAGGGGCCCAATAGCAGATCCCGGCTTGACTCGCCCGGAGCAGCACACTTGTAATTTCACTCGTGTCGTTCAGCCGGAATCCATAACGGCTGGATCACGGGGACGCGAAAGACAGACGAGGGGCGCACATGACCGAGCTGGTGCAGCAACTGCTGGTCGACGACGCGGACGAGGAGCTCGGCTGGCAGGAGCGCGCACTGTGCGCCCAGACCGACCCCGAGTCCTTCTTCCCCGAGAAGGGCGGCTCCACCCGAGAGGCCAAGAAGGTCTGCCTCGCCTGCGAGGTCCGCTCCGAGTGCCTCGAGTACGCCCTGGCCAACGACGAGCGCTTCGGCATCTGGGGCGGACTGTCCGAGCGGGAGCGCCGCCGGCTGAAGAAGGCCGCCGTCTGACGCGACGGCGGACGAACGGCGACGACGGCAGGCGAGCGGTGACTGCGGCGGACAAGCGGCGACGACGGCGATAACGGCCCTTCGCAGGTGGGTTGTCCACAGGCGGCGGGCCGTCCTTCTGCCCAGCCGATAGTGTGGGCGCTCGTCCGAGACGCCCGCCACCCCCAACAGGCACGGGCGTCCACCGCAGTCCACCGAACCGGGGCCCGTACCTCGATGTCCGTGCACAGCCACACGGCAGCCCAGCAAGACCTCGCTGCCGCACCTGAGTTCCCGCGTCACGTCGTGACCGCGGTCCTCGTCACCCACGACGGAGCCCGCTGGCTGCCCGACGCACTCGCCGGGCTGCTCGGCCAGGAGCGCCCCGTCCAGTACGCCGTCGCCGCCGACACCGGCAGCGCCGACGACTCCGCCCGGCTGGTCACCGACGCCCTCGGTGACGACCACGTGCTCCACCTCGCCCGCCGCACCGGCTTCGGCCAGGCCGTCGAGGAGGCCACCCGCATCGCGCCCGTCCTCACCCCCGAGGACCTGCCCTACCTGAAGCGGCCCAGCGGCTGGGACCCCGTGACGCGCACCTGGCGCGACGACGCCTACGACCTGCCGGATCTTCCCCACGGAGACCCGGTGCAGTGGCTGTGGCTGCTGCACGACGACTGCGCCCCCGAACCCGACGCCCTGGCCCAACTGCTGCGCGTCGTGGACAACGAGTACGAACTCGGCCGCGACGACGTCGCCGTCGTCGGCCCCAAGCTCCGCGGCTGGTACGACCGCAGGCAGTTGCTGGAGGTCGGCGTCTCCATCGCCAACTCCGGCCGCCGCTGGACCGGTCTGGACCGCCGCGAGCAGGACCAGGGCCAGCACGACCACGTGCGGTCCGTCCTGTCCGTCTCCTCCGCGGGCATGCTGATCCGGCGTGATGTCTTCGAACGGCTGGGCGGGTTCGACCGCCGACTGCCCCTGATGCGCGACGACGTCGACCTGTGCTGGCGCGCCAACGCCGCCGGACTGCGGGTCCTGGTCGCCCCCGAGGCGGTCGTGCGCCACGCCGAGGCAGCCTCCCGCGAGCGCCGCACCGTCGACTGCGCCGGCCGCACCACCGCCTCCCCGCACAAGGTGGACAAGGCGGGCGCCGTCCACACCCTCCTCGTCAACACCCGCACCGCCGCCCTGCCGTGGGTCCTGCTGCGCCTCGTCCTCGGCACCCTCCTGAGGACGCTGGCGTACCTCGTCGGCAAGGTCCCCGGCCAGGCCCTGGACGAGATCCGCGGGCTGCTGGGCGTCCTGCTGCGCCCCGAGCGCATCCTCGCCGGACGACGCGAACGCGGCCGGCCGCAGATCGAGAAGGACGAACTGCGTTCGCTCTTCCCGCCGCCCGGCGCGACCATCCGCGTCACCGTCGAACAGGTGGCCGGCAATCTGGTCGGCGCCTCCGACGCCGAGGCGGCCCCCGGCGCCGGACGGCACGGCGGCGCCATCGAGTCCGGTCCCGGCGGCGACGACGCCGACTTCCTCGAGGTCGAGCAGTTCGCCCGGCTCAAGCGCATCGCCCGCAAGCCCGGGCCGGTGCTCTTCCTGCTGCTGCTCTTCGTCTCGCTGGTCGCCTGCCGCGCCCTCTTCGGCGGCGGCGCGCTGGCCGGCGGGGCCCTGCTGCCCGCCCCGGCCGGCGCCGGTGACCTGTGGGCGCGGTACGCGGACGCCTGGCACACCGTCGGCACCGGCGGCACCGCCTCGGCGCCGCCCTACCTCGCGATCGTCGCCACGGTCGCCACCCTGCTGCTCGGCTCCACCGGGCTCGCGGTCACCCTGCTGCTGGTCTGCTCGGTGCCCCTGGCGGGCGCCACCGCGTACTTCGCCTCCCGCCCGCTGGTCCCCTCCCGGCTGCTGCGCGCGTGGGCGGCCGTCGCCTACGCCTTCCTGCCCGCCGCCACCGGCGCCCTGGCCGGCGGCCGTATCGGCACCGCCCTCCTCGCCGTGCTCCTGCCGCTCCTCGCCCGGGCGGGCGCCGCCGCGGCGGGCCTGACGCATTCCTCCGGCACCCGCGGCAGCTGGCGCGCCACCTGGGCGTACGCCCTGCTGCTGA
>MUMD01000345.1 GCA_002155895.1 Streptomyces rochei
TACGGCTTCGGCGCCGGCGCCCCGGGCCGGGGAGCGTCCGGCGGCACCGGCCCGGCACGGGTCCGCACCGGTGGTGCGCGCCGGCCCGAGGAGACCGCCCCGGTGCTCTTCGCGGGTGCCGTCGCCGACGCCGCCCCCTGGTACCGGGCCGCCGATCTGGTCGTCCTGCCGTCGCGCTGGGAGGGCATGGCGCTGGCCCCGCTGGAGGCGATGGCCTGCGGGCGGCCGGTGGTGATGACCGGCGTGGACGGAGCCGACGAGGTGCTGCCGCCCGCTCTTCTCCCGCACTGCCTGGTCCCGCCCGGGGACGCCGCGGCGCTGGCCGGCGCCGTGAGCGGGCTGCTGCTCGACGCGCCGCTGCGCGCGTCGCTCGGCCGGCGGGCGCGCGCGCACGTCCGGTCCGCACACGACGTACGGCACACCGCCGCGGCGGTCGCCGCGGTGTACGGCGATCTCCTCGGCGAAGGCCCCGCGGCCCCGCGGCCGTCGGCCGTCACGCCCACCGAACGCAGGGAGTCCACGCACCCGTGACCGCGGAAAGCACCGTTCCCACCCCCGCCGGGCAGCCACGCGACCTCGGCGGTTCTCCCCTCTCGGTGATGCCTCGGCACAGCGGCGCCGGTGGCTTCCGGCTGCCCGCCGGGCGGCCCGCCCCGCGGCCGGACTCCCCGCTGCCGCTCATCGTCACGGACGGCGCTGCCGCCCTGCCGGGATCACTCGTCCTCACCGGCGCCCCGCACCAGCCGCTGCTCGCGGCCCTGCTGGTCGCCGCCTCCCTGCTGCTGTGCCCGCAGCCCGCCCGGCGGTTGCCGGGGGTGCTGGACGACCTGCCCGCCCTCTGCGGCCGTGTCGCGGTGCTCTGGCTGACGCTCGGAGCGCTCGTCGCGGCGTGCGCGCCGGCCCACGCGCTGTCCGCCCGCACCCTGCTGCTCGGCTTCCTGCTGCACACGGCGACGGGGTGCGCGGGCCGGGGCGTCGTGCACCGGCGGCGCCGCGGCGCGTTGCGGGCCCGCCCGCGCGCCGCTCTCGTCGTCGGCCCCGTCGCGACCGCGCAGCGCGTGGCGGCGGCGGTGCTGCGCGACCCGGGCTGCGGGATGCGGCCGGTCGGGCTGGTCGCCGACGACCCGGGCGGTGCCCCCGGCGGTCCACCCGTGCTGACCACGGCTGAGGAGGTGCGGCGGGCGGTCGTGCAGAACGGCGTACGGGACGTGCTGGCCGTTCATCCGTCCGTGCTCACGCGGCAGGGGCCGTTGCTGCGGGCGCTGGCCGAGTCGGGGTGCGTGGTGTGGGAACTGGACGCGGACTCCCCCTCGTACCCCGATGTGACGTTCCCCGGCCGGGCCTGCCCGGGCCGGTCGTATCCGGGCCGGGACCGGCTCGCCGGGTTCTCCTGCCGGCGTCTGCCGACGGGGGCCCGGCGGCCGGGCGGCGCCGGGAAGAGGGTGCTGGACGTGACGGTGTCCGGGGCGCTGTTGCTGCTGCTGAGCCCGCTGCTGCTGGCCTGCGCGGCCGTGCTGCGGGTGGTGGGCGGGCCGGGTGTGGTGTTCCGGCAGGAGCGCATCGGCAAGGACGGCGCGCCGTTCACGCTGCTGAAGTTCCGCACCCACCGCCCGGCCGACGCGCACGAGTCGGCGACCCGGTGGAGCGTGGCGGACGAGCGGCGGATGCCCTGGTTCTGCCGCTTTCTGCGCCGCACCTCGCTGGACGAGCTGCTGCAGTTGTGGAACGTCTTCCGCGGTGACATGAGTCTGGTCGGCCCGCGCCCCGAACGCCCGTACTTCGTCGCCCAGTTCAGCCAGACGCACCCGGGCTACGCGGCCCGCCACCGGGCACCGGCCGGCATCACGGGGCTGGCGCAGATCAACGGGCTGCGCGGCGACACCTCCATCGAGGACCGGGCCCGCTACGACAACGCGTACATCGACGACTGGTCGCTGTGGCAGGACGTCTGCATCCTGCTGCGCACGGCCGTGGCACTCGTGCGCCCGACGGGGAGTTGAGCGAGGTGGCCCACGCCCTGCCCCTGTGGTCCGCGGCGCGCCTGCGCCGTCGGCCGCCGCCGCCCGTCCTCGCCGTGGTGGCGGTGGTCGCGCTGCTCGCGCTGCCGGTCTCCGGGGGCGGGGCGGACGGCGCGCATCCGGCGGACGTGGCCTCGGGCCTGGCGGTGCTGTACTGCGCCGTCCGGTTGGTACGGGACCGGCGGCGCCCCCTGTCCCGCAGGGGGGCCGTGGTGCTGGGCCTGCCCGTGGTCGGTCTCGCCGTCGCCGCCGCGGGCGCCCTCTCGCCGGAGGCGGGGCTCACCGGCCTCGGCCGTTACCTCCAGGTCTTCGTCCTGGTCCCCGCCGCCGTCGTCCTGCTGGTGCGCGACCGCGGCGACGTGCGGCTGCTCGCCTGGTCGATGGTGGGGCTCGCGGTGTGGCAGGGGGCGGTCGGCGTCCACCAGTACGCCACCGGCACCGGCGCCTCCTACCAGGGCGAACAGGTCCGGGCCGTGGGCACCTTCGGGCCGCAGGACGTGATGGGGATGGCGACCGTGGTGTCCCTGGGTCTGGTCTGCGCGGTGGGGCTGGCGCTGGGCCGGACTCCGGTGCGGCACCGGCTGCTCGCCGCCGGCTGCGCCCTCGCCCTGCTGCTGCCGCTGGCCCTGTCGTTCAGCCGGGGGGCGTGGATCGCGACGGCGGTGACCTGCGCGGCACAGCTGCTGCTCGCGGGGGCGCGGCGGGCGCTGACGGTGGGCGCGGCCGCGGTGGCGGCGGGCGTGGTGCTGGTGGGCGGCTTCGGGGTGGGCACGGCGATGCTCCAGGAGCGGGTCGGCAGCATCACCCGGGTCGCCGACGCGCCCGACCAGTCGGTGACCGACCGGTACACCATGTGGGCGGCGGCCGTCGGCATGTGGCGCGAGCGGCCGCTGACGGGCGTCGGGCTGAAGGGTTTTCCCGAGCACCGCGACGGTCACGCCTCGCTGGCGCTGTCCTCCGGCAGCGAGACCGACGGCGCCGGCGCCGGCTACCGCAGGCAGCCGCTGCTGTCCCCGCACAACATGTACCTGCTGGTCCTGGCCGAGCAGGGGCTGATCGGGCTGCTCGCGCTCGCGGGGAGCTGGCTGGCGCTGCTGGTGCTCGGGCTGCGGAGGCTGCGTGCGGCGCGGCGCTCCCGGCGGCCGGGACAGGACTGCGCGCTGGTCGCCTGCGGGCTGCTGGTGTGGCAGTTGACCGACTTCGCGTACGCCGACATCGGCGGCCCCTCGACCGTACTGACGGCGGTGTGCTTCGGGCTCGCCGCCTGGTGGGGGCTGGGCGGCGGTACGGGGGCGGGCGCGGAAGCGGGGTCCGGCGCCGGGACCGGCCGCGGGGAGGTGCCGGCCTCGTGACGACGCCTCCCGTGCACGCGCCGGACGAGGCGGCGGTGCCGGCGGCCCGGAGTGCCGACGTCCCGGGCGCGGACGCCGGGGCCGACGCCGGGGAACGGTCCTCGCGGGGTCTCCTCGCCCGTGCCGCGCTGCTCACGGCCGTGCTGTCGGTGGCCGGGTCGGTGCTCGGGCTGGCCCGGGACCAGGCGCTGGCCCGGCTGTTCGGGGCCGGCCGCGAGACGGACGCCTTCCTGGTGGCCTGGACGGTGCCGGAGTTCGCGGCGACGCTGCTCATCGAGGACGGGCTGGCCTTCGCGCTGGTCCCGATGTTCAGCCTCGCGCTGGCCCGCCGCGCGCAGGGCACCGTACCCGGCGATCCGGTCCGCGCGCTGGTCGCCGCCACGCTGCCCCGGCTGACCCTGGCCTTCGCCGCGGCCGGCGCGCTGGTCGTGGCCGCCGCTCCGGTGCTGGTGCGGGCCCTGGCGCCGGGCCTGCCCGACCACGCCCTGGCCGTCGACTGCACCCGCCTCACCGCCACCTGCGTGGTGAGCTTCGGGCTGGCCGGGTACTGCAGCGCCGCGCTGCGCGCGCACCGCCGGTTCCTGGCACCGGCGGCGATCTACTGCGCCTACAACACCGGCATCATTACCGCGATGTTCGTGCTCGGCGGACGCTGGGGGGTGCGCGCGGCGGCTGTCGGGGTCGCGGTGGGCGGCCTGCTGATGGTGGCGGCGCAACTGCCCTCGCTGACCGGACAGCTGCGCCACCCGGACGGCCGTCCCGACCGCCGACGGCTCCGGTTCCGGTTCCCGGTCGGGTTCCGGTTCCGGTTCGGGTTCCGGCGGGACGAGGGTGCCGGCGCGTCGCCCCGGACGTCGACGGCCACCGCCACCGACGCCCCGACCCCTTCGGCCGGGACGACGGCCGGAACGAACGCCCCGGACCGGGGGACGGCCGGGCAGGAGGCCCCCGCGCCCCGTACGACGCCCCGCGCCGCGGACACCCCGGCGCGCCCCCTCGCCCTCGCCCTGCTCGGCACCGTCCTGCTCTTCGCGCTGTGCCGGCAGTCGCAGGTCCTGATCGAACGCTTCCTCGCCTCGGGGCTCCCCTCCGGCGCCATCTCGCACCTGAACTACGCGCAGAAGGTGGCCCAGATCCCGATGACCCTGTCGCTGATGCTCTGCACGGTCACCTTCCCGGTGGTGGCGCGGGCGGTGGCCGACGGCGACACGGAGCGGGCCCGCGCACGCGTCGAGCGGGACGTGGCGCTGGCGGCCGGTCTGGTGCTGCTGGGCACCGCCACCGTCGTCGCCTGCGCGCCCCAGATGGTCCAGCTGCTCTTCCAGCGCGGCGCGTTCACGGCGGCCGACACGGCGGCGACGGCGGGCGTCATGCGCGTGTACGCCCTCGGGCTGCTCGGCCAGACGGTGGTGGGCGCGCTGGCCCGCTGCTACTTCTCCGCCGGCCGCGCCAACTGGTACCCGCTCGGCGCGATGGCCGTCGGCATCGCCGCCACCGCCGGTGCCGGCGCCTGGGCGGTCGGCCCCTGGGGCGTGTCCGGGATCGCCGCCGCCAACGCCGCCGGCATCACCGTCACCGCCGCCCTGCTGGTCGCCGGGACGGGCCCGCGCAGCGTCCCCGTGCGTGTGCGGCGCGTCCTGGGCGACCTGGCCCGGCCGGTCCCGGTGGCGGTCGCGGCGGCCGTCGCGGGCGCGCTGGTCGCGGACCGCATCGCCGCCCCCGGTGTCTCTCCCGCCGTCCCCCTGGCCGCCGGTGCCGCGGCGGTCGTCGGCGTCTTCGCCGTCCTCGCCCCGGTCCTCGGCGTCCGGGGCGCCGAGGACCGGGGCG
>MUMD01000346.1:0-1168 GCA_002155895.1 Streptomyces rochei
CGCCCTCACCGCCCTGGTCGCCGGCGGCCACCTCGAGGAGCTGCCGCCGCACCTGAGGGCGGCCCTGCGCAACGGGCTCACCCCGGCCGAGATCAGGGAAGTGCTCCTCCAGGCTGCCGTCTACTGCGGTGTGGCGGCCGCGAGCGGCGCCTTCCGGGTGGCGCAGCAGGTCATCAGGGAGGAGACCACGCCGCCGGAGTGAGCCAGCCGCCGGAGTGAGGGCGTGCCGCCGTAGCGAGTCCCGGTGAGCCGGGGGCCGGTGTGCGGCGGCAGGATGGACGTATGAAGCTCATCAAGAAGTCGCACGCCTGTGTCCGCCTCGAGAAGGACGGGCGGACGCTCGTCCTGGACCCGGGCGCGTTCAGCGAGGAGGACGCCGCCCTCGGCGCGGACGCGATCCTCGTCACCCACGAGCACCCGGACCACTTCGACGAGCTGCGCCTGCGCGCCGCCATGGAGGCCGACCCGGCCGCGGAGATCTGGACGCTGAGGTCCGTCGCCGAGAAGATCTCGGCCGCCTTCCCCGGACGCGTGCACACCGTCGGCCACGGCGACACCTTCACGGCTGCCGGCTTCGACGTGCAGGTCCACGGCGAACTGCACGCGGTGATCCACCCCGACATCCCGCGCGTCACCAACGTCGGCTTCCTCGTCGACGGCGGCAAGGTCTTCCACCCCGGCGACGCCCTCACCGTCCCCGGCCACCCGGTCGAGACGCTGATGCTGCCCGTCATGGCGCCGTGGAACAAGATCTCCGAGGTCATCGACTACGTCCGCGAGGTGAGGCCGCAGCGCGCCTACGACATCCACGACGCCCTCCTCACCGACCTCGCCCGCCCGGTCTACGACCGGCAGATCGGCGAGCTGGGCGGTGCGGAGCACCTGCGGCTGACCCCCGGGGAGTCCGCGCGGCTGTGAGGGCCGAGGCGTGTGGCCACGGGGCGGTCGGAGGGCGGCCGGGGCCAGGCGGCCCGGGGCGCGAAGACCGCGGTGCCCGCGCACCGGAGTCCGGGGCCGGCCGGGAGCGGGGCCGCGTTGTCAGTCCCGCCCGGTAGGTTGTGGGACATGCGCATCGCCACCTGGAACGTGAACTCGATCACCGCCCGCCTGCCGAGGCTCCTCGCCTGGCTGGAGAGCAGCGGCACCGACGTGCTGTGCCTCCAGGAGG
>MUMD01000346.1:1174-1382 GCA_002155895.1 Streptomyces rochei
GGTGGCGGTGCTCTCCCGCGTCGGCCTCGACGACGTCGTCAAGGGCCTGCCCGGCGACCCGGGCTACGACGGCGTCCAGGAGCCCCGCGCGATCTCCGCCACCTGTGGTCCGGTCCGCGTCTGGTCGGTGTACGTGCCCAACGGGCGCGAGGTCGATCACCCGCACTACGCCTACAAGCTCCAGTGGTTCGAGGCGCTGCGCGCGGCC
>MUMD01000346.1:1437-1706 GCA_002155895.1 Streptomyces rochei
GCGGCGCCGGCCTGTCCGACGTGGTCCCGCGCCCGCTGAAGTACGACCACCCCTACACCTACTGGGACTACCGCCAGCTCTGCTTCCCCAAGAACCGAGGCATGCGCATCGACCTGGTCTACGGCAACGAGACCTTCGCCAAGGCCGTCACCGACTCCTACGTCGACCGTGAGGAGCGCAAGGGCAAGGGCGCCTCGGACCACGCGCCGGTCGTGGTGGACCTGGACGTGTAGCCCCCCGCCTCCCTGCCTCCCACCGACTCCCTCTAC
>MUMD01000347.1 GCA_002155895.1 Streptomyces rochei
CCGCGTCAACCTCCTGCGCGAGGACCGCGAGGGCGACGTCCTCCAAGCGCTCGGCCCCTTCCTCACCGGCCCGGTCACGGTCGGCCCGCCGCCGGTCCCCACCCCCGCCGAGCTGGCCCGGCTCACCCTCCACCCCGACGACGACCTCGCCCCCAACCGGCCCGGTGAGGCGCTTCTGGTCGCGCTGGAGCGCGAGCCCGGCCCCGCGCACCGGCTGCGCCCCGACCCGCGGCGCCGGGCGCTGGCCGCCGAGCAGACGGTGGGCACGGCCCTGGACCGCCTCGACGGCGCCGGCTGGCGGACCCTGCACTCCGTCCCGCTGCCCGGCGGCGACCGCCTCCACCACCTGCTGATCGGTCCCGGCGGTCTCTTCGCCGTGCACACGCTCCCCGCCCGCCGGCAACGCGTCCGCATCGACGGCCCGCTCGTCGCGCCGGGCCGCCGCGAGCCCCTGCCCCTGCTGCGCCGGGTCCGCGCCGACGCGGACCGCGCCTCCCACGCGCTGACGGCCGAGGTGCACGCCGTCCTGGTCCTGGTCGAACCGGCGCAGGTGAGCGTCGAGCAGCCGCCGCGCTCGGTCCGGGTCCTCACGGACGGGGAGCTGCCCGGCCTGGCCCGGCTCGGCGGGACGCTCAAACCGGCGGACGTGGAGGCCCTGCACGCCATGGCGCGGGACCGCGGTACCTGGGCCCACGTCTGACGGCCCGCCCCGGCAGGCGCCGGGCCGGGCGGGAGCGCGCGGGGGCGGCGGCGCGGGTCAGGGCAGAGCGGACGCCCGCCGCCGCTCGAACAGCGGCGCCAGCAGATCGCCGTGGTCCTGGACCCGCGGCCCCACGTCCTGCGTGCGGAAGACGAACTGCTCCGCGCGCCGGCACCCGGCCACCTCCTCCCACGTCACCGGCGTGGAGACGGCCGGCACCGCGCGGGCCCGGACCGTGTACGGGGTGGCGGTGGTCTTGCGGGCGGCGTTCTGGCTCCAGTCCACGAACACCTTGCCGGGCCTCAGGCTCCGCGTCATCCGGTGCACCACCAGCCGCGGCAGCGCCCGCTCCGCCTCCACCGCGAGCGCCTTCGCGTACTCCGAGACCCGTTCCGACGACGCCCCCCGCACCCCCGCCAGCAGGTGCAGCCCCTTCGCACCGGAGGTCTTGGCGTACGCCTCGATCCCGTCCGCCGCCAGCCGCTCCCGCAGCCACAGCGCCACCTCGCAGCAGTGCACGACGGTCGCGGGCGGGCCGGGGTCGAGGTCGAAGACCAGCCGGTCGGCCTCGTCGGGGTCGGCCGCGGTCCACTGGTGGGTGTGGAACTCGGTCACCAGGTTCGCCGCCCACATCAGGCTCGCGAGGTCCTGCACCAGCACCATCCGGGCCGGTCCCTCCGAACGGGGGACCTCGGCCGTGGTGACCCAGTCGGGCGTACCCGGTGGCACGTTCTTGGAGAAGAACACCTGACCGTCCGGACCGTCCGGGTAGCGCAGGAAGGAGACCGGACGGTCCCGCAGGTGCGGCAGCAGCACCCCGGCGGTCGTCGCGTAGTAGTGCAGCAGCTCGCCCTTGGTCAGGCCGGTCTCCGGATACAGCACCTTGTCCAGATTGCTGAGGGCGACCCGCCGCCCCTCCACCTCAGTGATAGGCGCCATACCATGACAATCTCACGAAACACTGACAAACCGCCCGACGGTCGTCCGGCGGTCGGCCGACAGGAAGGGTGCGGCACGTGCGATCCATCTGGAACGGCGCCATCTCCTTCGGCCTGGTCAGCATCCCGGTCAAGCTGATGAACGCGACCGAGAGCCACGCGGTCTCCTTCCGCCAGATCCACACCGAGGACGGCGGCCGCATCCGCTACCGCAAGGTCTGCGAGCTGGAGGACCGCGAGGTGAGCCAGGCCGAGATCGGCAAGGCGTACGAGGACGCCGACGGCTCGATGATCCCGATCACCGACGAGGACCTGTCCCACCTGCCGATCCCGACCGCGCGGACGATCGAGATCGTGGCGTTCGTGCCGCGGGAGCGCATCGACCCGCTCCAGATGGGCACCGCGTACTACCTCGCGGCGAGCGGCGCGCCCGCGGCCAAGCCGTACACGCTGCTGCGCGAGGCGCTGGGCCGCAGCGACCGGGTCGCCATCGCCAAGTTCGCGCTGCGGGGCCGCGAGCGCCTGGGCATGCTCCGGGTCTCCGGCGACGCCATCGTGATGCACGGGCTGCTGTGGCCGGACGAGGTGCGCACCCCCGAGGGCGTCGCCCCCGACGCCGGGGTCACCGTCCGCGAGCAGGAACTGGACCTGGCCGACGCGTTGATGGACACGCTCGGCGAGATCGACCTGGACGACCTGCACGACGAGTACCGCGAGGCGCTGGAGGAGGTCATCGCCGCCAAGGCGGCCGGTGAGGCGCCCCCGGAGGCGCCCGGGCCCGCGGAGCCCGGCAAGGTGCTCGACCTGATGGCCGCGCTGGAGAGCAGCGTGCGGGCGGCCCGGGAGTCCCGGGGCGGGGAGGGCACCGGGACGGCCGAGGTCAGGACCCTGGAGCGGCGCGAACGGCCGGCCCGGCGGACGCCCAAGGAGACCGGCGGCAAGAAGTCGACGTCCACGGCGGCCGGGAAGACGGCGGCCGGCAAGACGCAGGCGAGGAAGTCGACGTCCGCCGCCCGGAAGTCGACGGCGGAGACGGACGAGGAGACGGCGAAGTCGGCGAAGACAGCACACGCAGCGCCCACAGCGCACGCAGCGAAGACGGCGAAGACGGCGAAGACGGCGCAGAAGACACCGGACCGGAGCACCGCCCGGAAGACCGCGGCCAAGGCGACCGCCGGCAGCACGGCCGGCAAGGGCGCCGCCAAGAAGACGGCGTCGTCCCGCAGGCGCGGCGCCTGACGCCTCGGCGGGTGCCGGACGTCGACGTGCCCACGGCCCGTTTTCGCCGGTCGGCTCGCCCGGCGTCGGGACCGAACGCCGCCTCACCCCGCCGGACGGGTGCTCAGCCGGTCGTCCAGGAGGTGAGGGAAGCCCGGGGCACGGCCGACGGGTCGGGCTCGAAGACCGCCGGGCCGGTCGACGCGGAAGCGGTGGGCGCCGGAGTGGCGGCCGAGGGCAGCACGGGGCTCTCCTCCAGGCGCCGGCCGATCGTGTCGGCCGGCTCCCCGCCGGGGGTCCCGGGGCCGGTGGACAGCTGCGACCAGGCGGTCAGCGCGAGGGCCACGGCGGCGGCCGTCCCGAGGACCCGGCAGACGCGCCGGACGCGGGCCCGGCGGTCCAGCTCGCGCCAGGCGGGTCCGGGCCAGGGGTCCTCCGGCCGCCACAGTTCGCCGACCGCGGCGGGCGGCGGCGCCGGTCGCCACCCCGGCGTCCGCTCCCGTGCGGCGGGCTCCCGCAGGGCCGAGGCGCGGATGGCGCGCTCGTCGTCCTCCAGGAACCTGCGCCAGACGTCCTCGGGCACGTGCGGCACACCGCCCGGCACATGCGGCACACCGCCCGGCTCGTGCGGTTCGTTCGGCGTCGCGCCGCCGTCCGGCCCGGAAGCGGTCATGATCCCGCTCTTCCTTCCTTCTTCGCCCCACGCAGCGGCGCCCGCTGACCGTCCACCGCCAAATCCGTGAACGCGTGGGCATGCCGGGCCGTTCCCGGCGCCGCCGGGGGTGTGCGTCGTGTCATCGCCGTCCTCCGCGTCCCGGAATCCGACTCCACCCTTCCACAGGGGAAAGATGTACGGGCGGTGGCCGCCGTTCCCTTCGGCCGGTGGAGGACGTGCGGGCCGGACGCGCGGGCCGGCGGAAGACGTGGCGCGGGGGCGATCCGCCGGTGGACCGCTGTGCCGGTCAGGTGGGAGAGGGGTGGCGGCGGCACGGTAGAAAGGACCCATGCCGGAGCGTGAGCTGCCCGACGGGGGCCCGGACGACGTCGACGCGGTCACCGGGGCGGTGCTGGCCGCGTCCCGACTGCTGGTGGCGGTCTCCGCGCGGTCGCTCGCCGAGGTGGAGGAGCGGGTGACGCTGCCCCAGTTCCGGATGCTGATGGTGCTCTTCACCAGGGGCGCCACCAAGCTGGTCGCGCTCGCCGACCACCTCCAGGTCGCCCCGTCGACGGCCATGCGCATGGTCGACCGGCTGATCGCGGCCGGTCTCGCCGACCGGCAGACCAATCCCGACAGCCGGCGCGAGACCCTGCTGCGCCTGACCGACGAGGGCCGGCGCACCGTCGAGCACGTCAGCGCCCGGCGGCGCGCCGAGGTCGCCGCCATCGTCGAACGGCTCGCGCCGCACCAGCGGGCGGCCCTGATCGAGGCGCTCACCGCCTTCAGCGAGGCGGGCGGCGAGCCCCCGCTCCCGGCGCCGGCCGGACCTCATCCACTGGGCTGGGCCGCCGACGTCACCACGGCCCGCGACACCTGACACCCACCCGCGCCCGGGCGTGGCTCACCCGGTCGCCGGTGACGGCGCGGGCGTCGGCGAGGCGGTGTTCACGTCCAGGTCGGGCCGCGGCTTGAGCACCAGCACCCGCTCACCGGGCTGCGGCGGGGGAGGGGTGACCTTCTCCCTGGGCAGCTTCGCCGGACCGGTCTGTTGGAAGGTGACCTTGTCATACTCGACCAGCCCGGTCTTCTCCAGCACCGTGATGTGGTCCAGCACCGTGTCGTTGGCCAGGTCGGCGAGCTGCCGCACCAGCGTGTTCTTGGTCGTGGCCCGGATCTTGGCGATGGCCGGGAAGATCTGGCCGTGCGTCACCCGCATGATGTTCACGGCCGACGAGTCGAACTCCCCGCCGGTCTTCGCGTCCACCGTCGCCACGAAGCCCTCCTGCTGCGGCGAGGCCCGGTTGGGCAGCGTGATGCCCAACTCGGGTGAGATCTCCCGGCACATCGCGTCCAGCCCGGCGTGCCCGACGACCAGGTGCTCGCCGGCCGTCTTCATCTCCTTCGTGGTGCCGCGCTCCATCACCATCTCGCCCAGCGGGTACTCCCACAGCCCGGCCGCGCGCACCTTCACCACGAAGTCCCGGTCGGCCTCGGTGAGCGGCCCGAACTTCGTACTGGCGATCACCCGGTTCTGGTTCCCGTCGGGCTTGTCCAGACCGAGCACGGCCGGGAAGGCCAGCGCGGTGAGGGTCAGGGTCATCGTGGCGAACAGGACGACGACTCCGATCCTGCTGCGGGACAGCCGCATGGTGCCTCCAGGGCGACGTGGACGTCTCCTCCGCGTCCGGGGACGCGGACGGGGCGGACGGGTACGCCAGGAGGTACGGAGGAGAGGCGCGGATCCTTCACCGCCGCGGCGGGGAACTTCCGTTCAGCCGATGTCGGCCCCGTAGACCCGCTCGACCCGGATCGTGAGCAGCACACGGCGGTCGGACACCATCGTCGCCCGGTACTCGTCCCAGTCCGGGTGTTCGCCGGCGGCCGCGCGGTAGTACTCCACCAGCGCCTCCACCTCCGGCCCGTGCGGGTCGGTGCCCGGTCCGGTGAGGGTGGCGACGCCCTCGGCGGTGGCCCAGGACCTGCCGTCGGGGGCGGTCACCTCCAGAGTGGCGCGGGGGTCCCGGCGCAGGTTCGCCGTCTTGGCCAGCCCGTCGCGGGTCGAGACGCGGATGACGTCCGCCTCCGGGTCGTAGGCGGGCTGGACGGGGGAGAGCTGCGGGCGGCCGTCCGCCTTGATCGTCGCGAGCACGCCGAGCCGGCTCTCGGCCAGCAGGGCGCGGGGGTCGAAACGCGGTGTCGTGGTCATGGGCCGATCATCGCCCCTCACGGGAGCGCTGTCCCGCGAACCGGCCGAGGGCCCGCTCAGGGAACCGAGGGCCCGCTCAGGTAGTTGCCGTCCCGGTCGTAGGGCCAGGCGTTGGCGACGCAGCCCTTGAGTCCCTTGATCTGCTGCATCATCGCCGGTGCGGGCAGGCCCGGCCCGGGGCAGGTCTCGTGGCCGTGGCCGAGGCGGTGACCGACCTCGTGGTTGATGATCAGCGCCCGGTAGTCGCCGATGGGCCCGTCGAACTGGGGAGAGCCCAGCACCCAGCGCTTGAGGTTCACCACGACGTCCGTGCCGACCGCGCAGTTCACCTCGCCCCGGGTGAGCAGGCCGTAGGCGCCGCAGATCTCGTCGACGGTGCCCGGCGTGGCGATCTTCACCACGAAGTCGTACGACCCGGAACTCACGAGCCGGAAGGAGTTGATCCCGTCCCTGGTCCAACCGCGACGGTCGGCGAGCACGTCGGATATCTCGGCCGCCGCGGCGCTCGGCCGGATGTCGATGCCCTCCTCCACCAGGACCTTGTAACGGCGTACGCGGCTGCCGGTGCCCACGGTGGAGCCGTCGGCCTCGGCGGTGACGAAGGTGCCGGGGCCGGTCGCGGGAACGGCGACGGTGGAGGGGGAGAGGGAGGGCGACGCGGAGGGGGACGCCTTCACGGACGGCGACCCGGAAGGGCCCGCGGTCCTCCCGGACGGCGACCCGGACGGGGCGTCGGGGGCGTCCGTGCGCCCGGCGGCGTCCAGGGCGTCGGCCACGTCGGCCGCCTGATCGTCCGTCACCGGGGGACGGGTGTGCCGCCAGTGCGCGACGGCGGCGCCCGCCGCGAGCAGGACGGCACCGGAGGCCAGACCGGCCAGGACGAGGCGGGCCGATCCGCGACGGCGTCGGGCGCGGGCGCGGGACACGCGCCGCTCACCACCCGGCGTCGGTCGTCGGCGGGTCCGGCGGGCGGTGGGTCGGCCCACGACGCGTGTCCTCTCTCCTGGTCGGCGGGGGCGCGCACAGCGGACTCCTCTGTGCTTTTGTCGCCCCCAAGATCAAAGCGGAAGGACATGCCGAAACATCACCGGCACTCGCGTGGGGCTTCTCACACACCTGTTCGGTTCTGCGCGTACAACCCTTCACTCTCCTGGACGGTCCGCGAGCGGCGGACAGGAAAGGGGGCAGCGGTGGACGGTCCTCCGGACACGCACGCGCGCGCCGGGGCCGCCCGGCACGAGCGGGCGGCCCCGGCGCGATGCGTCGACGTCGGTCCGTCAGCCGACGGCGGTGCGCTCCCAGCGGTAGAAGCAGCGCGCCATCGCGTCCTTCGGACCGCGCCAGGTCGCCGGGTCGTACGCCGAGACGTACGGCTCCAGCCGCTCGCTGACCTTGCGGAACTCCGGGTGCCCGGTCAGCCGGCCGATCGCCGGGGCCGGGTCCTCGTCGCTCTCGATGAGGTGCATGTACACGCCGTCACCGAACTCGAAGAGACTGCGCCGGTTGACGCCCACCAGGTGGGGCAGCTCGCCGCTGTCGGACTCGGCGAACACCTTCGCGATGTCCGGTGCCGCGCCGGGGACCATCCGGGCGACGATCAGGGTGTGGTGCATGGGGAGGTGCCCTTCCTCGGGGTCACGGGGCGCCGGGCCGGTCGACCCGGCCCGGCGGATTCAGTCGGCGAGTGCCGCGGCGGTGCGCCGCTCGCCCGCGGCCTGCTCGATCCGGTCCCGGATCAGCGCCATCTGCGTCCGCGAGTTGCGGTTGATGTTGTCCGTCATCCAGGCGTCGTCCACCGGGGCGTCCGGCTTCATCGCGAAGTCCTGGATCCAGCGCATCCGGGTGCCGTCCGCGGTCTCCGCGTACTCCCAGACGATGTTCATGTACTGGAAGGGCCCGGTCTCGACCCGGTGGGCGCGCACCGTGCGGGTCGTCGGGTCGGCGACCCGCTCGGACACCCAGCTCCACACCTTGCCGTCCTTGTCCGGGTGCATGGTGAGCCGGAAGGTGACCCGGTCGCCGTCGCGCTCCAGCACGTCCACGGAGGCGTACTCACTGAACAACCGCGGCCAGTTGTCGATGTCGTTGGTCATGTCCCAGACCAGCTCCATCGGCGCGGCGATGGAGATCTCGTTGTCGGTGTGACCTGCCATCTCACACTCCCGTCTTCAGGGCGCCGTTGACCAGCGCGAGGAAATCCGCGGGCGTCTTGCAGCGCTCGGCCTGCTCCGGCAGGCCCAGCCCGTACCGCTTCTCCAGCTCGGCCACGATGCCCAGCAGGCCGAGGGAGTCCAGGCCGAAGGTGTCGAAGCCGTCGTCGGCCTGCTGCCGGAGGGTGACCGGGTCGACGTGCACGCCGGCGGTGCGCTTCATCAGCGCCGACAGCTCCTCGACGGTCACCTGGTAGTCCAGTTGGTCGGTCATGCGGGTCCTCCTTCACTCGGGGTGGCGCCCGGCCCTTGGCCGGCGCTCACTCGGGTTGGCGTGGGTCGGTCCTCGTGCCCGGTGCCGGCCCTCACGCGGTGCGCGGCGCGGTGCCGCCGAGGCGCAGGACGAGCGCCGCGTTGGAGCCCATGAGCCCGCGGCCGAGGATCAGCGCCGTGCGCGGCTCGGCGGGCCGGGCCCGGCCGGTGACCAGGTCCAGGTCGTGACAGACGTCGAACACGTGCGGGGTGGGCGGGATCAGCCCGTGTTCCATGGCGAGCACCGCCGTCGCCACGTCCAGCACCGGGGCCGCGCAGTACGCCCGTCCGGTACCGGTCTTGGGCGCGGTGACCGGCACCCGCCGGGCGTGCGGACCGAACGCGTCGGCCAGGGCCAGCGCCTCGGCCCGGTCGGCCTCCGGCACACCGAGCGCGTCGGCGAACACCACGTCCACCTCCTCGGGCCGGCACCCGGCCTCGGCCAGCGCGCCCCGGATCGCCCGCGCCAGCCCCTCCCGGGACTCGGCCCAGTGGGAGGGCCCGGTGAAGGTCGCCGCGTGCCCGGCGATCGTCGCCCGTACGTCCGCCCCGCGCTCCAGGGCCGCCCGCTCCTCCTCGACCAGCAGCACGGCACCGCCCTCGGCCGGCGCGAAACCGCAGGCCGCCTCGGTGAACGGGCGGTAGGCACGGTCGGGTTCACCGGCGCCGCTCAGCTCCGGGTAGCCCAGCTGGCAGACGATGGAGTACGGGGCGAGCGGAGCCTCCGTGGCACCGCACACCACCGTGTCGGTGCCGCCCCGCACGGCCAGCGCCGCGTGGGCCAGGGCGTCCAGGCCGCCCGCCTCGTCGGCGGCCACCACACCGCACGGGCCCTTGAAGTCGTTGCGGATGGAGATCTGGCCGGTGCTGGCCGCGTAGAACCAGGCGATCGACTGGTACGGGCCCACGTACCGCGACCCCTGACCCCACAGGTTCTGCAGCTCCCGCTGCCCGAACTCGCCACCGCCCGAACCGGCCGCGGTGACCACCCCGACCGAGTACGGCGACTCGACGTCGGCCCGGCCGAACCGGGCGTCCTCCAGGGCCATCTCGGTGGCCGTCAGCGCGAAGTGCGTGAACCGGTCGGTCTGGACGAGGTAGCGCCCCTCGACCGTCTCGGCCGCGTCGAAGCCGCGCACCTCGCCCGCCACCTTCAGCGGCAGGTGCTCGCAGCCCTCGCGGGTGACCGGCCCGAGACTGCTCGCGCCGTCCGCGACCGCCTTCCAGTGCGCCTCGGCACCGAGACCGTGCGGGGACACCACGCCGAGGCCGGTGACGACGGCACGCCTGTCCCCGTCCCGCGCCTGGCTCCTTCTCGCGTCCTGTGCCGGGCGTTCGCCGGCGTCCTGCGCCGGGCGCCGGGCCCGCTGTGGTCCGCTCATCGCAGCCCTCCTTCGGTACCGCTCAGCACGACCGCGGACTGGAAGCCGCCGAAGCCGCTGCCCACGGACAGCACGTGCCGCAGCGTCCGCTCCCGCGCCTCGCGCGGCACGTAGTCGAGGTCGCACTCCGGGTCGGGGGTCGTGTAGTTGGCCGTGGGCGGCACCACCTGGTGGTGCATCGCCAGGACGCACGCGGCCAGCTCTATGGAGCCGATCGCGCCGAGCGAGTGGCCCACCATCGACTTGATGGAGCTCATCGGCGTCGCGTAGGCGTGCTCGCCCAGCGAACGCTTGACGGCCGCGGTCTCGTGCCGGTCGTTCTGCTGGGTGCCGGAGCCGTGCGCGTTGACGTAGTCGATGGCGGAGCCGTCCAGCCCGGCCATGTCCAGCGCCGTGTCGATGGCCCGCGCCATCTCCAGGCCCTCCTTGGTGAGCCCGGTCATGTGGTAGGCGTTGCCGAAGGTCGCGTAGCCGGAGATCTCGCAGTACACGTGCGCACCGCGGGCCCGGGCGTGCTCCAGGTCCTCCAGGACCAGCACCGCGGCGCCCTCGCCCATCACGAAGCCGTTGCGGTCGGCGTCGAAGGGCCGGGAGGCGTGCGCGGGGTCGTCGTTGCTGGGCGAGGTCGCCTTGATGGCGTCGAAGCAGGCCATCGTGATCGGCGATATCGGCGAGTCCGCCGCGCCCGCCAGGCACACGTCGACACGGCCCTCGGCCACGGCGTGGTAGGCGTACCCCACCGCGTCCAGACCGGAGGTGCACCCGGTGGACACCGTCTGCACCGGCCCCCGCACGCCGAACTCCTCGGCGACGGCCGACGACAGCGTCGCCGGGGTGAAGGCCCGCTCCAGGTGCGGCTCGGCCCGCCGCTCGTCGACGTCCCAGCGCGAACCGCGCTCGCTCACCAGCACGTAGTCGTGCTCCAGCCGGGTCGTGCCGCCGACCGCCGTGCCCAGCGTGGCACCGGCCCGCCACGGGTCCTCCCGCGCCATGTCGAGGTGCGCGTCCCGCACCGCCTCGGCGGCGGCGACCAGGGCGAACTGCACGTAGCGGTCGCTGCGCTGGACCGTGGCGAGGTCCAGCCCGTGCTCCAGCGGCTCGAAGTCGCACTCGGCGGCGATCTGCGAACGTAGCCCGGCGGGATCGAAGAGGGAGATGCGGCGCGTCGCCGTACGGCCGTCGGACAGCAGCCCCCAGAACTGGGGCACACCGATCCCGCCCGGGGCGACGACGCCTATGCCCGTGACGGCGACCCGACGCCGGGTCATGACACCGCCTCGGCCGCGGCGGCGGGACGCTCGTGCCCGGCGCATCCGGCGTGGTCCGGGAGCGGCAGCGGGTTGCCCGCCGCGTCCTCGGTGTCGACGTGCCCGATCTCCGGCCGCGGGGCCAGCGGACCCAGGTGGAAGACGAGCCGGGCCTCGGTGTCCCCCGTGTTGCGGAAGCGGTGGCGCATGTCCTGCGGGATCAGCAGACCCTGTCCGGTGGAGAGGGCGTGCGGCACACCGTCCAGGTCCACCTCCAGCGCGCCGTCCGTGACGTACACGAACTCCTCGGAGTACGGGTGGTAGTGCTCGGCGATGCGCTCGCCCGGCTGCACGATGGCCACGCCCATGAAGCCGCTGGTCGACCCGGCGGTGGTGGGCGTGAGGAGAGCGCGGAGGTCTCCGCCTCGGCGCCGGTTCGGCGCGATGTCGCCGAGGGAGACGATGCGTACCTGCTGGTCTGTCATGTCGTTCACTCCGGGTGAGGGGAGGCGGTGGGGAGGTCGGGAGACCGCGCGGACGCGTGGGCGGTGGCGGGCACTCCGTCGGGCCCGGTACCGCGACGGTCCGGCGCGGGGTCGGTGAGGTGGTGCCGGCGGTCGGTGGTGGGCCGGTGCCGGCGGTGCCGGTGGCCGGTGGCCGGTGGTGAGCCGGTGCCGGCGGCCGGTGCGGATGGTCGGGGCGGGAGGCTCCTTCGGTCGCGCCGGTTCCGTCGGTCGCGCCGGTTCCGCCGGGTGGGTGGGGCCGTCGGCCGTGCCCGTCCCGCCGGTTCCGCCCGGTTCTGGTTCAGGTGGCGGGAGAGCGCCGGTCCGTCAGCGGCGTCATACGGGTCGCGGCGAGCAGCAGGGACAGGTTCCGCGCCTCCGTCAGGGGGCCGTCGACGCCGGCGGCGGAGGTGTCGAGCAGCCGCTCGGCCACCGCCACCCCGGACCCGCCGAAGGCCCCGGCCGCGTCGGGCGACCGGTGCAGGCCCAGCACGAACGCGGGCGCCTCCTCGGGGTCGCCGTCCACGTCGACGAGCCGTACGACGAGGTCGTCGCGGTGGAAGACGGTGGCGGCGAGGACCGGACTGTCCGGGGCCTCGGCGGCCGCCGCGTCCTGCCGGGCGAGCAGCCGGGCCAGTTCCGGACCGGCGCCGGCCCGCGCCGGGTAGAGCAGCGCCACCCGCTGCGTACGGGCCTCGTTCCCGCCTCGCGCGGCCACGTGGTGGACGGCCGGCATGGCGGCCCGGGTGAAGAAGCGCCGGGCGGACTGCGGGTCCCTGAGGTCCCGCTCCTGCTCCAGGTGCGGGTCGAGGGCGTCCTCGACCGCCCGCACCCCGGGCTGCCGGGCGACGTGGCGCAGCGCCGCCTGCAGGTCGCCCCGCACCTCCACGGCGCGCACGATCCGGTTGCCGTGCATGAAGAGCGAGGTGCGCAGCAGCCGCGTGGACTCGTCCACGTGGGCGTCGGGCGACACGTACTCGGACAGCAGCCTGGCCACCTCGGTCTCACTGCCGGGCCGCACCGTGAAGGTCAGGGCGTGCCGCACGACATTGCTCCCGATCCTGGGAGCGGACCGCAGCTCCGCACCGGCCTGGGCCGCCGGAGCCGGTTCGCCGAGGGTCTCCCGCAGCACGCTGTAGCGCAGGGAGCGGGTGTCACGGACGCAGTCCTGCAACGGCTCGACGGTGTCCAGGTGCTCGTCGCTGTTGACCCAGGCCAGGAAGGGCGCCGCGCTCTCCCACTCGCTGGTCAGCAGCCACTGGGTGGGATTCTCCAGGGACTGGCACAGCTGGTCGCTGACATGTCCCGGAACGGCGGCGACCCGGTCGCGGATGCGCTCGTAGGCGTTCAGGAACTCCTGCTGCATGCCGTCGTGGACGTCCAGCATCAGCACGACGCGCACACGGGCTCCGTCGAACGCGGATATCGACACGCCGCCCGCTTCCGCGGCGGCCGGTGTCGCCACGGCCTTCCCGGCCTGCGCGGCCTGAGTGGACAGGGCATCCGCCGACACGGCATCCGTCGCTACGACGGGAGAGACCGTCATCCGGCCCACCTCTTCTCCGGGGAACTCCTCGTGGACTGGTCCGGCGATCGTCGCGGCCCGTGCCGTGGTCGGCGGGGCGCGGCGGTCGCAGTAAGCACGATCGTGAGCCGTGCCCGCGAGGACCGCGAACCAGGAGGGTTAAGCGGGTGAAGCCTGGCCCGCCGCGGGCCTCACCGGGCCGGACGGGGCATGCATGAGGGCCCCGGCGCACACCCGGGCGCACCCGTCACGGGGCGAGCCACGCGTCTGTCACAACGGAGGACGAACAACGATGCACGAAAGAACCGACCGCCCCGCCGGAGCCACCCCCGGAACCACGGCCGGCACCACCTCCGGCACCACGGCCGGAACCACCCCCGGGGCCACGACCGGAACCGAAACCGGACCCGGCATCGGTCCTGGTGCCGGTACACACCGCGTCCCGATCCTCATCGTCGGCGGTTCCCTGGTGGGTCTGTCCATGTCGGTGTTCCTGGGGCGGCTGGGCGTCCGGCACACCCTGGTGGAACGGCACGCGGGCACCTCCATCCACCCCCGGGGGCGCGGCAACAACGTCCGCACCATGGAGCTCTTCCGGGTGGCCGGCACCGAGCCGGACATCCGCCGGGCCGCCGCCACCCTCGCCGACAACCACGGCATCCTGCAGACACCCACGCTCGTCGGCGACGCGGGGGAGTGGCTGTTCAAGCAGATCGACGCCGGAGGCGGCCTGGCCCGCTTCAGCCCCAGCTCCTGGTGCCTGTGCAGCCAGAACGACCTGGAACCCGAACTCCTCACGCACGCCACGGACCTCGGCGGCGACCTCCGCTTCGGCACGGAACTGCTCTCCTTCGAGCCCGACGCCGACGGTGTGACGGCGATCGTCAAGAGCCGCGAGACCGGCGAGCACACCACCATCCGCGCGGACTACCTGGTCGCCGCCGACGGCCCCCGCAGCCCGGTCCGCGAGCAGCTCGGCATCGGCCAGAGCGGCCCCGGTGACCTCTTCCACAACATCAGCGTCACCTTCCGCTCCCGCCGCCTCGCCGACGTCGTCGGCGACCGCCGCTTCATCGTCTGCTACCTCACCAGCGAGGACGCGGACGGCGCCCTCCTCCCGGTCGACAACCGCGAGAACTGGGTCTTCCACGCCCCCTGGCACCCCGAACAGGGCGAAACCGTCGAGGACTTCACCGACGACCGCGTCGCCGCCCACATCCGCCGCGCCGTCGGCGACCCCGACCTCGACATCGAGATCACCGGCAAGGCCCCCTGGCACGCCGCCCAGCGCGTCGCCCGCAGCTACCGCTCCGGCCGCGTCCTCCTCGCCGGCGACTCGGCCCACGAGATGTCCCCCACCGGCGCCTTCGGCTCCAACACCGGCATCCAGGACGCCCACAACCTCGCCTGGAAACTGGCCGCGGTCCTGGAGGGCTGGGCGGGCGAGGGCCTGCTGGACACCTACGACGCGGAACGCCGCCCGGTCGCCGAGGCCACCAGCGCCCGCGCCGCGGCCCGCTCGGTGGAACACAGCCACCCGGGCTTCGCCCCGCCCCCGATGATGGGCGGCGGCGGTGCCCCCGAAGGCAAGCCCGGCCCCGGCGGCCCCGGCGGCGGCCCGCAGCGCGGCATCCTCAACGTCGCCCTCGGCTACCGCTACCCCCAGGGTGCCGTGGTCGGCGCCGACCCGGCGACCCCCGTAGTCCCCGAGAACCTGGACCTCACCGGCGCCCCCGGCAGCCGTGCCCCCCACCTCTGGCTCCACCGCCCCGACGGCGGAGACGCCGCCCGCGTCTCCACCCTCGACCTCTACGAGGACTCCCTCGTCCTGCTCAGCGACGCCTCCCAGCCCACCGGCTGGCACGAGGCGGCGACCCGCCTGGCGACCGACCTCCGCGTCCCCCTGAAGTCCTACCGCCTGGGCGCCGGCCCCGACGCCGACCTGACCCCCGCGGACGCCGAGGGCACCGACTGGGCCAGGTCCCACGGCATCACCCGCGGCGGCACCGTCCTCATC
>MUMD01000348.1 GCA_002155895.1 Streptomyces rochei
CCTTGGCGGCGGGGGCCTTCGGCGTGGCCGTCGTGCCGGGGGCCGTGGCGGCCGTGGTGGCGAGGACGGCGGAGAGGGACAGGACGGCGGCGGCACCCCGGCGGCGCAGGCGAGTGGTGAACATGGTGCTTACGATCCCCGGTGCGGAGCGGCAGGCTCCGGATCTTCACCCGTAGGTGGCGTGTCCGCCGAACCGCTTTGCGCCCGGGGGAAGATGGGCCCTCAGTGGCGTCTCACCGGTACCTCGCCGGGGCCTCCGGGACCTCCGGTGCCGCACCGGCGTCTCACCGGTCGACCACCCGCAGCTCGAACCAGGTCGTCTTGCCGCGCGGCAGCAGATCGACGCCCCAGCGGTCGGACAGCTTGTCGACGAGGAAGAGGCCCCGCCCGCTGATGTCCGTGTCCTGTACCGGCATCAGGCACGGCAGCCCCCGCGAGGGGTCGCGGACCTCGACGCGGATCCAGCCGGGGCGGCGGCGCATGTGGAGGCCGAAGACGCGGGCGCCGGTGTGGCGCACGGCGTTGCCCACCAGCTCGGAGACGAGCAGGACGGTGTCCTCCGTGACCCGGGGACCGAGTTGCCACTGGCGCAAGGCGACGACCTGGGCCAGTCGGCGGGCGGTGGCGGCGGATTCGGGGCGGGAGGGTAACGGAACCTCGTGCTCCGTGGGATTGCCGAACAGTTCCAGCGCCTTGAGCGCGTGTTCGTCCTCGACCGCCGGCGACCAGCGCGCCGCGGTCGCACGTCCGGCTCCCCGCGGCTGTTCCGTACCCTCCAGCCCCGCCATGCCCCCATCATGGCCGCCCCCGGGGGCCTCCGGGGCCGTTCCCGGGGAATACACCCCCGCGAGACCCTTGCCCGGCGACGGTCGCTCGGCATATGCCACGGGCAGTTCGGGACCGGAGAAACCCCTACTGACCTGCGCGGACGGCTCGGCCGGAGACAAGCGGCTGACTCCCTCGACAGGACGTGCTTAATGGTGCGTTAAGGCTGCCATAAACCGCCCCATCGAGGGACCCGGATCAGACACCGCGTCAACTGCAAGTGCTTCAGCCGGACTTCGCGCGATTCATCGCGGCCCGCTCAGAGGAACTTGGCCTTGCCGGGGCCCTCTTCCACGAAGCTGCGCATCCCGCGTTCGCGGTCCTCGGTCGCGAACAGGCCCGCGAACCAGTTCCGCTCGACGGCGAGACCGGTCTCGATGTCCGTCTCCAGGCCGGTGTCGATCGCCTCCTTCGCCGCGCGCAGCGCGATGGCGGGGCCCTTGGCGAGCCGCGCGGCCCAGGCGTGCGCCTGCTCGTAGACCTCGGCGGCCGGTACGACGCGGTCCACCAGGCCGAGCGCCAGCGCCTCGTCGGCCCTGACCTGGCGGCCGGTGAAGATGAGGTCCTTGGCCTTGGAGGGGCCGATCAGCCGGGACAGTCGCTGGGTGCCGCCGGCGCCGGGGATCAGGCCGAGCAGGATCTCGGGCTGGCCCAGCTTGGCGTTCTCGCCGGCGATGCGGAAGTCGGCGCAGAGCGCGAGTTCGCAGCCGCCGCCGAGGGCGTAGCCGGTGACCGCCGCGACCACGGGCTTGGGGATGCGGGCCACCGCGGTGAAGGAGTCCTGGAGGGCGCGGGCGCGGGCGATCATCGCCGCGTGGTCCATCACCTGCATCTCCTTGATGTCCGCGCCCGCCGCGAACACCTTCTCGCCGCCGTGGACGACGACGGCGCGCACGTCGTCGCGGCGGGTGACCTCCTCGGCGAGTTCCTTGAGCCGGTCCTGGGTGGCGATGTCGAGGGCGTTCATGGGCGGGCGGTTGAGGCGCAGCGTGCCGACGCCGTCCGCGACTTCCAGTTCAACGGTCATGCCAGCAGGTTAACGGCGACTAACGACGGCGGCCCCGGTGCCGTACCTCACATCGAGGACGGGCACCGGGGCCGTACGGGCGGGGGAGGCTACGCCTTCCACTTCTCCCAGGACATGTTCCAGCCGTTGAGGCCGTTGTCCGGGGCGATGGTCGCGTCGTTCGAGTTCTTCACCACGACCACGTCGCCGATCATCGAGTTCTCGAAGAACCAGGCGCCCGGGGCCTTCTCGTCCCAGCCGCCGCGCACGTCGCGCAGGCCGATGCAGCCGTGGCTGGCGTTGCGGTTGCCGAAGGCGTCGCCGCCCCAGTAGTTGCCGTGGATGAAGGTGCCGGAGGTGGACAGGCGCATGGCGTGCGGGACGTCCTTGATGTCGTACTCGCCGCCGTAGCCGACGGTCTCGCCGTTCATGCGGGTCACGGGCAGCCGCTCGGTGATGACCATCTGGCCGTTCCAGGTCTCGTAGCCGGGCGCGCCGGTGGTGACCGGGATGGTCTTGATCTTCTTGCCGTCCCGCACGACCTCCATGGTGAGCTTCTTGGCGTCGACGACGGAGACCTGGCTGCGGCCGATGGTGAAGGAGACGGTCTTGGACTGTTCGCCGTAGACGCCCTCGCGGCCCTCGACGCCGTCGAGGTCGAGGTCGACGGTGACCTTGGTGCCGGGCTTCCAGTACTTCTCCGGGCGGAAGTCGAGTCGGTCGTTGCCGAACCAGTGCCCGGCGACCTCGACGGCCGGCTCGGTCTTGATGCGGATGGCCTTCTCGACGTCCTCGGGGTTGGTGATGCCCCGGGTGAAGCGGATCGAGAACGGCATGCCGACGCCGACCTTCGAGCCGTCCTCGGGGGTGAAGTGGCCGATGAAGGTGTTCTGGGGCGTCAGGGTGGTGAAGCGGGAGTCCTCGGCGGCCGTGCGGCCCTCGGAGTCCTCCGCGACCGCGTGCACGGTGTACGTGGTGGCGGCGGCTAGGTGGGTGGACGGCGTCCAGGTGGCGCCGTCCCCGGATATCTTCCCGTCGACCTTCGCGCCCTCGGCGTCCTTGACGACGACCTCGGTGAGCTTGCCCCGGGCGGCGCCGACCTTGAGGGTGCCGCTGGTGTCGACGCCCTTGGCCCCGTCCTTCGGGGTGATGCTGACGACGGCCTCGGACTGCTTGCTCTGCGCGGCCGTGGAGTCCTTGGCGTTCTTCCCGTCGTCCCCGTTCCCGGCTCCCGGGCCGGCCCCTCCGCCGCCGCACGCGGTGAGTGTCAGCAGCACGCCCAGTGCCAGCGCCGGCAGTGCCCTGCCGCGTCCCCTGCCGCCCCGTCCCCGGACACCCGCCCGCGACGCCCCCGATATCGGACGCACGTTCAACTTGTCTCCCCTCGCCGGGCCTGGTCCGGCCCGCGCCCCAGTGCGCCGACGCGCACCGGCGCATCGTAACCGCAGGCCACGGGCCTGGGGGACAGGGGAAATGTCACTGTTCCGTACCGAGTTGACGGCCCGGTGTCGCCGGCGGCACGTCGGGGTCACGCGGGCGTCACGCCGGGGTCACTTCACGGCGCTGCCCGCCTTCCACTTCTTCCAGCTCATGTTCCAGCCGCCGAGCCCGTTGTCGGGCGCGACCGTCTTGTCCTTGCTGTTGACGACCTCGACGACGTCACCGATGAGGCTGCGGTCGAAGAACCAGCCCGCCGGGGTGTCGGAGCCGCCGCCCTTGACGTCGCGCAGGCCGACGCAGCCGTGGCTGACGTTGGCCCGGCCGAAGGTGTCGGCGGGCGCCCAGTAGTTGCCATGCAGGAAGGTCCCGGAGCTGGTCAGGCGGATGGCGTGCGGGACGTCGGGGATGTCGTACTCGCCGCCGAAGCCGACGGTGCGGCTGTTCATGCGGGTCACGTCGAGCATCTCGGTGATGACCATCTTGCCGTTGTACGTCGGGGTCGTCGGGGCGCCCGCGGTGATCGGCACGGTGGTCAGCAGGGTGCCGTCCCGGCGCACCTCCATGGTCCGCTTCGCCGCGTCGACGAGGGAGACCTGGCTGCGGCCGACGGTGAAGGAGAACGTCTTGTGCTGGAGCCCGTAGATCCCGGGGGCGCCCTCGACGTCCCGCAGGTCCAGGGCGACGGTGACCTCGGTGCCCGGCTTCCAGTACTTCTCCGGGCGCAGGTCCAGGCGGTCCTTGCCGAACCAGTGGGGGCGCACCTCGACGGACGGCTTCGCGGTCACCTCGACGGCGCGTTCGACGGCGGCGCGGTCGGTGATCTCGTCGCTGAACTGCAGCGAGACGATCATGCCGGTGCCGACGACGGAACGGTTCTCGGGGGCGACGTAGGCGATGAAGCGCTCGTCGGGGACGTAGGTGGTGAAGGTGGTGTGCCGGGCGGAGCGCCGGCCGTGGCCGTCCAGGGCGACCGCGTCGACGGTGTACTTGGCGGCCAGGGCCAGCCGCGCGTCGTCCGGTTCCCAGCGCAGCCCGTCCTCGGAGATCCGGCCGGGGACCTCGGTCTGCCGCGCGTCCTGCGACTTGACGACCCGCACCGACTCCAGCCGGCCGTCGGGCACCCGCACCGACAGCTTCTTCTCGGGCCGGACCGCCTTGCTCCCGTCCTGGGGGGTGACGCGGATGACGTCCTCGGCCGACGGGGGTTTGCCGAGGATCTCGCCGATGTCCGAGCCGATGCCACCGCCGTCCGAGGTGCATCCGGCGGCCCCGGCCAGCAGTCCTGCCCATGTCAGTACGGCGGCCAGAGCGGTCGCCGCGCGCCGTGCGCGCCCGTGTACGTGCCTCACATTCACCCGTAACGACCGGTACGCCCTGGGGAAACGTGAGTGCGAGCCATGCGGTGGGCAGAACTGTGGGGAGGACGACGCGACGGGGTGCGGCGGTCGGGACACCGCACGCCCTTTTCCGTCGTCCCTTCCGCCCGTCCGAGGCACGTCGTTCCACGAGCCGCAGGAGGCTGACAGGTGTCCAGCGCAGCCGAGCAGGAGGCGGTGGCCGGGAAACAGGCCGCCGAGGACGGACCCGCGCGCCCCGCCGTCGTGGTGAACGGCGCACGGCGTGCCGCGCCGCCGCCCGCCGTGCCGGCCTGGCCGGGAACACCGGTGCCGCTGGGCGCCCGTTTCCGGACCGGCCCGGACGGTGTGGCGGGGACGAACTTCGCGCTGTGGGCGGGCGGGGCGGAGGCGGTCGAGCTGTGCCTCTTCGACGGGCGCGGTCGCGGCGCCAGGGAGAGCCGGGTGCGGCTGACCGAGCTGACGCACGAGATCTGGCACGGTTTCGTGCCGGGGGTGCGGCCCGGACAGCGCTACGGCTACCGGGTGCACGGCCGCTGGGACCCGTGGACCGGCGCCCGCTGGAACCCGGCGAAGCTGCTGCTCGACCCGTACGCACGCGCGGTCGACGGCGACTTCGCGCTGCCGCCCGAGGTGTACGGGCACGTCCGCGACTGGCCGGAGCAGCACGTGGCGGACACCGTCCGCGACGACCGGGACTCGGCGCCGTACGTCCCGAAGGGGGTCGTGGTCCATGACGACGACGACTGGTCGGACGACCGCCGGCCCAAGACGCCGTGGGCGGACTCGGTCATCTACGAGCTGCACGTGCGCGGCTTCACCCGGCTCCACCCGGACATCCCGCCCGAGCTGCGCGGCACGTACGCCGGCCTCGCGCACCCGGCGGCGGTCGAGCACCTGACGCGGCTGGGCGTCACGGCGGTGGAGCTGCTGCCGGTGCACCAGTTCGCGCACGAGAGCCACCTGCTGGAGCGCGGTCTGCGCAACTACTGGGGCTACAACTCCGTCGGGTACTTCGCCCCGCACGCCGCCTACGCCGCCTCCGGCACCACCGGTGAGCAGGTCGGCGAGTTCAAGCGGATGGTGCGCGCGCTGCACGCGGCGGGCATCGAGGTGATCCTCGACGTGGTCTACAACCACACGGCGGAGGCGGGCGAGCTGGGCCCGACGCTGTCCCTCAAGGGCATCGACAACCGCGGCTACTACCGCCTCCAGCCCGACGCCCGCCGCTACGCCGACTACACCGGCTGCGGGAACACCCTGCACGTCGTCCAGCCGCACGTGCTGCGCCTGATCACCGACTCGCTGCGGTACTGGGTGACGGAGATGGGGGTGGACGGCTTCCGGTTCGACCTGGCGGCGGCGCTGGCCCGCTCGATGCACGACGTCGACATGCTCTCCCCCTTCCTCGCGGTGATCGCCCAGGACCCGGTGCTGCGGCGGGTGAAGCTGATCGCCGAGCCGTGGGACGTGGGCTCGGGCGGCTACCAGGTCGGTGCCTTCCCTCCCCTGTGGACGGAGTGGAACGACCGCTACCGCAACGCGGTGCGGGACTTCTGGCGGCACGCGCTGCCCGACGTCAGGGAGATGGGCTACCGCCTGTCGGGCTCCAGCGACCTGTACGCCTGGGGCGGACGGCGCCCGTACGCCTCGGTCAACTTCGTCACCGCGCACGACGGCTTCACCCTGCGCGACCTGGTGTCGTACGAGCGCAAGCACAACGAGGCCAACGGCGAGGGCAACCGGGACGGCACGGACGACAACCGGTCCTGGAACTGCGGCACCGAGGGCGAGACCGACGACGCTCGGATCCGGGCGCTGCGGCGTCGCCAGCTGCGCAACCTGTTGACCACGCTGCTGCTGTCGACCGGGGTGCCGATGCTGGTCGCCGGTGACGAGTTCGGCCGCACGCAGGGCGGCAGCAACAACGCCTACTGCCAGGACAACGAGATCAGCTGGCTGGACTGGAGCCTGCGGGACGACCCGGAGTGGCGGCCCCTGTTCGAGCTGACCTCCCGGCTGATCGCGCTGCGCCACCGGCATCCCGTGCTGCGCCGCCGGGCCTTCTTCTCCGGCCGCGCGCACTCCGCGGACGGCCTGCGGGACCTGGCCTGGTTCACCGCGCGGGGCGGCGAGATGACGGAGCAGGACTGGTACGCGCCCGCCGCCACCCTCGGCATGTACCTCTCCGGGCGGGACATCCCGGGCCGCGACGAGCGCGGGGCGCCGATCACCGACGACAGCTTCCTGGCCGTCCTGCACGCCGGGGAGCGCCCCGTCTCCTTCGTCCTGCCGGGCGCGCCGTGGGCGGAGCGCTACGAGGTGGTCGTGGACACCGCCCGCGAGGAGCAGACCGAGGCACCGGCCGCGACGCACCCCGCGGGCACGGAGATCACGGTGCCGGCGCGGACGGTGCTGTTGCTGCGCGTCGTCGGCTGAGTCTCGTTGCGGCTCCGTGAACTCGGCGGTGATCTTCTTGACCGTCGTGTCGCCCGGCTGGCAGCGTCTGGGGCATGAGGTCACCCGCTGTCCGGCGTCGCACGGGTGTCGCACTGGTGGTGCGACACCACGTCGACCTGTGCCGGCAATCCAGCGCCGTGTGTCGCTGACCCAGGTCTGACCCAGGTCTGACCCAGGTCCGATGCGGGCCTGACGCGGTGCCGACCCGGTCCTGATCCGCGGCTGACCCGGTCCTGATCCGGCGTCCCGCCCGGGCCCCGCACCTCTCCACCTCTCCGCTCCTCCCTTCCGCTTTCCCTCTTGCCTCTCTACTCCGGGGATGACGCATGCCTGAAATATCCCGTCGTGTCTTCGGTGGCCTGGTCGGCGGCGGGGCGGTGTCGGCCGTCGCCGGCACGTCCGCCACCGCCTCGGCCGCTCCCGCCGAGCGTCCGTTCCGGTCCCGTCCCGCCGCCGGCCGACCGCACAGACGCCCCAACATCCTGTTCATCCTCGGCGACGACCTCGGCTGGGCCGACCTGTCGTCGTACGGCGCCCCGCACATCCGGACGCCGCACCTGGACCGGCTCGCCGCGCAGGGAGTGCGGTTCACCGACGCCTACTCGGGCTCGGCGACCTGCTCACCGACCCGCTTCAGCCTGTACACGGGCCGCTTCCCGGGCCGCACGAAGGGCGGGCTGTCCGAACCCCTCGGCCATCGCTCCCAGGGGCTGGACCCGAGCCACCCGACCCTCGCCTCCCTGCTGAAGAAGGCGGGCTACGCGACCGCCCTGATCGGCAAGTGGCACTGCGGCTGGCTCCCCGACTTCAGCCCCACCAAGTCCGGCTGGAACGAGTTCTTCGGCAACTTCGGCGGCGCGCTGGAGTACTTCTCCAAGCTGGGCCAGCTGGGCGACTACGACCTGTACGAGGGCGACGCCACCTATCAGGACCTGCGCTACTACACGACGGTCCTGACCGAGCGGGCCGTCGAGTACGTCGGCCGCGACCACGACCGGCCCTGGCTGCTCAACCTGAACTTCACCACCCCGCACTGGCCGTGGCTGACCGAGGACGACGCGGAGGCCGGCGCGCGGATCGCGGCGGAGATCCGCTCCGGCTCGGTGCTGGGCGCGTTGCGGCACGACGACGGCGGCTCGGTGGAGAAGTACCGGCAGATGGTCGAGGACCTGGACGCCTCGGTCGGCCGGGTGCTCGCCGCGCTGCGCCGCTCGGGCCAGGAGGAGAACACGCTCGTCGTCTTCGCCAGTGACAACGGCGGGGAGCGCTTCTCCTACCAGTGGCCGCTCAGCGGCGGGAAGTCCGAGCTGCTGGAGGGCGGCATCCGGGTGCCGACCATCCTGCGCTGGCCGGCCGGCGTGGACGCCCGCCAGGTCAGCCACGTACCGGTGTACTCACCGGACTGGACAGCGACCCTGCTGGAGCTGGGCGGCGCCCGTCCTCACCCGGCGTACCCGCTGGACGGCCACAGTCTGGCCGGATACCTCCTGCGCGGCGAGAAGGTGCCCGAGCGCGATCTGTTCTGGCGGGTGCGGGGCAACCGGGCCCTGCGCCGCGGCGACTGGAAGTACTACCGGGACGCGGACGGCCGGGACCACCTGTACGACCTCGGCACCGATGTCCGCGAGCAGGCCGACCGCGCCGCCGAACGGCCTGCTCTGCTGGCCGAGTTGAGGTCCGCCTGGGAAAAGGTGGACGGCACGCTGCTGCCGTATCCGGCGGCCTGAGCGGCGCGGCGGGCGCGTTCGTCGAGGCCGGGGACGCGGAGGCGGCCCGCGTCTCCCCCTCCTCGACGGCGAACGACACACCGTCGACGGCGGGGTGACCGCCGTAGGTGCGCAGGTCGGTGACTTCGATGACGGGCATGGCACCAGCGTCCCGGGGAGCGGGCGCCCGGCACATCGGTCGTCGCGCTCGAAGGCGCATCAGCCGATCGGTCGATGCTCCCGTACGACCCCCGGTGCGCGGAAACTCGGTGGGCAGTGTCAGTGGTGAACCGTAGGCTCGCTGCTGATGCCCACGACACCCGCCCCCGCCCCGGACCGCCCTGCCGAGAAGCGTTCCACCGTGCGTGCCCTGCTGCGGCTGTGGCCGTACGTGCGGCCGGTGCGGGCCCGGTTGGCGAGCGCGGCGGTCATCGCGATCCTGGCCTCCTGCGTGGGCCTGGTGATCCCGCTCGTCCTGAAGTGGATGGTGGACGGGCCGGTGGCCGACCGGGACCCGGCCGGTGTGTGGCTCGGCGCGCTGTACCTGCTGCTCCTCGGGGTGGCGGAGGCGCTGCTGTTCGGGCTGCGGCGGTGGCTGGTGGCCCGGCCGCTGTCGGCGGTCGAGGCGGGCATGCGGGCGGATCTGTACCGGCACCTGCAACGGCTGCCGGTGGCCTTCCACGACCGGTGGGCCTCGGGCCAGTTGCTCTCGCGCGGGACGACGGACCTGATGCTGCTCCGTATGTTCCTCGCCTTCCCGCTGACGTTCCTGCTGGTCAACGGCGTGACGATCCTGGTCGGCGTGGGCATCATGCTGGTCCAGGACTGGACGCTGGGGCTGGTGATCCTCGGCCCCGCCATCCCCGTGATGATCACCTGCGGGATCTTCGAGAAGAAGTACTCCGCCGTGGCGCGGCGCGCGCAGGACCAGGTCGGGGACCTGACCACGGTGGTCGAGGAGAGCGTGCTCGGCATCCGGATCATCAAGGGGTTCGGCCGGCACCGCAGCCAGGCCCGCGCCTTCCACGAGCTGTCGCACACGCTGCGCGGGACGGAACTGCGCAAGGCGCGGCTGCTGGCGTCCATCTGGGCGGTCATCGTGACGCTGCCGGAGCTGGCGATCGGTGCGGCGCTGGTGGTGGGGGTGGTGCAGGTGGCGGACGGGTCGCTGTCGGCCGGGACGCTGGTGGCGTTCCTGTCGACGGCGCTGGCGCTGCGCTGGCCGGTGGAGTCCATCGGCTTCCTGCTGGCGATGAGCCAGGAGGCGGCGACGGCCACGGACCGGTACTTCGAGGTGATGGACGCGCAGGCGGAGGAACCGGGGGGTTCGCGTGGCTCCGCGTCCGTGTCGGGGGGCGCCGGGCGCCGTCCGGCGGCGCGAGGTGCGGCCCCGGCGGCGCGAGGTGCCGCCCCGGTCGGGCGCGGTGCCGCCCCGGCGGTGCGAGCGTCCGCGACCACGCCGGGCGACGGGCTGCGGTTCGAGGGGGTCCGGTTCCGGTACCCCGACGCGCCGCCCGGCTCGCCGCCGCTGCTCGACCGGATCGATCTGCACATCCGGTCCGGGGAGTCGCTGGCCCTGGTCGGCGCCACCGGCAGCGGCAAGACCACGCTCACCGCGCTCGTCCCCCGCCTGTACGAGGTGACCTCCGGACGGATCACGCTGGACGGCCGGGACATCACCGCCCTGCCCCGCGAGGAGTTGCGCGCGCTGGTCGCCGTCGCCTTCGAGGAGCCCACCCTCTTCTCGGCCACCGTCGGTGAGAACGTGCTGATGGGGGCCGGCGGCGCGGCGGGTGCCGAGGAGCTGGACCGGGCCCTGGCCGTCGCGCAGGCCGGCTTCGCCCACACGCTGCCGCAGGGCACCGGCACCCAGGTCGGCGAGCAGGGCCTGAGCCTGTCCGGCGGCCAGCGCCAGCGCCTGGCGCTCGCCCGGGCGGTCGTCGGCAGGCCGCGGTTCCTCGTCCTGGACGACCCGCTGTCCGCGCTGGACGTGCACACCGAGGCCGCGGTGGAGGCCGCCCTGCGGCGGGTGCTCGCGGACACCACCGCGCTGATCGTGGCCCACCGCCCCTCCACGGTGCTGCTCGCCGACCGCGTCGCGCTGCTCTCGGGCGGCCGGATCGCCGCCGTCGGCACCCATCACGAACTGCTGCGCACCGACGCCGAGTACGCCCGTCTGATGTCCGGGCTCGACGGGCACCGGGAACCCGGGGAAGCCGGGGAAGGGGACGACCGATGACCGCGCCCACCGCCACCGAGCCGGACAGGGAGCAGCCCGAGGGCGGGCCGGTGGCCGAGGACCCGGCCCGCGCGGCCGACGACGCCTTCGACCGGGACGTCCTGCCCAGCCCGCCGGGCGCGACCGGTGCCCTGCTGCGTTCGCTGCTGGCGCCGATGAAGGCCCGCGTCGCCCTCACCACCTTCCTGCTGCTGCTCCAGCAGGCGGCCGTGCAGGCGGGCCCGCTGCTGGTGGCGTACGCCATCGACCACGCCGTACCGGCGCTCAGGGACGACGACCACGGCCCGCTGATCGCGGTCGGCGCCGGCTACCTGATCTGTTCGCTGGGGGCGGGTGCGCTCCAGTACGCGTTCGTCGCGGCCGCCGCCCGCGTCAGCCAGGACGTGCTGCTGGACCTCAGGGGACGGATCTTCCGGCACGCCCAGGCACTGAGCGTCGACTTCCACGAGCGCTACACCTCGGGCCGGCTGATCTCCCGGTCCACCACGGACGTGGAGTCGCTGCGCGAACTGCTCGACGAGGGCCTGCAGGAGCTGGTCACGGTCGTCCTGTCCTTCGTCTACATCGCGGCGCTGCTGCTCTGGCTGGACCTGGGGCTCGGCGGTGTCGCGGTGGCGTCGTTCGTGCCGCTGTACGCGCTGGTGCGGCTGTACCGGCGGCGGGCGGGCCGGGTGTACGAGCGGAGGTCCACGGCGATCGCGGCGGTGATCGTCAAGTTCGTGGAGACGATGAACGGCATCCGCCCCGTGCGCGCCTTCCGCCGGGAGGCCGCCAACGACGCCGACTTCGCCGTGCTGAACCGGCGTCACGAGCGGTCCAACGGCGACGCGCTGCTGGAGATGGCCCGCTACGTCGTCGGCTCACGGCTGGTCGCCAACACCGCCGTGGCCGGGATCGTGCTCTGGGGCGCCTACCGGGTCGCGGACGGCACGCTGGCGCTCGGGGTGCTGGCTGCGGCGGTCCTCTACCTGCGCAGACTCTACGACCCGATCGACCGGCTCGGCATGTTCCTGAACTCCTACCAGTCGGCGGCGGCCTCGCTGGAGAAGATCGCCGGGCTGCTGGCGCAGACGCCGTCCGTGCCGGAGCCGGCCGCGCCGAGGGAGCTGCCGCCGCCGGCCTCGGAGCAGCCGGGCCGCGAGGTGGTCTTCGACTCCGTGCGCTTCGCCTACCGCACCGGCGGGGAGGTGCTGCCCCGCTTCGACCTGACGATCCCGGCCGGCCAGACCGTCGCCGTCGTCGGCTCGACCGGCGCCGGCAAGTCGACCCTGGCCAAGCTGCTCGCCCGGTTCTACGACCCCTCCGACGGGCGCGTCCTGCTGGACGGCACCGACCTGCGCGACCTGGCCGTACCGGAACTGCGGCGGGGCGTGGTGATGGTGACGCAGGAGGCGTTCCTGTTCTCCGGGACCGTCGCCGACAACATCGCCATCGGCCGTCCGGAGGCGACGCGGGAGGAGATCGAGCGGGCGGCGAAGGCGATCGGCGCCCATGACTTCGTCGCCGCGCTGCCCGACGGCTACGACACCGACGTACGCAAGCGGGGCGGCCGCATCTCCGCAGGTCAGCGGCAGTTGGTGGCCTTCGCGCGGGCGTTGCTGGCGGACCCGGCGGTGCTGATCCTGGACGAGGCGACCAGCTCGCTGGACATCCCCGGTGAGCGGGCGGTGCAGCGCGCGATGGCGACGGTGCTGAAGGGCCGCACCGCCGTGGTGATCGCGCACCGGCTCTCCACCGTGGAGATCGCCGACCGGGTGCTGGTGATGGAGCACGGCCGGATCGTGGAGGACGGCACGCCGGAGGAACTGATCGCCGGTACGGGCCGCTTCGCGGACCTGCACCGGGCGTGGCGGGACAGTCTGGCGTGAGGGCGGGCCGTCCGAGGGGACCGCGGTGATCGACGCGTACGCGGACCCGGGCACGCCGGACCGCAGGGGCGGCTGGCGGTACCTGGCGTGGCTGGTGCGGCGGCAGTGGCCGCGCTGTCTGGCGGGGGCGGTGCTGGCCAGCGTCTGGATGGTGCTGCTGGCGGCCACGCCGTACCTGATGGCCCGGGCGATCGACCACGGGCTGACCACCGGCGACCTGGGCGCGCTGGCCGGCTGGACGGGCGCACTGGTCGCCGCCGGGGTGTTCAACGCCTGGCTGGGCATCATGCGGCACCGCACCATGACGCGGGTGCGGATGGACGCCAACTTCCGCACGGTCAAGGTGGTCGTCGGCCACGCGGCACGGCTCGGCGCCGCGCTGCGCCGGCAGGTCGGGGCCGGGGAGGTCGTCACCATCGGGGTGGGCGACGTGCAGACGATCAGCACGTCCCTGACGGCCGTGGGCCCCGGCGTCGGAGCGGTCGTCGCCTACGCCTGCGTCGGCGGGCTGCTGCTGTCGGTGTCGACGCGGCTCGCCCTGGTGGTGCTGCTCGGGGTGCCGTTGCTCGGGGTGGTGCTCGGGCCGCTCATGGGACGGCTGCAGGGCCGGGAGGCCGAGTACCGGGAGCGGCAGTCGGTGCTGACCGCGCGGATCGGCGACCTCGCGGGCGGCCTGCGCGTGCTGAACGGGCTGGGCGGCAAGAGCCTGGTCGCGGAGGCGTTCCGCCGGGACTCGGGGCGGCTGCGCGAGCAGGGCTACCGGGTCGGCGCGGTGACCAGCTGGATCCAGGCCCTGGGGGTGGGCCTGCCGATGCTGTTCCTGGCGCTGGTGACCTGGATGGGGGCCCGGCTGGCCGCGCGCGGGCAGATCAGCGTGGGCGAGCTGGTGTCGGTGTACGGGTACGTGGTGGCGCTGGGCTGGCCGGTGGCGTTCCTGATCGAGATGGGCCACCAGCTCAGCCGGGGCGTGGTGGCCGCCCGCCGGGTGGTCGCCTTCCTGCGGCTGGAGCCCGAGCCGGACACCGGCACCCGTGACGCCCCCGCCGAGCCGTCGGTGCTCTACGACCCGGCTTCCGGCGTCCGTGTCCGGCCGGGCCGCCTGACCGCCCTGGCCGGTGCCCGCCCGGCCGACGCCGCCGAGCTGATCGACCGCCTGGGCCGTTACGCCCCCTCCGAGGTGACCTGGGGGGACGTCCCGTTGTCCGAGGTCCCGCTCGCACAGGTCCGCGAGCGCATCCTGGTCGCGGAGGCGGAGGCCGACCTCTTCGCGGGCACCCTGCGCGAGGTCATAGGCGTGCGGGGGAGGCCGATCGAGGGCGCGGACCGGGGCGATGTGGGGCTCCGCCGCGCGGGCCCGACCGGCGACGACGAACCGGCGGACACCCGACGCCCCCTCGCGGCACCCTCGCACGCGAGCCTGGCCCGAGCGATCCGCACGGCCGCCGCCGAGGACATCCTCCAGTCGCTCCCCGACGGCCTGGAGACCCCGGTCGCGGCCCAGGCCCGCGACCTGTCCGGCGGTCAACGCCAACGCGTCCGCCTGGCCCGCGCCCTGTTCGCCGACCCCGAGGTCCTGCTGGCCGTGGAGCCGACCTCCGCCCTGGACGCCCACACCGAGGCGACCGTCGCGCGCCGCCTGCGGGACGCCCGCGCGGGCCGTACGACCGTGGTGGCCTGCACCTCCCCCCTGCTGCTCGACCGGGCGGACGTGGTGCATCACCTGGTCGACGGCAAGGTCGTCGCCACCGGCACCCACCGCGAACTCCTCGCCGCCGAGCCGGGGTACCGCGCACTGGTCTCCCGGGAGGACGGCGGGGACGAGGTGGTCCGATGACATCCGCAGGACAGCTCCCCGTGGCCGATCGCGCCGGTGTCCGCCGTGCGGCGGCCGGCCTGGTCCGCGCCGACCGGCGCGCCTTCGCGGTCGTCCTCGGCCTGAACGCGCTGGCCGCACTCGCCGGGCTCGCGGGTCCGTGGCTGCTGGGCCGGATCGTCGACGAGGTGCGCGCCGGGGCCGGTGTCGGGGCGGTGGACCGGATGGCGCTCGCCATCCTGCTGTGCTCCCTCGCCCAGCTCCTGCTGGCCCGCTGGGCGCGGTACGTCGGGCACCGCTTCGGGGAGCGGACCCTCGCACGGGTGCGGGAGCGGTTCGTGGACCGGGCGCTGGCCCTGCCCGCCTCGGTCGTGGAGCGGGCGGGCACCGGCGACCTGACCACGCGGGGCACCGCCGACGTGACCACGGTCGGCACCACGCTGCGCGACGCCGGTCCCGAACTGCTGGTCAACGGCGTGCAGGCGCTGTTCCTGACCGTCGCGGTGTTCGTGCTCGACCCGCTGCTCGGTCTGGTGGGGGTACTGGGTCTGACGCCCGTGTGGTTCGCGTTGCGCTGGTACCTGCGCCGGGCGCGGGCCGGCTACCTCGCCGAGGGCGCGGCCACCTCGGAGGTCGCCGAGAGCCTGACGGCGACCGTGGCCGGGGCCCGCACGGTCGAGGCGCTGTGGCTGACCGAGAGCCGCGTCGCGGTGAACCGGCGGGCGCTGGAGGAGTCGCGGCGCACCCGCTTCCACACGCTGTTCCTGCGCAGCGTGTTCTTCCCGGCGGTGGAGATCTCGTACGTCGTCCCGCTGGCGGGCGTGCTGCTGATCGGCGGTGTGCTGCGGGCGCACGGGGCGGTGAGCCTCGGCGCGGTGGTGTCGTGCGCCGTGTACCTCCAGCAGCTCGCCGGGCCGCTCGACGAGGTGCTGATGCGGATCGAGCAACTTCAGGCGGGCGGAGCGTCGTTCGCCCGGGTGGAGGGGCTGGCGCGGGCTCCGCGGGCGACGGCGGACCGGTCGCCGGCCCCGGCGGACGACCGCATCGACGTGTCCGGTGCGCGCTACGCCTACGACCGGGGCGGCGAGGTGCTGCGCGGGGTGGACCTGACGGTGCGGCCGGGCGAACGTCTGGCGGTGGTCGGGCCGTCCGGGGCCGGCAAGACGACGCTGAGCCGGCTCCTGGCGGGGGTGGACGCGCCCACCGAGGGCTCGGTGACGGTGGGCGGGGTGCCGGTGGTGGCGCTCGGGCCGGAGCGGCTGCGCCGCCAGGTCGTGCTGGTCACCCAGGAGCACCACGTCTTCCTCGGCTCGGTCCGGGACAACCTGCTGATCGCCGAACCGGCGGCCACGGACGCGCGGTTGTGGTCCGCGCTGGCGGCGGTCGGCGCCGACACCTGGGTGCGGGAGCTGCCCGGCGGCCTCGACGCGGAGCTGGGCACCGGTGGTCACCGCGCGGACGGCTCGCAGGCCCAGCAGCTGGCGCTGGCGCGTGTGGTGCTGGCCGACCCGCACACGCTGATCCTGGACGAGGCCACCGCCCTGCTGGACCCGACCACGGCCCGGCACACCGAGCGGGCTCTGGCCGCCGTGCTGGAGGGCCGCACCGTCATCGCCATCGCCCACCGCCTGCACACCGCGCACGACGCCGACCGGGTCGCGGTGATGGAGGACGGCCGGATCACCGAACTGGGCACGCACGACGAGCTGGTGGCGGCCGAGGGCGCGTACGCGGCGCTGTGGAAATCCTGGCACGGGGAGCCGTCCCCCGGGCCCGTTACTGACTGAGCGGGCAGTCAGTACCACACTCGGGCAACCCTTCCGTATATCGAACATGAACGCCCGGACAACGAACGATTTCCGGCCAACTTCCTGACGCGCTCCTGACAAGGGTGCCGCTCGGCTGCCACTCTTCCCACGGCCGTTCCACAGCGCCCCCACAGCATTCCCGTCAGCGCCGTGCGGCGGCCAGCTCCTGGCACGTGGTTTCTGCGTACCGAACCAGCACCGCCCGGCCGGCCCACCCGCCGACCGGTCTCCCCTGGCCGCGCGACCCGCGGCCACGCAGAAGGAGTCAGTGTTGAGCAGCAGTTCTCCCCACAGACGCACCTCCCACACCGCGTCCCCCCGCACCACCGGCCGCCGCACCGCCGCCGCCGTCGCGCTGGCCGGTGTCGCCGCGCTGATCGCCACGGCGGTCCAGTCGGGGGCCGCCACCGCGGCGCCCGCCCAGGCGCCCGCTCCGGGCGCCGAGTCCGTGAAGCTCAGCCCGGCCCAGCGCGCCGAGCTGATACGCGACGCCAATGCCACCAAGGCCGAGACCGCCGGCGACCTCGGCCTGGGCGCCAAGGAGAAGCTGGTCGTCCGTGACGTGGTCAAGGACCGCGACGGCACCGTGCACACCCGCTACGAGCGCACCTACGACGGGCTCCCCGTCCTCGGCGGCGACCTCGTGGTCACCAGCGACGCCGGGAAGACCGAGCGGGTCGTGAAGGCCACGCAGAAGCCGATCGCGCCGGCCACCGTGACGCCGAAGATCTCCGCCGCGAAGGCCGAGACGCAGGCCGTCGCCGCCGCGAAGGCCGCCGGGGCCGAGGCGCCGGACGCCGAACGCGCCCCCCGCAAGGTGATCTGGGCCGCGAACGGCACCCCGGTCCTGGCGTACGAGACGGTCGTCGGCGGCCTCCAGGAGGACGGCACGCCGAACGAGCTGCACGTCGTCACCGACGCCGCCACCGGCGCCAAGCTCTACGAGTACCAGGCGATCCACAACGGCACCGGCAACACCATGTACAGCGGCACGGTGACGCTGGGCACCGCGCAGTCCGGGTCGTCGTACACGCTGACCGACACCGCGCGCGGCAACCACAAGACGTACAACCTCAACCGGGGCACCTCCGGCACCGGCACGCTCTTCACCGGCCCCGACGACGTGTGGGGCAACGGCAGCGCGTCCAACGCCGAGACGGCCGCCGCCGACGCCCACTACGGGGCCGCGCTGACCTGGGACTACTACAAGAACGTCCAGGGCCGCTCCGGCATCCGCGGCGACGGGGTGGGCGCCTACTCCCGCGTCCACTACGGCAACAACTACGTCAACGCCTTCTGGTCGGACTCCTGCTTCTGCATGACGTACGGCGACGGCTCGGGCAACGCCAACCCGCTGACGTCCATCGACGTGGCCGCGCACGAGATGACGCACGGCGTCACCTCCCACACGGCGGGCCTGGTCTACAGCGGAGAGTCCGGCGGCCTCAACGAGGCGACCAGCGACATCTTCGGCGCGGCCGTGGAGTTCCACGCGAACAACGCCTCCGACGTCGGTGACTACCTCATCGGCGAGGAGATCGACATCAACGGCGACGGCACCCCGCTGCGCTACATGGACAAGCCCAGCAAGGACGGCGCGTCCAAGGACTACTGGTACTCGGGGATCGGCAACGTCGACGTCCACTACTCGTCGGGCCCGGCCAACCACTTCTTCTACCTGCTGAGCGAGGGCAGCGGCACCAAGACCATCAACGGTGTCACCTACGACTCGCCCACCTCGGACGGCCTCCCGGTCACCGGCATCGGCCGCGAGAAGGCCGCGAAGATCTGGTTCCGCGCGCTGACCACCAAGTTCACGTCGACCACCAACTACGCGGGCGCCCGCACCGGCACCCTCGCGGCGGCCGGTGAGCTGTACGGCACCGACAGCACCGAGTACAAGGCGGTGCAGGACGCGTGGGCGGGCATCAACGTCGGCGCCCGGCCGGGCGGCGGCGGAGGCGGCGGCACGTCGTTCGAGAACACCGCCGACGTGGCGATCCCGGACAACGGCGCGGCGGTCACCTCGTCGGTCGCCGTGACCGGCCGGACCGGCAACGCGCCCGCCAACCTCCAGGCGGCCGTCGACATCGTGCACACCTACCGCGGTGACCTGGTGATCGACCTGCTGGCCCCGGACGGGACCGCGTACCGCCTGAAGAACTCCAGCTCCTCGGACTCCGCGGACAACGTCAACCAGACGTACACGGTGAACGCCTCCTCGGAGACCGCCAACGGCACCTGGAAGCTGCGCGTCCAGGACGTGGCGGCCCGGGACACGGGCTACATCAGCGGCTTCAAGCTGACCTTCCCGTAGGCCCGGCGGACTCCCCCCACGGAGCGGGGCGCCGCCCAGGAGGTCCGGTCCTCCCGGGCGGCGCCTAGTCTTGGTGCCCATGTCCTTCACGTACGACGACGTCGGCGCCACCCGCGAGCAGGACCGCTGCCCGCCCGGCTTCCGCTCCATGCACGTACGCACCCGCCTCGGGGAGGGCGAACCGGTGTTCCGGCGCGCGGCCGAGGCCGTGCTCACCTGGGAGATGCACCGGGAGATGGGCGTCGGCATCGACGCGAGCGCGGAGCGCGCCGCGCCCGGTGTCGACGTCACGGTCACCCTCGCCGGGATGATCAAGGCGCCCTGCCGGGTGGTGTGGACGCTGGAGGAGCACCGCCGGGCGGGCTGGGCCTACGGCACGCTGCCCGGCCACCCGGAGTCCGGCGAGGAGGCCTTCGTGGTCGACCGCACGGGCGACGGCACCGTCTGGCTGACGGTGCACGCCTTCAGCCGCCCCGCCAAGTGGTACGCCAAGGCCGGCGGGCCCGCCGCCCGTGCCTTCCAGCACGCGTACGCCCGCCGCTGCGGCACCGTCCTGCGGCGGCTGAGCGGGGGCGACGAGGAGGACTGAGCCCCGCTCGCCGCCCCGGGGCGCTCACCTCATCAGCAGCCCCGCCGCCTGGGCCAGGTCGTCGGAGGGCACCGCGACCAGGCCCGCCTCCGCGCCGGACGCCAGCAGCCGGTGCGCGGGCAGGATGCGGACCGTGTAGCCGAAGGGGCCGGTGCGGTCCAGGGCGAGCGGGCCCTCGTACAGCCAGCGGCCCTCCAGGTCGGGGCCGCCCACCGGCTTGAGCGGCACGGTGGCCGCGTCGGTGATCCGGTCCTCGGTGTCGACCCGGCCGGAGACCGCCTGCACCTCCACGTCGTCCGGCGCGAGTTCGCCGAGGTTCACCCGCACCCGCAGCCCGAGCGTCGTACCGAGTTCGGCGCTGGCGGTGGCGGCGGACGTCTCCACGTGGTCGACGCTGACCCCAGGCCAGGCGGCGCGCACCCGGGCCTTCCACTCGGCCAGCGCCCGCGCGGCGTCCGGGTCCATCGCGCGGTGTGCCTCGGCCGCCGGGGTGTAGAGGCGTTCGACGTACTCGCGGACCATGCGGCCGGCCAGCACCTTCGGTCCGAGCAGGCTGAGGGTCCTGCGGACCATCTCGATCCACCGGTCGGGCAGCCCGCTCGCGCCCCGCTCGTAGAAGCGCGGGGTGATCCGCTGCTCCAGCAGGTCGTAGAGGGCGTCGGCCTCTATGGCGTCGCGCCGGTCCGGGTCGGTACCGGCGCCGTCGGCGGTGGGGATCGCCCAGCCGAAGTCCGGCTGGTACCACTCGTCCCACCAGCCGTCCAGCACCGACAGGTTGAGGCAGCCGTTGAGCGCCGCCTTCATGCCGGAGGTGCCGCACGCCTCCAGGGGCCGCAGGGGGTTGTTCAGCCAGATGTCGCAGCCCGGGTAGAGCTTCTGCGCCATCGCCATGCCGTAGTCCGGCAGGAAGACGATCCGGTGCCGCACCCGCGGGTCGTCCGCGAACCGCACCAGCTCCTGCACCAGCCGCTTGCCGCCGTCGTCCGCGGGGTGCGCCTTGCCCGCGACGACGATCTGGACGGGCCGCTCGGAGTGCAGCAGCAGGTCCATCAGCCGGTCGCGGTCGCGCAGCATCAGCGTCAGGCGCTTGTACGAGGGGACGCGCCGCGCGAAGCCGATGGTGAGCACGTCGGGGTCGAGGACGCCGTCGATCCAGCCCAGCTCGGCGGTCCCGGCGCCGCGCTGCCGCCAGGAGACGCGCAGGCGTTCGCGCACCTCCTCGACCAGTTGCTCGCGCAGGGTGCGGCGCAGCTCCCAGATGTCCTGGTCGGGGATGTCGGCGACCGAGTCCCAGCGGTCGGAGCCGCCGACGGTCAGCGCGTCCTCGGCCCGCTGCACGCCGATCTGCCGGGCGCCGAGCCGGAACACCTCGGGCGCGACCCAGGTCGGGGCGTGCACGCCGTTGGTGACGGAGGTGATCGGCACCTCGTCGGCGTCGAAGCCGGGCCACAGTCCGGAGAACATCTCCCGGCTGACCCCGCCGTGCAGCAGGGAGACGCCGTTGGCGCGCTGGGCCAGCCTGAGGCCCATCACGGCCATGTTGAACAGGTTGGGCTCGCCGCCGGGATAGGTCTCCATGCCGAGGCGCAGAATCGGGTCGACGTCCAGGCGCGGGAGTTCGGCGTCGGGGCCGAAGTGCCGGGCGACCAGCTCCCGGTCGAAGCGGTCGATGCCGGCCGGGACCGGGGTGTGGGTGGTGAAGACGGTCCCGGCCCGGACCGCCTCCAGTGCGGAGGGGAACTCCAGCCCCTCGTCGCACAGTTCGGCGATGCGTTCCAGCCCGAGGAAGCCCGCGTGGCCCTCGTTGGTGTGGAACACCTCCGGCGCGGCGTGGCCGGTGAGCCGGCAGTACGTGCGCACCGCCCGGACACCTCCTATGCCGAGCAGCATCTCCTGGAGGAGCCGGTGCTCGCTGCCGCCTCCGTAGAGCCGGTCGGTGACCCCGCGTTCGCCGAGGTCGTTCTCCTCGACGTCCGAGTCGAGCAGCAGCAGCGGCACCCGGCCGACCTGGGCCAGCCAGATCCGGGCGCGCAGCTCCCGGCCGCCGGGCAGGGCGAGGGCGACGTGGGCGGGGGTGCCGTCGGGCTCCTCCAGGAGGGCCAGCGGCAGCTCGTGGGGGTCGAGGACGGGGTAGTGCTCCTGCTGCCAGCCGTCCCGGGAGAGGGACTGGCGGAAGTAGCCGTGCCGGTAGAGCAGGCCGACGCCGATGAGCGGCACGCCCAGGTCGCTGGCGGCCTTGAGGTGGTCGCCGGCCAGGATGCCGAGGCCGCCGGAGTACTGGGGCAGGGCGGCGGTGATGCCGAACTCGGGCGAGAAGTAGGCGACGGCGGCGGGCAGTCGGCCGGACTGGGCCTGGTACCAGCGGTCGCCGGTCATGTAGTGGTCGAGGTCGTCGGCCACCGCGGTGAGCCGGCGCAGGAAGCGCCGGTCCTCGGCCAGCTCCGCGAGGCGGGCCGGCGGCACGGTGCCGAGCAGCCGTACGGGGTCGCGGCCCGACTCGGCCCAGCACGCTGGGTCGACGGACTGGAAGAGGTCGCGGGTCTCCGGGTGCCAGGACCAGCGCAGATTGCGGGCCAGATCACTGAGCGGCCGGAGGGGGTCGGGGAGTACGGGACGGACGGTCAGTCGACGGATCGCCTTCACCCCTCCGACGTTACCGGCGTGATGTGTCCGTCGCTGGGGGCTTCGCCCGAAGATCTCCGATTCGGCCTGAATGGCATCGCTCCCGTTCGCCGGACGGGCTAATAACGACCGGCGTGTCGATCTCCCGGCGGGGAAGGCGTTCGGTCAGGGCCCGTCGCGTGTGTCGACATACGCGTGAGTAGTTAACAAAGTGCCGGATTGCCCACCCGAACAGTGTGGGAAGGCTCCTGCGGTACACCCCGCACGCACCGCCGCAGGACCCACCTCCCCAGAGTCATCCGCCCACCCACGTTGACGCGGACAGGAGCGGTCATGCCCGCCACGCACCACTCGTCAGCACGGCCCGGAGCGACCCCGGGCGCACCCCCCGAGGCGCCACGCGGAGCCCCGCGCACCACCTCTCGCGACACCCCGCGCGAAGCCGCCGTCCCGGACGTCACCACCGTCGTCGGACGCATCCCCGTCCTGGACGTCCGCCCGATCGTCCGTCAGGGACGCAGGCCCGCCAAGGCGGTGACCGGAGAGTCGTTCCAGGTCTCGGCCACCGTGTTCCGCGAGGGGCACGACGCGGTCGCCGCCAACGTCGTACTCAAGGACCCCGAGGGGCGGCCCGGCCCCTGGACCCCGATGCGCGAACTGGCCCCGGGCACCGACCGCTGGGGCGCCACCGTCACCGCCGGCGAACCCGGGCTCTGGACGTACGCCGTGGAGGCGTGGAGCGACCCGGTCACCACCTGGCGCCACCACGCGCGGATCAAGGTCCCGGCGGGCATCGACACCGGGCTGGTCCTGGAGGAGGGCGCCCGGCTCCACGAGCGGGCCGCCGCCGAGGTGCCCGGCGACGCGGACCGGCGCGTCCTGCTGGCCGCCGTCGACGCGCTGCGGGACGAGGACCGGCCCGCGGCGTCCCGGTTGGCGGGGGCGTTGACGCCGGAGGTGGACGCGGTGCTGGCCCGGCATCCGCTGCGGGAGCTGGTCACCACCTCGGACCCGCTGCCGCTGCTGGTGGAACGCGAACGCGCCCTGTACGGCGCCTGGTACGAGTTCTTCCCCCGTTCCGAGGGCACCCCCGACCGGCCCCACGGCACCTTCCGCACCGCCGCGCGCCGGCTGCCCGCGATCGCCGCGATGGGCTTCGACGTCGTCTACCTCCCGCCCATCCACCCCATCGGCACCACCCACCGCAAGGGCCGCAACAACACCCTCTCCGCCGGACCCGACGACGTCGGCGTCCCCTGGGCCATCGGCTCCCCCGAAGGCGGCCACGACGCCATCCACCCCGCCCTGGGCACCCTCGACGACTTCGACCACTTCGTCACCGAGGCCGCACACCTGGGACTGGAGGTCGCCCT
>MUMD01000349.1 GCA_002155895.1 Streptomyces rochei
CCCCGCGCCCCTGCCGCGGCAGGCCCAGGTCCGTCGCGGTCGCCGAGTCGCCGTACTCGCGTACCGCGCTCGTCCGCGCCACCACCCGGCCCCGGTGCACCACGATCCGGCTGTACGCCAGGGAGAGCGCCCCCGCCAGCCGGTCCCCGCGCACCGCGAGGAGTTCGGCCGGGAAGCCCGCCTCCACGCGCACCTCGGGCAGGCCGAGGGCCTTGCGGGCCGCCGCGCTCACCGTCTCGTAGGCGTCCTCGGGGCGCAGCCCGTGGCGCGAGGCCAGCAGGTACGCCGCCTCCAGGGGGTCGCCGCGCCCGACCGGGTTCGAGACGTCCCGCAGGGCGCCGCTCCCGGCGGTCACCGGCACCCCGGCCGCCCGCAGCAGCCGTACCGGCGTGGTGCCGTCACCGCCCTCCACAGCCCCGCAGGCGCCCTGCGGCAGGCACACCACGGTCACCCCGGCCGCGGCGAGACGGTCCGCCGTCCGGGCGGCCACCTCGGACGGGAGCCGGCCCAGGCCGTCGCAGGGGCCGATGGTCACCCCGGGGCGCAGCCCGCCCGCCATCGCCGCCAGCCGGGCCAGCCGCGCCGGGTCGGCGGCGTCCGTGTGCAGGTCGACCGGGAGGCCGTGCTCGGCGGCGACCTCGAGGACCGCCTCCACGTACCCCGCCGGATCGGGGTCCAGGTCGGGACACCCGCCCACCACGTCGGCGCCCATCTTGACCGCGTCCCGCAGCAGCGCCAGCCCCTCGGCGCCGGCCGCGCCGGTCAGCACCCGCGGCATCGCCACCGCGGTCACGTCCGTCAGCCCGTGCAGGGAACGCCGGGCGCGCAGTACGCCCGTCAGCGCGCCGAGCCCCGGAACGTCGCCCACGCGCACGTGCGCGCGCAGCGCGGTCGCCCCGTGCCCCAGCTGGAGCAGGGCGGCCTCGGTGGCCCGGCGCTGGACGTCCGGGGGGTCACAGGAGGCGGGGCCGGGCGCGTCGGCCGTCAGCGCGGTGTCGCCGTGCACGTGGGGGTCGGCGGGGGCGGGCAGGAGCAGGTAACCGGCGAGGTCGACGCGGGCGCCGGGAACGCGGGAACGGGCCGGCGTCAGGCTGCCGGCCGTGCCGACCGCCTCGATGCGTCCGCCGCGCAGCCGTACGTCCACGGTCCGGCCGTCGGTCAGGCGGGCCCCGGCCAGCAGCAGCGAGCCGGGGCCCGCCGGGCCCGAAGGGGAGGGCGAGGGGGACGGCTGCGGCTGGCTGTCGGGCATCGCGCTCCTCTGGGCTCGGGACTGCGCAGTGGGGGACGCAAGATCACGCAGAGTGAGTCGAGCCTAGGACGGTGATCAGTCCCTGGCGCGGAGGAGCGGAATAGTCGTACCGGTGCGGCCGCCGCAGGGGGGTGCTCGGGACGGGCCGGGGCAGGGGCGGCGAAACGGATTTGGGCGAACGGCGGGCGACCGTGTAATGTCTTCATCGCTCGCCCCAATAGCTCAGTCGGCAGAGCGTCTCCATGGTAAGGAGAAGGTCAACGGTTCGATTCCGTTTTGGGGCTCTGGTGTGAGAGGTTCCCGCCGCAAGGCGGGGCCCGATCGCATCGCAGCGGTGTAGCTCAGTCGGTAGAGCAAGCGGCTCATAATCGCTGTGTCACCGGTTCAAGTCCGGTCACCGCTACTCTCAGTAGCCGATTGCGGGGTCGGTCCTTCAGTCGGCTACTCTTTCTTGCGTTAATACCATCAATCCGTTCGTCAAGGAGTGCACTCACGTGGCTGCCACCGACGTCCGCCCGAAGATCACGCTGGCCTGCGTGGAGTGCAAGGAGCGGAACTACATCACCAAGAAGAACCGGCGTAACAACCCGGACCGACTGGAGATGAAGAAGCACTGCCCGCGTTGCAACGCGCACACCGCGCACCGCGAAACGCGATAAATCAGGCTCGTACGTGAGGCCGTCCCCGAAACACCGGGGGCGGCCTCACGTCGTTTCGCCAACCGCAGCACACGGCAGCAGGCCGACAGACACAGCAGGAGGTGCCGAGCCCATGGCGCTCGACCAGTCCTTCGTCGGGCGGACCTATCCGCCCACCGAGCCCTACGAGGTGGGGCGGGAGAAGATCCGCGAATTCGCGGAGGCGGTGGGGGACGCCCACCCCGCGTACACGGACGCGGAAGCCGCGAAGGCGCTCGGTCACCCGGACGTGATCGCGCCGCCGACCTTCGTGTTCTCCGTCACCTTCCGGGCGGCCGGGCAGGTCATCGCGGACCCGCAGCTCGGCCTGGACTACAGCCGGGTGGTCCACGGCGACCAGAAGTTCGCCTACTCGCGCCCCGTGCGCGCCGGGGACCGGCTGAGCGTCACCTCGTCCATCGAGGCGATCAAGTCGATGGCGGGCAACGACATCCTGGACATCCGCGGTGAGGTACACGACGAGGCCGGCGAGCACGTCGTGACCACCTGGATCAAGCTGGTGGCCCGAGCGGCCGAGGGGGCGTGAGCATTCCGATGACGGCGAAGATCGCTTACTCCGACGTCGAGGTCGGCACCGAGCTGCCCGCCCAGAGCTTCCCCGTGGACCGCGCCACACTCGTCCGGTACGCGGGGGCCTCCGGCGACTTCAACCCCATCCACTGGAACGAGAGTTTCGCCAAGGAGGTCGGCCTGCCGGACGTCATCGCGCACGGCATGTTCACCATGGCCGAGGCGATCCGCGTGGTCACCGACTGGACCGGTGACCCCGGCTCGGTCGTGGAGTACGGCGTCCGCTTCACCAAGCCCGTCGTCGTCCCCGACGACGACAAGGGCGCCCTCATCGAGGTGAGCGCCAAGGTCGCGGCCAAGCTCGACGACAACACCGTCCGCGTCGACCTCACGGCCACCAGCGCCGGGCAGAAGGTGCTGGGCATGTCCCGCGCGGTCGTGCGGCTCGCCTGACGGACCCGAGGCAAGAGGGGCGCCCTCCGGGGGAGGCGCGCCCCTCCCGCGTATCCACGTCGGTGTGACCCTTGACGTAGTTAGTGATTGAGTACTAACTTACCTTTCATGGTCAGGATGAGCGCTGAGGAGCGGCGCGAGAGCGTCATCCGCGCGGCGATGAGCGAGTTCTCCCGGGGCGGCTACTACGGCACGTCCACGGAGGCCATCGCCAAGCGGGTGGGGGTCTCCCAGCCGTATCTCTTCCGGCTCTTCCCGGGCAAGAAGGCGATCTTCCTGGCGGCCTCGCAGCGATGCCTGCGGGAGACGCGCGAGGTCTTCCTGGAAGCCTCGGAGGGGCTCCACGGCGAAGAGGCGCTGCACGCCATGGCGGACGCCTACACGCGGCTGATCGCCGAGCAGCCCGAAAAGCTCCAGATGCAGTTGCAGACCTATGTGGCGGTGTCGGCGGCCGAGGCCGCCGGGGACCACGAGTTCGGCGAGATGGTGCGCAAGGGCTGGATGGAGATCTTCGACGCCGTCCACGTGCCGCTCGGCGGCGACGTGAACGAGACGACGACCTTCATGGCGTACGGCATGCTCGTCAACGCCCTGTCCGGCATGGGCTTCCCGCCGGGGCACCGGGTCTGGGAGGGCTTCTACCTCTCGGCGCGGGCGAAGCCGGGCCAGGGCGACGAAGACTAGGCCCTCGGTGCCCGCGCGGGAGCGGCCCTTTCGTATGCCCGTAAAAGTTAGTCAGCAATAACTAAATAACTCATCGAAGAACGTCCGACGCAGCAGTGCACACCCTCTGGGGGAGAGATGTCACAGCAAGGCGCACGACCGGGCACCCGCCGTGGGGGAACGGCCTGGGCCCTCGTCATCACCAGCGTCGCCGGATTCATGGCGGCCCTGGACAACCTCGTCGTCACCACCGCCCTGCCCTCCATCCGCGAGGACCTGGGCGGGGCGCTGCACGACCTCGAATGGACCGTGAGCGCCTACACGCTCACCTTCGCCGTCCTGCTGATGTTCGGCGCGGCCCTCGGCGACCGCTTCGGCCGCCGCAGGCTCTTCCTGGTCGGCATCACCGTCTTCACCGCCGCCTCCGCCGCCGCGGCCCTGGCCCCCGGCCTCGACTCCCTGATCGCCGCCCGCGCGGTGCAGGGCGTGGGCGCGGCGATCATGATGCCGCTGACACTGACCCTGCTGACGGCCGCCGTGCCCGCCGAACGACGCGGGATGGCGTACGGCATCTGGGGCGCCGTCAACGGGCTCGCCGTCGCCTCCGGGCCGCTGGTCGGCGGCAGCCTCACCGAGCACATCTCCTGGCAGTGGATCTTCTGGCTGAACGTTCCGCTGGGCCTGGCCCTGCTGCCGCTCGCCCGTCTCCGCCTCGCCGAGTCGCACGGCACCGGCGCCCCACTGGACGTGCCCGGCACCCTGCTCGCCAGCGGCGGACTCTTCGGCATCGTCTACGGGCTGGTCCGCGGGCCGGTCGACGGCTGGACCGGCCCGGTGGTGCTGACCAGCCTGTTCGCCGGCGCCGCGCTGCTCGTCGGCTTCGTCCTCTACGGCACCCGGGCGAAGAACCCCATGCTCCCGATGCGACTCTTCCGCTCCCGCGCCTTCGCCGGCGTCAACGCGGCGAGCCTGCTGATGTTCCTGGGGATGTTCGGCTCGATCTTCCTGCTCGCCCAGTACATGCAGGGCGTGCTCGGCTACACGCCCACCGAGGCGGGGCTGCGCATGCTGCCCTGGACCGGCATGCCGATGCTGGTCGCACCGATCGCCGGCCTCCTCTCGGACCGGATCGGGGGGCGCCCGGTCGTCGCCACCGGCCTCTTCCTCCAAGCGGCCGGCCTCGGCTACCTCGCCTCCGTGGTCACGGCCGACGCCTCCTACGCCGTCCAGCTGCCCGGCCTGATCGTCAGCGGCATCGGCATGGCCCTGTTCTTCGCCCCGGCCTCCGCCCTGGTGATGTCCAGCGTCGTCGCCAAGGAGCAGGGGATCGCCTCGGGCGCCAACAACGCCCTGCGGGAGGTGGGCGGGGCGCTCGGCATCGCGGTCATGTCCTCGATCTTCGCCGCACGGGGCGGCTACGAGTCCGCGCAGACCTTCGTCGACGGGCTGCGGCCCGCCGTGGCGATGGGCGCCGCGGTCGTGGCCCTCGCCGGTGTCGCGGCCCTGCTGATCCCGGCCCGCCGACGCGACGCGGACACGCCCACGGGCCACCCCGCGAGCCTGCCGCCCGCCGAACAGGCGCCCCTCCCCGCCGCCGCGCCGGCCACCCGCTGACCCGCTCGCCCGACGCGAAAGGAGCCCGACATGCCCACCCTGCCCTGGACCGTGCCGAACCAGCCGCCGCCGGGGACGGAGGTCCACGTCTTCGCCTCCCGCTTCGAGACGCGCACCCTGTGGGGAGCGCTGAAGTTCCTGGCCCGCACGCCGGGCGTGTGGCGGCAGATCAAGGCCGCGCCCGGTGCGTACGGCGCCTCGCTCAAGGCCGAACCGTTCAAACGCACCTTCTGGACCCTGTCCGCCTGGGAGTCGCCGGCGGCCCTCAGGGACTTCGCCCGCTCCGGAACCCACGCGCCCGCCTCCCGCGGCCTGTCCGCACAGATGCGGGACTCCGCGTTCGCCTCCTGGGCGGCGACGAGCGACGACCTGCCCGTGGACTGGACCGACGTACGAAAGCGCCTGGCCTGAACCGAGGAACGCCCCGGCCCGCCGGCCGGGGCGTTTCCCGCTGCCGGACCCCGTCGCTGCCGTCTCGTACTCTTGACCGCGTGCAGGAACTCCACGACGCGCCCCTCGCCCCGCTGACCACCTTCCGGCTGGGCGGCCCAGCGACCCGACTGATCACGGCCACCACCGACGCCGAGCTGATCGCCGCCGTCCGCGAGGCCGACGACACCGGCACGCCGCTGCTGCTCATCGGCGGCGGTTCCAATCTGGTCATCGGCGACAAGGGCTTCGACGGCACCGCCGTGCACATCGCCACCCGCGGCCTCTCCCTCGACGGCACGACGCTCACGGTGGCGGCGGGCGAGATCTGGACCGACGCCGTAGCCCGCACCGTCGAGGCCGGACTCGCCGGCGTCGAGTGCCTGGCCGGCATCCCCGGCTCGGCCGGCGCGACCCCCATCCAGAACGTGGGCGCGTACGGCCAGGAGGTCTCCTCGACGATCACCGAGGTCACCGCCTACGACCGCCGGAACCGCGAGACGGTCACGCTCACCGGCGCCGACTGCGCCTTCTCCTACCGCCACAGCCGCTTCAAGGCGGAGCCCGAGCGGTACGTCGTCCTCGGCGTCCGCTTCGAGCTGGAGGACGCCGACGGTCTCTCCGCGCCCCTCCGCTACGCCGAGACCGCCCGCGCCCTGGGCGTCGAAGCCGGCGACCGGGTCCCGCTGGCCGCCGCCCGCGACACCGTGCTGAAGCTCCGCGCGGGCAAGGGCATGGTCCTCGACCCCGAGGACCACGACACCTGGTCGGCCGGGTCGTTCTTCACCAACCCGATCCTCACCGACACCGAGTTCACCGCGTTCCGCGCCCGCGTGGCCGAACGCCTGGGCGGCGCCGTGGAACCGCCCGCCTTCCCCGCGGGCGAGGGCCGCATCAAGACCTCCGCCGCCTGGCTGATCGACAAGGCGGGCTTCACCAAGGGGTACGGCACCGGCCCCGCCCGCATCTCCACCAAGCACACCCTCGCCCTCACCAACCGCGGCGAGGCGACCACCGAGGACCTCCTCGCCCTGGCCCGCGAGGTCGTCGCCGGGGTCCGGGACGCCTTCGGCGTCACGCTGGTCAACGAACCGGTGACGGTCGGCGTGACCCTGTGACCTCTCAGTAGGCGACGCCGACCCCCTGCCGCACGGTCGCCGGGTCCTCGGTCATCGCCAGCATCGCGTGGGCGACGTCGGCGCGGCCGATGAAACGCCCCTTGGCCGGGGAGCCGCCGACCACCGTCCGGTACCGGCCGGAGAGCGGCTTGTCCTGCAGCCGCGGCGGCCGCACGACCGTCCAGTCCAGGCCGCTGCGGGCCAGCTCCTCCTCCATGGCGCGCAGGTCGGCGTAGGTGTCCTTCAGCACGGCGGAGACGATGCCGCGCACCGCGCGGTCCAGGGCGCCGTCACCCTGCGGGGCGGGGCCCACCGGGGCGGCGCTGACCACCAGCAGCCGGCGCACGTCCTCCGCCCGCATCGCGGCGAGCACCGTCCGGGTCAGCCGGGTCGCGACCCCCGCGTCCTTGCGGGTGCGGGCGCCGAGTCCGGACAGCACGGCGTCCTGCCCGGCCACCGCCGGACGCACCGACTCCGGCTCGCTCAGATCCGCACGGAACACCTCCAGGCCCTCGCCGGTCACCGACAGCCGTGCCGGGTCCCGTACGACAGCCGTGACCTGGTGACCCGCGCCGAGCGCCTGCCGGACGACCTCCTGGCCGACGCCCCCCGTGGCGCCGAAGACGGTCAGTTTCATGGCGATCCCCATCCCGAGCTGCGGTGGGTGAGTGCTCACTCATCCCTCTCTCCTCTATGGTGAGTAAGTACTCACACGCCGGTCAAGCCCGACTGGAGAACGCATGCCGTCCGCCAAGCCGGCCCGGGAGCGCATCCTGGACGCCGCCCACGAGCTGATGCTCACCGTCGGGCTCGCCCGCACCACGACCAAGGAGATCGCCAAGGGGGCGGACTGCTCCGAGGCGGCGCTGTACAAGCACTTCGCGAGCAAGGAGGAGCTGTTCATCCGGGTCCTCTCCGAGCGGCTGCCCCGGCTGGGCCCGCTGCTGCGGAGCCTCGCCGCCGAGCCGCACCGGGCCCCGCTGGAGGAGAACCTCACGGAGATCGTCCGCCAGGCCGCGCTCTTCTACGAACAGAGCTTCCCGATCGCCGCGTCGCTGTATGCCCAGACGGAACTGAAGCGACGGCACGACGAGGCCATGCGGGAGCTGGGCACCGGCCCGCACCTGCCGATCGAGGGCCTGGCCGCCTATCTCCGTGCCGAGCAGGAGGCGGGGCGGGTGAGGGAGGACGCGGACGCCTTCGCGGCGGCGTCGCTGCTGCTGGGGGCGTGCGCGCAGCGGGCGTTCGCGTACGACGTGGTGGGGGAGGGTGGGATGCCGCCCGCCGACGCGTTCGCGCGACGGCTGGTCCGGACGGTGCTGGTGGGGATCGGCGGGGTGAGTGGATGACGGCACCCGGGGCCTCCTTCGCGCCCGGCGTGGGTGCGGGCCGGGGGGTGGGTGCGCAGCCCGG
>MUMD01000035.1 GCA_002155895.1 Streptomyces rochei
GGGGGGAGACGGGAGGCGGGAGGAGAGGTGCGAAGGAGGGGAACCAGATGCTCCGCACCTCCGTCGAATCGGCATGTACAGGCAGAAGCAGCAGCGAAGCGTTCCCCCGACCGGACACCGGACCGGCCGCGTGAGGCCCCTGGCCCTCGTCGCCGTCGCCGCGCTGGCGCCGCTCGCCGCGGCCTGCGGCACCGAGAAGGCCGACGGCGGCAGCGGCTCCGTCGGCGCCGGTGAACCCGTCACCGGCGTGCCGTGGAGCATCGACTCCGTCACCGTGGACGGCACCACCCACAAGGCGCCCGGCTCCGCCCGGGTCGTGATCCACGAGAGCGGAGAGGCGTCCGGCAGCACCGGGTGCAACACCTTCAGCGCCCGCGCCGAGGTCGACGGCGAACGCGTCCGGCTCAGCGACCCCATGTTCACCGAGAAGGGCTGCGCGGACACGCCCCCGGACTTCGAGAAGTCCCTGGGGCGGACCCTCGCCACCTCGCTCACCGCCAGGACCGAGGGCGACCGCCTCACCCTCACCACCTCCGACGGCGACACCGTCGAACTCAGCAAGCCGAAGGACGCCTCGCTGTACGGCACGGAGTGGACCATCACGCAGGCCGAGGGCAAGGCCCGTGCCCGGCTCACCTTCGACAAGGACGCGAAGACGGTCACGGGCCGCCTCCCCTGCAACCACGTCAACGCGAAGGCCACGGTCGGCGACGGCCACCTCACCCTGGGCGCCCCGGCGACGACCCGAATGATGTGCGAAGGCTCACTCATGGACGTCGAGAAGCGGATGCTGGGCTTCTTCGAGGGCCGGGTCGACTACCGCATCGATCATGAAACCCTCACGCTGACCAGGGAAGACGGCGAGACCCTGCGGGCCTACGCCGATCGGTGACCCGCGGGTGAGCCGTTGTCCCCAATTCGGACCAGTGGTCGACCTCGCCTACACTCGGAGGCGTGCCACGTGGTGACGGTCGACTCAATCACGATCTGCTTCCCGGCGAGAAGGGCCCCCAGGACGCTTGCGGCGTCTTCGGTGTCTGGGCCCCGGGCGAAGAGGTCGCAAAGCTCACGTACTTCGGGCTCTACGCCCTCCAGCATCGGGGTCAGGAATCCGCGGGAATCGCGGTCAGCAACGGCTCCCAGATCCTCGTCTTCAAGGACATGGGCCTCGTTTCCCAGGTCTTCGACGAGACCTCGCTCGGTTCGCTCCAGGGTCACATCGCGGTCGGACACGCCCGCTACTCGACCACCGGCGCCTCCGTGTGGGAGAACGCCCAGCCGACGTTCCGTGCCACCGCGCAGGGCTCCATCGCGCTCGGGCACAACGGCAACCTCGTCAACACCGCCCAGCTCGCCGAGCTGGTCGCCGACCTGCCCAAGCAGGACGGCCGCTCCACGCGGGTCGCGGCGACCAACGACACCGACCTGGTCACCGCGCTGCTCGCGGGCCAGGTCGACGAGGACGGCAAGCCGCTGACCATCGAGGAGGCGGCCGGCAAGGTGCTGCCCCAGGTGCGCGGTGCCTTCTCCCTCGTCTTCATGGACGAGCACACCCTCTACGCGGCCCGTGACCCGCAGGGCATCCGCCCGCTGGTCCTCGGCCGCCTGGAGCGCGGCTGGGTGGTCGCCTCCGAGTCCGCCGCCCTCGACATCTGCGGCGCCTCCTACGTCCGCGAGATCGAGCCGGGCGAGTTCGTCGCCATCGACGAGAACGGCCTGCGCACTTCCCGATTCGCGGAAGCGAAGCCCAAGGGCTGTGTCTTCGAGTACGTGTACCTGGCCCGCCCGGACACCGACATCGCCGGCCGGAACGTGTACCTCTCGCGCGTCGAGATGGGCCGCAAGCTGGCCGAGGAAGCCCCCGCCGACGCCGATCTGGTCATAGCGACCCCGGAGTCCGGCACGCCCGCCGCGATCGGGTACGCCGAGGCCTCCGGCATCCCCTTCGGCAACGGCCTGGTGAAGAACGCCTACGTCGGCCGCACCTTCATCCAGCCCTCGCAGACCATCCGCCAGCTCGGCATCCGCCTGAAGCTGAACCCGCTGAAGGAAGTCATCAAGGGCAAGCGGCTGGTCGTCGTCGACGACTCCATCGTCCGCGGCAACACCCAGCGGGCCCTGGTCCGCATGCTCCGCGAGGCCGGCGCCGCCGAGGTCCACATCCGGATCTCCTCCCCGCCGGTGAAGTGGCCCTGCTTCTTCGGCATCGACTTCGCCACCCGCGCCGAGCTCATCGCCAACGGCATGAGCATCGACGAGATCGGCACCTCGCTCGGCGCCGACTCCCTGGCGTACATCTCCATCGACGGCATGATCGAGGCGACCACCATCGCCAAGCCGAACCTGTGCCGCGCCTGCTTCGACGGCGAGTACCCGATGGAGCTCCCCGACCCCGAGCTGCTCGGCAAGCAGCTCCTGGAGACCGAGCTGGCCGCCGGGCCCGCCGCGACGGCCGCCGCCGACGCCATCCGTCGCCCGTAGCGCCGCCCGCACCACCTGCCGTACGACACAAAGGTTCTCATCGTCATGTCTGACACAACTGGTGCCAGCTACGCAGCCGCGGGCGTCGACATCGAGGCGGGCGACCGCGCCGTCGAGCTCATGAAGGAGTGGGTGAAGAAGACGCGCCGCCCCGAGGTCCTCGGCGGCCTCGGCGGCTTCGCCGGCCTCTTCGACGCCTCCGCCCTCAAGAACTACGAGCGTCCCCTGCTCGCCTCCGCCACCGACGGCGTCGGCACCAAGGTCGACATCGCCCGGCAGCTGGGCGTCTACGACACCATCGGCCACGACCTGGTCGCCATGGTCATGGACGACATCGTGGTCTGCGGCGCCGAGCCGCTGTTCATGACCGACTACATCTGCGTCGGCAAGGTCCACCCCGAGCGCGTCGCCGCGATCGTGAAGGGCATCGCCGAGGGCTGTGTGCTGGCCGGGTGCGCCCTGGTCGGCGGCGAGACGGCCGAGCACCCGGGCCTGCTGGGCGCGGACGACTTCGACGTCGCCGGCGCCGGTACGGGCGTCGTGGAGGCCGACCGGCTGCTGGGCCCCGACCGTATCCGCAAGGGTGACGCGGTCGTCGCCATGGCCGCCTCCGGTCTTCACTCGAACGGGTACTCGCTCGTCCGCCACGTCCTGCTGAACGAGGCCGGCCTGTCGCTCGACGCCCACCTGGACGGCCTCGGCCGCACCCTCGGCGAGGAGCTGCTGGAGCCGACCAAGATCTACTCCCTGGACTGCCTGGCCCTCACCCGCACCACCGAGGTCCACGCCTTCAGCCACGTCACCGGCGGCGGCCTCGCGGCCAACCTGGCCCGCGTGATCCCCGACGGCCTGCACGCGACCGTCGACCGCTCCACCTGGACCCCGGGCGCGATCTTCGACCTCGTCGGTACGACGGGCAACGTGGAGCGCCTGGAGCTGGAGAAGACCCTGAACATGGGTGTGGGCATGATCGCGATCGTGCCCGAGGAGTCGACGGACGTGGCGCTGGCGACCCTGGCCGACCGCGGTGTGGACGCCTGGGTGGCCGGTGAGATCACCGACCGTGGCGACCACGCGACCGGCGCCGCCCTCGTCGGCGACTACGCCGCCTGAGCGACCGCGGTTCCCGCGGGTAGCACAGAACCCGGTCGGTGACCTGAGTCACCGACCGGGCGGGTGTTCAGTGCGAGGTCAAGCGCCGCGACGTTGTTGCGGGGACTGGCCGTCCTCGTCCTCGTCGTCGTCCTCGTAAAGGTCGGCGTACCGTGCGTACACGTCGTCGTCCTGCTCATCGTCTTCGAACCGCTCGCCGTTAGGCGGTTGCGGACTCGACGTCGATGCGCCCAGCTCCTCGGCCAGGCGGGAGAGATCAGTCCCACCGCTGTTGTACTTCAGCTGGCGGGCGACCTTCGTCTGCTTGGCCTTGGCCCGGCCGCGCCCCATGGCTCGACCCCCTCAACGACGGGGCTCGACGGCCCCAGAGTCTTGACACGCGTTCATGGTCCGGAACGGGCTCTCCGTGGAGAGACCGGTCCGTAGGGCTCCCACGGTACCTGAGCCCACGCCCATACGGTACGTCGCCCGCAGGACGTGGACACTTCCGAGACCGTCGAGGCGCCCCGTCCTCGCTGGTCAAGGGCGATTTTAACCACCTTTCGACGGTCGACCCGCCGGGATAAGTGAGAGTTCTCTCCAACCGCCCCCCGGCGGGTACCGCTCAAACCTTCGAAGGTGTCCGCCGAAGACCTCGGCGGCGGCACGGATCACCGCCGGGCGCGTGCCTCCGCCATCCGCTGCTCGGCGATCCGGTCGGCCGCGGCGGCCGGCGGGATACCGTCCTCCTTCGCACGTGCGAATATGGCCAGCGTGGTGTCGTAGATCTTCGCGGCCTTCGCCTTGCACCGGTCGAAGTCGAAGCCGTGCAGCTCGTCGGCGACCTGGATGACCCCGCCGGCGTTCACCACGTAGTCCGGCGCGTAGAGGATGCCGCGGTCGGCGAGGTCCTTCTCCACACCCGGGTGGGCGAGCTGGTTGTTGGCCGCGCCGCAGACCACCTTGGCGGTCAGCACCGGCACGGTCTCGTCGTTCAGCGCGCCGCCGAGCGCGCACGGGGCGTAGATGTCCAGGTTCTCCACCCGGATCAGCGCGTCCGTGTCGGCGACCGCGACCACCGACGGGTGGCGCTCGGTGAGGGAGCGCACCACGTCCTTGCGCACATCGGTGACGACGACGTGGGCGCCCTCGGCGAGCAGGTGCTCGACCAGGTGGTGACCGACCTTGCCGACGCCCGCGATGCCGACGGTGCGGTCGCGCAGCGTCGGGTCGCCCCACAGGTGCTGGGCGGCGGCCCGCATGCCCTGGTAGACGCCGAAGGAGGTGAGGACGGAGGAGTCGCCGGCGCCGCCGTTCTCGGGGGAGCGGCCGGTCGTCCAGCGGCACTCGCGGGCCACGACGTCCATGTCGGCGACGTAGGTGCCGACGTCGCAGGCGGTGACGTACCGGCCGCCGAGGGAGGCGACGAACCGGCCGTAGGCGAGCAGCAGCTCCTCGCTCTTGATCTGCTCCGGGTCGCCGATGATCACGGCCTTGCCGCCGCCGTGCTCGAGGCCGGCCATGGCGTTCTTGTACGACATGCCGCGGGCGAGGTTCAGCGCGTCGGCGACCGCTTCCGCCTCGTTCGCGTAGGGGTAGAAGCGCGTACCGCCGAGCGCGGGGCCCAGGGCGGTGGAGTGGAGGGCGATGACGGCCTTGAGACCGCTGGCCCGGTCCTGGCAGAGCACGACTTGCTCATGACCCCCCTGGTCCGAGTGGAACAGGGTGTGCAGTACATCAGCAGGTGCGCCGGTTACGTCGGTCACGGTGGTGACTCCTGTGTAGGTGCGGCGGGCGGAGACCTGTCCCCAAGGGGTGGCGGGGACTGTGGCACGAGATTAGAGCCTGTCGGCGTCCCCCCGCCGCACAGTGCTCAGGATCACCTCCGCACGGAGTACGGGCGTGCGACGATTTGCCGAGGTTCCCGCGCGTTTGTGATCGGTTCCGGCAGGTTTTCGGGGCGGCGCGCGGGGGAGGGAGCAGGCGTGCCCAAGGTGTCCTCGGTGATCGTCCCCTACGCGGCGTACCTGCGCGTGTACGAGCCGCTGGCCGCGTTCCCCGACGACGAGCGCGCCCACTGGACCCGTTACGCCCGCCGCACCGACCTGCCCTCCTACCAGGACGAGCTGCGGCGTTCCCTGGCCGACCTGCTGCCCACCCCGCCCGTGGCGGTCCCGGTCCACGAGAGCGCCGACGCCTTCGTGACCGAGGTGGACGGCGTGGTCTGCGTCTGCCCCTGGCGGACCCGGCTGCGCGGCTGGCAGGCCCTGGGCGAGCTGGCCGAGGACTTCCCGGAGCCGGTGCTGGACGCCCTGATCCCCCCGGTCGTCCGCCGCCAGAGCGCGCTCGACTACGAACGGTGGCGGGAGCGCAACCCGGACGCCCGGCCCTGGATCCGCACCGCGACCTGGCAGGTGCCGATCAACTGGTTCGTGCTGGTCTCCGACGGCGAGCGGGAGTACGACCGGGGCGGCGACGGCGAGGGGGCCGCCGCGCCGATGCTGCGCTACCGGACGCCGATGGTGCAGGCGCGCCGACGGGTGGCGCGGGGCCTGAGGGCGCTCAAGGAGGCCGTGGACGAGGGGCCGCTCATCGACGGCCTGGTGGACGTGGGGCGCTGGCTGGAGGAGTTCCATCCGCGCTCCCTGGTCGAACTCGACTACGGCGGGCTCGTGCACGCCCTGCCCGCCGGCGAGTTGGAGGACGACCACTCCGCGGCGGACGTGGCCGAGGGGATCGAGGCGCTGCGGCACGGGGACGGGGCCGCGGCGGGGGCGGCGTACGGGCGGCTGGTGGAGCGCTGGCGGGCGGTCCGGGACCGCCGGTCGGCGAACTGACGTTTGACGTACCGCCCGATGTGAGGTTTCGTCTTCCGATCCGACACGCGCCCGGTGTGGGCTGATGTTTCGTCAACAAGGGACGTAGGTCCCGATCCGGGCGTAAGCGTCAAGCGTGACGGACCGCACGTACATCACTCTTGCGCCCGTTCCCCCTCCTCATGCCAAAATAGGACAAGGAGCCCGGGGAGGGCTCGTTCCGTCCCATTGTGATGCACTGTGGGCGGAATCCTGGGTTTGCACGCTTTGGGGGGTCTGGTGACGCCTGATCGTCCTGTGACTGATCGTCACAGTGGCGTGACTGTCCGCTATGGCATGGTCCATCGGCTTCCGTCGCTGATGAACACCTGGGAGGGCAATTCCATCGGTTTGGCCGACGCGGCTGGACAGATGGTGTAGTTGTAGTGCCGAGGACAAGCCGTTCGTCCTATAACCGACTCGACTCGCGTCCGCCATTTCGGGCAACGCGGGTCAAGGTGCAGAATTTAGAGGAAAGAACCGAGAAGGTTCGGTTCTCCCGAGGAGGCCGCTCATGACCGCTCGCACCCCTGATGCCGAGCCGCTGCTGACCCCGGCTGAGGTCGCCACCATGTTCCGCGTCGACCCGAAGACGGTCACGCGCTGGGCGAAGGCCGGCAAGCTCACGTCGATCCGCACGCTCGGCGGGCATCGCCGCTACCGCGAGGCCGAGGTCCGCGCTCTGCTCGCGGGCATTCCGCAGCAGCGCAGCGAGGCCTGAACAACCGCATAACCGGGCAGAACGGCTGGTCCCCCAACCCGCCGAGCCGCTCGTGACCACAGCTCCACACGGCGCCGTTCCTGCCCCAACAGGGTGCGTCGTCGATCGCGCTGGACTCCGCCGGGTCCAGCGCGATCTTTTTTGTGTGCGGTCCTGTGCCTGGTGAGGGGCCCTGGGCGGCCCTCTGTGCGCGGCCTTGTCGGACTCTGGGGAGGGGTGTCGGAACGGCTGTGCGCAGGCTGGGGGACCCCTGGGGAAGCTGGTGCAATTGCACATATTAAATTGACCAGTTGTAGGGGAGCCGTAAGTGCCACCGTTTCAAAAACTCATGCGGTGACACCCGTCACAGGACGCGGTGCTTGTTGGGCGCGGCACGGGTGCGCTAATGGAGGGTCGCGTTCCAGTAGGCCCTCAGGCCAAGGGTGTTGAGGTCGGCGGGGTTCACGCGGGGGACGCGGTCTCCTCCTCGACGTCCTCTTGACGGTCCGTCGGGAACTGCGGGGCGGGTGAGTCCAGCGCCAGTCGCAGCAGCCGGTGGCAGATCGGACAGTGGCGGGTCAGATGACGGTACGACGACGCGGCCGCCAGGTGCGCGCGGAGCAGCGCGCGCGTCTCGTGCCTGACCGATGCCGCCATACGCCACCTCCGGGGCCGTACAGGGACGTTCCCTGTCTTTGGAGTACCGAGCGAATGTGACGCCGTCAAGGCCGCGAGAGAGGCGCTGAGGGCTTTCCGGGGCGCAGGGGACGGAAGAGCGTGGAGGGAGCACGAGAAGAGGCTCGCACCGATCGGTGCGAGCCTCTTTTTCTGCGGTCCTGACGGGATTTGAACCCGCGGCCTCCACCTTGACAGGGTGGCGAGCACTCCAAACTGCTCCACAGGACCAGGTTTCGCGGCGCCCACGCGACAAAGTCGCTCAGGGATTCTGCTGCGTTGCGCTGCGAGAAGAGACTGTACAGGAGGGTGGCCCCCGGGTCGAACTCACCCTCCGTACACCTCTCGTCACCGGTGGCGGCCTACGGTGCCAGCGCGTCGATCGCCTTCACGATCCGCTTGTCGGAGACGGGGTACGCCGTGCCCAGCGCGTGCGCGAAGTAGCTGACCCGCAGCTCCTCGATCATCCAGCGCACGTCCAGGACCTGCTGCGGAACGGGCCGGCCCTGCGGCATCTGCTCCAGCAGCCACGCGTACTCGTCCCGCATCTCGTGGACCTTCTCCATCCGGGACGTGTCCCGCTGGACGGCCGTCGGCATCTGCTGCAACCGCCGGTCGGCGGCGACCAGATAGCGCATCAGGTCCGGCAGCCGCCTGATCCCCGCCTCCGTGACGAAGCCCGGCTTCACCAGCGCGTCCAGCTGCCCCCGCACGTCCTGGAGGTTCGCCAGCAGCGCGGGGCTCCGTACGGCCTTCAGACGGCGCTCACAGGCCTGCCAGGCGGCCAGCACCTGCTGCACCTGCCCCACGGCGCGGACGGTCGTGTCGACGATCTCCGCGCGGACCTTGTCGTAGAGCTTGCGGTAGGACTCCTCGTCCCACGCCGGACCGCCGAAGTCGGCGATCAGCTTGTCGGCCGCGGCCATGGCGCAGTCGTCGAACAGCGCCTGGACGGAACCGTGGGGATTGGCGGACAGATTCAGCTTCTGCTGGTTGGTCAGCTTCTCGGACGCGAACTTCGCCGGGTTGACCGGGATGTTGCGCAGGATCAGCCGGCGTGTGCCCTTCCACATCGCCTGGGCCTGCTCGGCCTCGGTGTCGAAGAGCCGTACGGACACCGTGTCACCGTCGTCGACCAGCGCCGGATACGCCTTCACCGGCTGGCCCGCCCGGCGCGTCTCGAAGACCCGGGACAGCGTGCCGATCGTCCAGTCCGTCAGACCGGAGCGCTCCAGCGACTCGCCGCCGCTGCGTACGGCGGTGGCCGCCGCGGCCTGCGACAGCGCCTTGCGCGCCTTCGGCCGCAGCCGCAGCCGCAGCGCCTCCAGGTCCTTGTCCTCGGCCAGCTTGCGGCGCCGCTCGTCGACGATCCGGAACGTGATCTTGAGGTGGTCCGGGACCTTGGCCCAGTCGAAGTCCTCCGCCTCGAACGGCACCCCCACCATGCGCTTCAGCTCCCGCGCCATGGTCACCGTCAGCGGCTCCTGGAGCGGCACCGCCCGCTCCAGGAACTTCTGCGCGAAGTTCGGGGCCGGTACGTAGTTGCGGCGGATCGGCTTGGGCAGGGACCGGATCAGCTCCGTGACCACCTGCTCCCTGAGGCCCGGGATCTGCCAGTCGAAGCCCTCGTCCGTGACCTGGTTGAGCACCTGGAGCGGAATGTGGACGGTCACGCCGTCCGCGTCCGCGCCCGGCTCGAACTGGTACGTCACCCGGAACTTCAGCGGCCCCTGGCGCCAGGAGTCCGGATAGTCGTCCTTGGTGACCGCCCCCGCCTTCTCGTTGATGAGCATCTCGCGCTCGAAGTCGAGGAAGTCGGGCTGCTCGTGCCGCTTGTGCTTCCACCACGAGTCGAAGTGCGCGCCCGAGACGACGTGTTCGGGCACCCGCTGGTCGTAGAAGTCGTACAGCGTCTCGTCGTCGACCAGGATGTCCCGGCGCCGGGCGCGGTGCTCCAGCTCCTCGACCTCGGTCAGCAGCTTGCGGTTGTCCGCGAAGAACTTGTGGTGCGTGCGCCAGTCGCCCTCCACCAGGGCGTTGCGGATGAACAGCTCGCGGCTGACCTCCGGGTCGATCCGCCCGTAGTTCACCTTGCGCTGCGCCACGATCGGCACGCCGTACAGCGTGACCTTCTCGTACGCCATCACGGCCGCCTGGTCCTTCTCCCAGTGCGGCTCGCTGTAGGTGCGCTTGAGCAGGTGCCCGGCGAGCGGCTCGACCCACTCGGGCTCGATCTTCGCGTTGACGCGGGCCCAGAGCCGCGAGGTCTCCACCAGCTCGGCGGACATCACGAACCGCGGGGGCTTCTTGAAGAGCGCCGAGCCCGGGAAGATCGCGAACTTGGCGTTCCGCGCGCCCAGGTACTCGTTCTTCGCGCCCTCCTTCACGTCCTTCATGCCGACGTGGGAGAGCAGGCCCGCCAGCAGCGACACATGGACGCGGTCCTCGGGAGCGTCCTCGTCGTTGAGGTGGATGCCCATCTGCTTGGCGACCGTGCGCAGCTGCGTGTAGATGTCCTGCCACTCGCGGATGCGCAGGAAGTTGAGGTACTCCTGCTTGCACATCCGGCGGAAGGACGACGAACCGCGCTCCTTCTGCTGCTCGCGCACGTACCGCCACAGGTTGAGGAAGGCGAGGAAGTCGCTGGTCTCGTCCTTGAAGCGGGCGTGCTGCTGGTCCGCCTGCGCCTGCTTCTCGGCCGGCCGCTCGCGCGGGTCCTGGATGGACAGGGCCGCCGCTATGACCATGACCTCGCGGACACAGCCGTTCTTGTCGGCCTCCAGCACCATCCGGGCCAGCCTCGGGTCCACGGGCAGCTGCGCCAGCTTGCGCCCGGTCTCCGTGAGCCGCTTGCGTACGTCCTTCTGCGCGGGGTCGAGCGCGCCCAGCTCCTGGAGGAGCTGCACACCGTCGCGGATGTTGCGGTGGTCCGGCGGGTCGATGAAGGGGAACTTCTCGATGTCGCCGAGGCCGGCCGCGGTCATCTGCAGGATGACGGAGGCGAGGTTGGTGCGGAGGATCTCCGCGTCCGTGAACTCCGGGCGGGCGTGGAAGTCGTCCTCGCTGTACAGCCGGATGCAGATGCCGTCGGAGGTCCGTCCGCAGCGGCCCTTGCGCTGGTTGGCGCTGGCCTGCGAGATCGGCTCGATCGGCAGCCGCTGCACCTTGGTGCGGTGGCTGTACCGGGAGATCCGGGCGAAGCCGGGGTCGATGACGTACTTGATGCCCGGCACGGTCAGCGAGGTCTCGGCGACGTTGGTCGCCAGAACGATCCTGCGGCCGGTGTGCTGCTGGAAGACGCGGTGCTGCTCGGCGTGCGAGAGCCGCGCGTACAGGGGCAGCACCTCCGTGAATCTGTACTTCTTCTTCTCCAGCGCGTCGGCCGTGTCCCGGATCTCCCGCTCGCCGGAGAGGAAGACGAGGATGTCGCCCTTGCCCTCCGCCATCAGCTCCTCGACGGCATCGGTGATCGCGGTGATCTGGTCCCGGTCGGCGTCGTCGCCGTCCTCCTCCAGCAGCGGCCGGTACCGCACCTCCACCGGGTAGGTCCGCCCGCTGACCTCGATGATCGGGGCGTCGCCGAAGTGCCGGGAGAAGCGCTCGGGGTCGATGGTCGCCGAGGTGATGACGACCTTGAGGTCCGGGCGCTTGGGCAGGAGCTGCGCCAGGTACCCGAGCAGGAAGTCGATGTTGAGGGACCGCTCGTGCGCCTCGTCGATGATGATCGTGTCGTAGGCGCGCAGCTCGCGATCGGTCTGGATCTCGGCGAGCAGGATGCCGTCCGTCATCAGCTTGATGAAGGTGGCGTCCGGGTTCACCTGATCGGTGAACCGCACCTTCCAGCCCACGGCCTCACCCAGCGGGGTGTCCAGCTCGTCCGCGACCCGCTCGGCGACGGTGCGGGCGGCGATCCGCCGGGGCTGGGTGTGCCCGATCATGCCGCGCACGCCGCGTCCCAGCTCCACGCAGATCTTCGGGATCTGCGTGGTCTTCCCGGACCCGGTCTCGCCGGCGACGATGACGACCTGATGATCACGGATGGCGGCCGCGATCTCGTCCTTCTTCTGGCTGACGGGCAGCTGCTCGGGGTAGGTGACGGCGGGCACGCGCGCCCGGCGCTCACCGATGCGCTGCTCGGCCTTGGCCACCTCCGCCTCGATCTCGGCGAGAACGGCGGCCCGGGCCTCCGGCTTACGGATCTTCCGTGCACCCTCCAGCCTCCGACCGAGCCGATGCGCGTCGCGCAGCGACAGCTCGGTCAGCCGGGGGGCGAGAGTGCCGAGAGTGGGGGCGGGATGCGTAGACATACGGGTTCCAGGATCTCATCACACGGAAAAACCTGGCGAACGCTTTTGTCCGCCGGACGCAACGCCGGGCGCGGGCCGGTACGGGCAGGGCTCGGGCCGGACACGGTTAGACCGGACACAACAAGGCCCCGATCCGAAGATCGGGGCCTTTGCTGTGGCTGGGGCCGGGGTCGAACCGGCGACCTATCGCTTTTCAGGCGATCGCTCGTACCAACTGAGCTACCCAGCCGCGAGGTTTCACGTGAAACCTCAGCGGTCCTGACGGGATTTGAACCCGCGGCCTCCACCTTGACAGGGTGGCGAGCACTCCAAACTGCTCCACAGGACCAAGCTTCGTACGACAGTGTCGCACATGTACTGCGTGCCCCCAACGGGATTCGAACCCGTGCTACCGCCTTGAAAGGGCGGCGTCCTAGGCCGCTAGACGATGAGGGCTATCGGCCCGCCTGGGCGCTTCGCAGCGCGTCGGGGACGTGAGAAGCATATGGGATGGCGGGAGCTATCGCCAAAACGGTTTACGGAGAGGCCGGGGAAGGGGCCGTGGGCGTGCGGCTCCTCCCGGTGGGCGAGGGCCCGGTTCCGGTCGGGGACGGGGTCGCTCCGGGCTGGTTCTCCTTGGGGAGGTGGCGGCTGACCTCGGCCGTCGTCAGCCCCAGACCGCCGAGCTTGATCTCGTCCCAGGCCTGGAGGCGTCGGCTGTCGCGGTCGAAGTAGAGGATCGACGCCTGGATGGGGTCGGGGTACTCGCCCTCGACCGCGCGCAGGCCGCTGCCGCCGGTGGAGCCCTCGATGCGCAACCGGGTGCCGTACTTCATGACCTCCATGTCCTCGCGGTGCAGGTGGCCGGCGAGCACCAGCGGCACCTCGCCGTCGACCTCCCGGGCGGCCGACGGCTCGTGGGCGACCGCGACGTCGACGGGGGTGCCGGCCGCGTGCTGGTCGCGCAGGGCGGAGGCGAGGCGGGCACCGGCCAGTTCCTGGGACGCCTCGGCGCCGTCCGACTTGGAGCGGTCGGGCGTGTACTGCGGGTCGCCGATGCCGGCGAAGCGCAGGCCGGCGACGGTCCGGGCGCGGCCGTCGTCCAGCACGTGCACGTTCTTCAGGCCCTCGAGGTACTTCTGGGTGACGCGGGAGTCGTGGTTGCCGCGGACCCAGACGTAGGGGGCGTCGAGGTCCTCGATGGGGTCCAGCAAGCCGTTCTCGGCGGCCGTGCCATGGTCCATGGTGTCGCCGGAGTCGACGATCACATCGACCTTGTACTGCTCCACCAGCGAGGCGATGATCTTCCAGCTCGCCGGGTTCAGATGGATGTCGGAGACGTGCAGGACGCGGATCGTGGTCGGGTCGGGCTGGTAGGCGGGGAGCGTCGAGGTGACGTCGTAGAGCTTGGTCACGTTCGTGACCAGGCGGGCCAGTTCCTTCTGGTAGACGTCGAACTCGGTGACGATGCTGCGCGCGTCGCCGACCAGGGAGGGCGCGGAGGAGAGCAGGCCGGAGAACCTGGGCTCCAGGACCGAGTCGGGGTTCCAGGTGGCGTAGGCGGTGCCGCCGGAGGCGACCAGGAGGGTGAGGGCGAGCCCACCGGCGGCCAGGGCGCGCCGGGGGCGGCGGTAGACGACGAGGCCGAGGGCGGTGGCGCCGCTGACGACGGCGACGCAGGAGCGGACGGCGAGGTCGAGCGTGCCGTGCTCGACGTCCTGGGCGACCTCGTCCTGGAGGCCGGAGAGGCGCTCGGGGTGATCGACCAGGGCCTGGGCGCGGTCGGGGTCGAGCTGGTCGACGTTGACGTCGAGACGGACGGGGGCGACGTGGCTGTCGAGTTGCAGGGCGCCCAGCGGTGAGACGTTGATCTTCGTGCCGCCGCTGATGGAGGGGCGCAGCGTCATCGTGGTGTTCATGGGGCCGACGGGTACGCGGACGTCGCCCACGACCAGCAGGCCCAGCCAGGCGCCCAGCAGGACGACGGCGACGAGGCCGAAGGCACGGGTCCAGGGGCGGGACCGGGGGGTGAGCCCGGGTGTCGCGGCCGCGCGGCGGCTGGCGCGGTGGCGGCGGACGAGGGCGCGCGGCGCGTTGCGGATGCTGTTCATCACCTCGGCCAGGGCGTGCGGGACTGCGGCGGAGACGCGAGCCATTGGTCCCGTATGCCCAAGGCCCGGCGCGGGTATGCGGGCGGGCGCCGCGGAGCGGGGCACCGGCGGCGCCCGGCGTGCGGCTTCGGGGTGGCCCGTGTCGTACCTCACGGTCGTACCCGACAATGGGCCTGTGCTGGAGATGACGCGCGAGGAGTTCGAGGAACTGGTCGCCGAGGCGCTGGACCGGATCCCGCCGGAGCTGACGCGGCTGATGGACAACGTCGCGGTGTTCGTCGAGGACGAGCCGCCGGCCGACGATCCCGAGCTGCTCGGGCTGTACGAGGGGACGCCGCTGACGGAGCGCGGGGAGTGGTACGCGGGCGTGCTGCCGGACCGGATCACCATCTACCGGGGGCCGACCCTGCGGTTCTGCGAGACGCGCGACGACGTCGTCGCGGAGACCGAGGTCACCGTGGTGCACGAGATCGCGCACCACTTCGGGATCGACGACGCGCGGCTGCACGCGCTCGGGTACGGGTGAGCGGGTCCGTGGGGGCGTGACGCGTCCGGGTACGGGGAGCGCATCCGTGCGGGTGTGACGCGTCCGGGTACGGGGAGTGTCCCCGGGCCGGTGTGACGCGCTCGGGTCAAGTCCGACTCGCCGGACGCGTGTCCTCTTGTCGGTGAGGGGAGTTGGGCACGGCGACTCCTTGACCCCCGGAGGTGGCCGCCCGTGCGCCCCTTGTACGTACCCGTCCGTCTGGCCGCCACCGCCGTGGCCGTCGTCGCCGCCGCCGGCTGCATGAGCGTCGGCGACGACGCGTCCGGCGGGGGCGCCACGCCGTCGCACTCCGCCGGTGAGCGTGGCGGTGCGGCCCCGGACGGCGCTTCCGCGGTGGGCGGCAACGCCGGGTACGGCGCGGCCGCGGCCGACGAGGGGCGCGGGCGCGGCAAGGGCAAGAAGGGCGGGGGCAAGGGCAAGGGCGGGGACGACGAGGTCCGGGGCGACCGCGAGGACGGCGCGGGTCCGGACGCGTCGCCGTCCGTCGGGCCGCCCGCCGGCGCGACCCGGACGCCGCCGGCGCAGGGCGGGGGCGGCGAACCCGCGCCGACCCGGACACCGCCCCCGCAGCAGCCGACGCGGACGGCCGAGCCGGAGCCGACGCCGACCGAGGAGCCGCCCCCCACGCCGACGCCGGAGCCGACGACCGCGGAGCCCTCCTCGTCGGCGCACGAGCCCCCGGGCACGCAACTGGCCTGGCGGGAGCCGGCGCCGACGGCCGGGGCGCCGGTGTAGGCGATCACCGGACAGTGGCGCTGAGCTGGGCATGTGCCGGCCGTGCGCCGCTCGGTTTGCCTTCTGGGGTGTGGGGTGCGTATGGTGGTAGATCGTTTGATCCCATTTGCCCGGCGCCACCGCAGAGCGCGCCGTGTGGCGCGTACTCTCCTTTGCCGTGGTGGACCGCATCGAGGCGGTCGTATTGCGAATCGCGATTCACGGAGTTGACGGGCGCGTGCCGACGAGAGACTCCGGAAGGTTTCGCATTCGCATGTCCATCATCAGTACTGATCACGTCGTCGTGCCCGAGAACGCCGACATCCCCGAGGCCGTCGAGAACGCCGGGACCGAGGCCGTCGAGGCCGCTCCCGAGACGACCTTCGCCGACCTGGGCCTGCCCGAGGGCATCGTGCGCAAGCTCGCGCAGAACGGCGTGACCACCCCCTTCCCGATCCAGGCCGCGACCATCCCGGACGCCCTGGCCGGCAAGGACATCCTCGGCCGGGGCCGCACCGGCTCCGGCAAGACCCTCTCCTTCGGTCTGCCGACCCTGGCGCAGCTGGCCGGCGGCCGCACCGAGAAGCACAAGCCCCGCGCCGTCATCCTCACCCCGACCCGCGAGCTGGCCATGCAGGTGGCCGACGCGCTCCAGCCGTACGGCGACGTCGTCGGCCTGCGGATGAAGGTCGTCTGCGGCGGCACCTCGATGGGCAACCAGATCTACGCCCTGGAGAAGGGCGTCGACATCCTGGTCGCCACCCCGGGCCGCCTGCGCGACATCATCAACCGCGGCGCCTGCTCCCTGGAGAACGTGGAGATCGCGGTCCTCGACGAGGCCGACCAGATGTCCGACCTGGGCTTCCTGCCCGAGGTCACCGAGCTGCTCGACCAGGTCCCGGCGGGCGGTCAGCGGATGCTGTTCTCCGCGACCATGGAGAACGAGATCAAGACCCTGGTCGACCGGTACCTGAAGGACCCGGCCCTCCACGAGGTCGACGCCGCCCAGGGCGCCGTGACGACCATGTCGCACCACATCCTGGTCGTGAAGCCCAAGGACAAGGCGCCGGTCACCGCGGCCATCGCCTCCCGCAAGGGCCGCACCATCATCTTCGTCCGCACCCAGCTGGGCGCCGACCGCGTCGCCGACCAGCTGCGCGAGTCCGGCGTGAAGGCGGACGCCCTGCACGGCGGCATGACCCAGGGCGCGCGCACCCGCACGCTGGCCGACTTCAAGGACGGTTACGTCAACGTCCTGGTCGCCACCGACGTCGCCGCCCGCGGCATCCACGTCGACGGCATCGACCTGGTCCTGAACGTGGACCCGGCCGGCGACCACAAGGACTACCTGCACCGCGCCGGCCGTACGGCGCGCGCGGGCCGCACCGGCACCGTCGTCTCCCTCTCCCTGCCGCACCAGCGCCGTCAGATCTTCCGGCTGATGGAGGACGCGGGCGTCGACGCCACGCGCCACATCATCCAGGGCGGCGCGGCCTTCGACCCGGAGGTCGCCGAGATCACCGGCGCCCGGTCGATGACCGAGGTCCAGGCCGAGTCCGCGGGCAACGCGGCCCAGCAGGCCGAGCGCGAGGTCGCCCAGCTCACCAAGGAGCTGGAGCGGGCCCAGCGCCGCGCCGGCGAGCTGCGTGAGGAGGCGGACCGACTGGTCGCCAGGGTCGCGCGCGAGCGGGGCGAGGACCCCGAGGCGGTGCTGGCCGAGGTCGCCGCCGCCGCGACCGAGGCCCAGGCCGAGGTCGTGGTGCCCGAGCAGCCCGGCGCCCGGGACGTGGAGAAGGCCGAGCGGAGCGGCGGCCGGGACCGTTCCTTCGACCGCCGTGACGACCGCAACGAGCGCCGTGACGACCGTGGCGGCCGTTCCTTCGAGCGTCGTGACGACCGTGGCGGTTTCCGCCGCGATGACCGTCGTGACGACCGTGGCGGCCGTTCGTTCGAGCGCCGTGACGACCGCGGTGGCTTCCGTCGGGACGACCGTCGTGACGACCGCGGTGGCCGTTCGTTCGAGCGCCGTGACGACCGTGGCGGCCGTTCCTTCGAGCGTCGTGACGACCGTGGCGGTTTCCGCCGCGATGACCGTCGTGACGACCGGGGTGACCGTGGCGGCTTCCGCCGTGACGACCGCAACGACCGTCGTGACGACCGTGGCGGCCGTTCGTTCGAGCGCCGTGACGACCGTGGCGGCCGTTCCTTCGAGCGTCGTGACGACCGCGGCGGCCACCGCGGCAGCGACCGTCCGTTCAACCGCGACCGCCAGGGCGACCGTCCCGGCTTCCGCTCCGGCGGTCACGACCGCCCGTACGGCCGCCGCGACGACCACCGTGGCTCGTCCTTCGGCCGTCGTGACGACAAGCCGCGCTGGAAGCGCAACGGCTGATCCTCCGGCCGACGCCGAGCGGTAGTACCGAGCGCCGTGGCCCCCACCCTCACCGGGTGGGGGCCACGGCGCTTCCGTCTGCCCGTGCGTCGCACCGATTTCCGGCCACAGAGTGACGCATGTCACGTCGCCTCTCTGGGAATTGCTGGGGGCATGACAGATGACGCCAAGGCGAGCGGGCTCTCGGACGAGGAACGGCTGGCCCAGCTCGGCTACACCCAGGTTCTGGCCCGCCGCATGTCGGCGTTCTCCAACTACGCGGTCTCCTTCACCATCATCTCGGTGCTCTCGGGCTGCCTGACCCTCTATCTCTTCGGCATGAACACGGGCGGTCCCGCCGTCATCACCTGGGGCTGGGTCGCCGTGGGCCTGATGACCCTCTTCGTCGGCCTGGCGATGGCCGAAATCTGCTCGGCGTACCCGACGTCGGCGGGCCTGTACTTCTGGGCCCACCGCCTGGCACCGGCCCGGACGGCCGCCGCCTGGGCCTGGTTCACGGGCTGGTTCAACGTGCTGGGCCAGGTCGCGGTCACCGCCGGCATCGACTTCGGCGCCGCGTCCTTCCTCGGCGCCTACCTGAACCTCCAGTTCGGCTTCGAGGTCACCCCGGGCCGCACGATCCTGCTCTTCGCCGCCATCCTGGTCCTGCACGGCCTGCTGAACACCTTCGGCGTCCGCATCGTCGGCCTCCTCAACAGCATCAGCGTCTGGTGGCACGTGGTCGGCGTCGCGGTGATCGTCGGCGCGCTGACCTTCGCGCCGGACCACCACCAGTCGGCGTCCTTCGTCTTCGGCGAGTTCGTCAACAACACCGGCTGGGGCAGCGGCGTCTACGTGGTCCTCATCGGGCTCCTGATGGCCCAGTACACCTTCACCGGCTACGACGCCTCCGCCCACATGACCGAGGAGACGCACGACGCGTCCACGGCCGGCCCCCGGGGAATCGTCCGCTCCATCTGGACCTCCTGGATCGCCGGCTTCGTCCTCCTCCTCGGTTTCACCTTCGCCATCCAGTCCTACGAGGGCGCCCTTACGTCCCCCACCGGCGCGCCGCCCGCGCAGATCCTGCTCGACGCGCTCGGCGCCACCGCCGGCAAGCTGCTCCTCCTCGTCGTCATCGGAGCCCAGCTGTTCTGCGGGATGGCGTCGGTGACGGCCAACAGCCGCATGATCTACGCCTTCTCCCGCGACGGCGCGCTGCCCTTCTCGCACGTCTGGCACACCGTGAACCCGCGCACCCGCACCCCGGTCGCCGCCGTCTGGCTGGCCGCGCTCGGCGCGCTCGCCCTGGGCCTGCCCTACCTGATCAACGTCACCGCGTACGCGGCGGTGACCTCGATCGCCGTCATCGGCCTCTACATCGCCTACGTCATCCCGACCCTGCTGCGGGTGCGCAAGGGGGCCGCCTTCGAGCGGGGACCGTGGCACCTGGGCCGCTGGTCGCAGCCGGTGGGCGTGATCGCGGTCAGCTGGGTCTGCGTCATCACGGTCCTGTTCATGCTGCCGCAGGTCTCCCCGGTCACCCCGGAGAACTTCAACTACGCCCCCGTCGCCGTCCTCGTCGTCCTCGGCTTCGCGGCGACCTGGTGGCTGGCCTCGGCCCGCCACTGGTTCCTCAATCCCGACCACGAACGCACCCGGGCCCGCGCGGCGGCCCGCGCGAACGCCCCCGAGCCGGTGGACCCGTAGCACCGCCGGCCGACGCATCCACGACGCGGCCGTGACCCGGATACCCGATCGGCGTCCCGGCCGCGTCGGGCTATGCTCGGTGTGGCAACATCACGCAACACCGCGCAACACCCCCTGGGCCCTTAGCTCAATTGGCAGAGCAGTGGACTTTTAATCCATTGGTTGTGGGTTCGAGTCCCACAGGGCCTACCCGTGCGGACGGGACCGTCGGACGGCGGTCCCGTCGTCGTTTCCGGGGGCGCGCCGACCTGCCGCCCGCCCGCCTAGCGGAGTTCGCCCATGCCCCTGCCGTACGTCCTCCTCTCCGCCGCCGTCTCCCTCGACGGGTACCTGGACGACACCGGCCCCGAACGGCTCCTGCTCTCCTCCCCGGCCGACTTCGACCGCGTCGACGAGGTGCGCGCGTCCGTCGACGCGATCCTCGTCGGCGCCGGCACGATCCGCGCCGACAACCCGCGGCTGCTGGTGAACTCCGCCGAGCGGCGGGCCGCCCGGGTCGCGGCGGGGCGGACGGAGTACCCCCTCAAGGTCACCGTCAGCGCCACCGGCGAGCTGGACCCGGCGGCACGGTTCTGGCACACGGGCGGGGACAAGGTGCTGCTCACCACGGACGAGGGCGCCCGGCGGGCCCGGACCCTCGGTCTCGCCGCCGACGTCGTGCCGCTGGGGGCGGCGTTCGACTGGCGCGCGGCGCTGGAGCACCTGCACGACCGGCGGGGCGTGCGGCGGCTGATGGTCGAGGGCGGGGGGACCGTGCACACCCAGCTGCTGCGCCGGGAACTCGCCGACGAACTGCAGCTCGTCCTCGCGCCGCTGCTCGTGGGCGACCCGGACGCGCCCCGGCTGTTCGGGCCCGGCGGGTACCAGAGCGGCCGGCTCAGGCTGGTGGAGTCGCGGCGCATCGAGGACGTCGTACTGGCGCGGTACCTGCCGACGGCGCCCGGCACCGGCGACCGGGTGGCCGCCGCCGACCGGCACTGGCTGGCGCTCGCCTGCGAGCTGGCCGAGCTGTGCCCGCCCTCGCGGACCGCCTTCAGCGTGGGGGCGGTCGTGGTCGCCGCCGACGGGACGGAGCTGGCGCGCGGGTACTCGCGGGAGGGCGGCGACCCCGCCGTGCACGCGGAGGAGGCCGCGCTCGCCAAGATCACCCCGGACGACCCCCGGCTCGCCGGGGCCACCGTGTACTCCAGCCTGGAGCCCTGCGCCCGCCGCGCCTCCCGGCCGGTCCCGTGCGCCCGGCTGATCCTCGACGCGGGGGCGCGCCGCGTGGTCACGGCCTGGCGCGAGCCGGACACCTTCGTGCCGGGGGCGGACGGCAGCGGAGTGCTCGCCGCGGGGGGTGCCGTCGTCGTCGTACTGCCGGAGTACGAGGAGCGGGCGAAGGCGCCGAACCGCCATCTGGAGGGGTAGGCGCATACGCGTGTGCGCCGGACCCCCGGGATGACGTACACTGGAGACACAACGACGCGGGGTGGAGCAGCTCGGTAGCTCGCTGGGCTCATAACCCAGAGGTCGCAGGTTCAAATCCTGTCCCCGCTACTGAAGGCCGAAGGCCGGAATCCGAAAGGGTTCCGGCCTTCGGTGCGTCCGCGCCCCCTCCCGTGTCCTCACCTCCGTGCGTTCACCCGTTCGGTCCGCACGGCTCGCCGCCCCCGAGCGCCCCGGGAAACCTGGAGCACGGGACGACAGGCGGCGTGGACGTGCGGGGTGGCGGGAGACGAGTGGTGCGGCCAGGTGACGTGGACGGCGAGGGAGCGCACGCCAGGGCCGGCGGCCGCCTCCCCGGCGATCCCGTGCCCGACCCCGGCCTGGGCGACGCCTCGGAGGTCCCGCCGGCCGCGGCCGGACGGCGCGGCCGGAACCGGTACGGGCGCGTCCTCGTGCGCCTGCTGCCGGTGCTGCTGATCGTCATCGCCGTCCTGTACGACAGCTTCACCCCCCGGTACTTCACCGCCGGTCCCCTCTACACGGCGGCGCCGCTGGTCGCCGCGGCCGTCTACTCCCGGCGCGGGACGGTCCTCACCGGGATCACCGTGGTCGCCGTCGTCGTCGGACTCCAGCTGCGCAAGGAGGTCATCCACTACGTCGACTCCCTCACGGAGCTGATCACCATCGCGACGGTGGCCGTGCTCGCCGTCTTCGTCAACGCCTTCGTCCGCCGCGCCGGCGAGCAGCTCGTCTCCGTCCGCGAGATCGCCGAGGCCGCCCAGCGGGCGGTGCTGCCCGAACCCGCCGAGCGGATCGGCGGGTTCGAGATCGCCGCCTGCTACGAGGCCGCGCAGGCCGACGCGTTCATCGGCGGCGACCTCTACGCGGTGCAGGACAGCCCACGCGGGGTCCGGCTCGTCGTCGGCGACGTGCGGGGCAAGGGCATGGGCGCGGTGGCCGCCGTCGCCGTCGTGATCGGCGCGTTCCGGGAGGCCGCCGAGCAGGAGGCGACGCTGGAGGCGGTGGCGCAGCGCCTGGAGCGGGCGCTGGCCCGCGAGGGCACCCGGCGCGACGGCCTGGACGCCTTCGAGGGCTTCACCACCGCCGTGCTCGCCGAACTCCCGCACGGCGACGGGGTGGTGCGCATCCTCAACCGGGGACATCCGCCGCCCCTTCTGCTGTACGCCGACGGCACCCTGCACCCGCTGCCCGCCCGGGAGTCCGCGCTGCCGCTCGGGATGGGGGAACTGGGCGTGTGGCCCGACCGGGCGGAGCAGGCGCCGTTCCCCGCCGGGGCGACGCTGCTGCTCTACACCGACGGGCTGTCGGAAGCGCGGGACGCCGAGGGCGAGTTCTACGATCCGCACGAGCGGCTGGCCGGCCACGTGTTCCGGCATCCGGCGGACCTGCTCGACGCGCTCGCCGAGGACGTGCGCCGGCATTCCGGCGGCGGCATGGCCGACGACATGGCGCTGCTCGCCGTACGGCGCCCCTGATCACGCCCGGTGACGGAGCAAGCGCCCTCCGCATAACAACTGACATACCGTCAGGTGGGGTGGATGTGGAAAGTGATGCTGAAGGGCGGTCAACTCGCCCGGATTTCACCGTGCGTGAGGCGTGTGTCCGCCCGGATTTCGGTAATGATCAAGCGGAACGGCTTGGAATCCGAGCCCCGCGTCTATTAACGTTCGATAACGCAGCGCGGTCGTCCCAGCCGTCACAGAAGGCGGCTCCGTGCGCACGCGCCGAATCCCGTAAGGGAACCGGGGAACCACCACTTGGGGTGAATCGGGCGTGACCCGCCGTGTCTCCACGGCTGATCACGCGCGTAGGAGACCTTCCTGCTCCGAACCCGTCAGCTAACCCGGTAGGCGAAAGGAAGGAAAGGAGTACGCCCACGTGGCGTCCAACCGGCCTGCCCCCGAGGCCCCGTTCGTGCCCAGCGGGCACGACACCGACACCTTCGGCTACGACGTTCACCGCGCCGAAGAGGGCCCCTGGGAGGAGTGGAACCCCACCGCGGAGTCCATCCGCCCCGTGCGCGGCCGGCACCGCGTCGCCAAGCAGCGCGGCGGACTCGCCCGCAGCTCCACCGTCCTCGGCGTCGGTGTCATAGCCGCCGTCGGCGCGGGCGGGATGGCCAGCGCGCAGACCGGCAAGCCGCCGGTGTCGATCTCCGTGCCGGACCTGCCCAACGTCGGCTCGCTCATCTCCGACGAGGAGCCCGAGCCCGAAGGGTCCGCCACCCCGCTCAGCGGCATCGCCGCGGCCTCCGCCGGCACCGGGCAGGAGAGCGGCGCCGACGCCGGCGAGTCGCTGCGCGCCCGCATCATGGCGCAGGCCGAGCAGCAGCAGGCCCAGGTCGAGAGCAAGGCCGCCGCCCAGGCGCAGGCCGCCGCCGAGAAGGCCGCCGCGGAAGCGGCCGCCAAGGCGGAGAAGGAGGCCAAGGCCAAGGCCGCCGCCGCCAAGAAGAAGGCGGAGGAGGAGGCCGCGAAGAAGGCCGAGGCCGAGCGTCTCGCGAAGCTGGCCAAGCAGTTCACGCTGCCGACCTCCTCGTACACGATCTCCTCGACCTTCGGCCAGGCGGGCCCCTACTGGGCCTCCGGCCACCACACCGGCCTCGACTTCGCCGCCCCCACGGGCACGCTGCTCAAGGCGGTGCACAGCGGCACCATCACGTCGGCCGGCTACGAGGGCTCCTACGGCTACAAGACCGTGCTCACCCTCGACGACGGCACCGAGATCTGGTACGCCCACCAGTCCTCCATCAACGTCAGCGTCGGCCAGAAGGTCACCACCGGCGACGTCATCGGCCGCGTCGGCGCCACCGGCAACGTCACCGGCGCCCACCTCCACATGGAGGTCCACACGGCCGGCGGTGGCAGCCTCGACCCGTTGGCATGGCTGCAGAGCAAGGGCCTCACCCCCTGAGCCACGCCGCACACGCCGATCGCCCCTCCTGATCCCCGGCGGTCCTGACGGCGACCCCCCGACGTCAGGGCTGCCGGTTTGCGGGAACTTTGCCCCGCTTCCGGAATCGTGGGGTCCGCCGGGCTCGTTGACGCAGTACATGACTTCTCTGCGCAAGCTCGGCTCCTCCGACCTGGAGGTCTTCCCCCTCGCCCTCGGCGGCAACGTCTTCGGCTGGACCGCCGACCAGGACACCTCCTTCGCCGTCCTGGACGCCTACACGGCGGCGGGCGGCAACTTCATCGACACCGCCGACTCCTACTCCGCCTGGGTCGACGGCAACAGCGGCGGCGAGTCCGAGACCGTCCTGGGCCAGTGGCTCGCGGCCCGCGGCAACCGGGATGACGTCGTCCTCGCCACCAAGGTCAGCCAGCACCCCGAGTACCCCGGGCTGAGCGCCGCGAACATCAAGGCCGCCGCCGACGCCTCGCTGCGCCGCCTGGGCACCGACCACATCGACCTCTACTACACCCACTTCGACAAGCCCGAGGTGCCGGTCGAGGAGATCATCGGCGCGCTCGACGAGCTGGTGCGGGCGGGCAAGGTCCGGCACATCGCCGCCTCCAACATCTCCGCCGAGCGGCTCGCCGCCTCCCTGGACTTCTCCGACCGTGAGGGCCTCGCCCGGTACGTGGCGATCCAGCCCCACTACAACCTGGTCTCGCGGGACACCTACGAGGGCGGGCTGCGCGACCTCGCCGAGCGGGCCGGGCTGGCCGCCGTGCCCTACTACGCCCTCGCGGCCGGCTTCCTCACCGGCAAGTACCGGCCCGGTGCCACCGTGGACAGCCCGCGCGCGGGCGGTGCCGCCCGGCACCTGGAGACCGAGCGGGGCCGCCGGGTCCTCGCCGCCCTGGACGAGATCGCCGGGGCCCACGACGCCCCCGTCGCCACCGTCGCCCTGGCCTGGCTGGCCGCACAGCCGACGGTGGCCGCGCCGATCGCGTCCGCGCGCACGGTGGAGCAGCTGCCGGCGCTGCTCGGGGTGGCGGAACTGACCCTGTCGGAGGACGAGGTCCGGCGGCTGACGCAGGCCTCGGCCTGAGGACCCGCCGTCGGCCCCCGGTGGGCCGGGGCCGGCGAGGTCACGGCCGGCGGGGCAGCGGCTGGTGGTGGGCCGGGTGAGCCGACGGGTACGCGGGCCGGCTACGGGCGTGAGCGGGGAAGGGCGCCGGTACCCAGGCCGGGGTGAACGCCGGGGCCGCGGGAGCCGGGTGGCCGTGGCCGTACCCGCCGTACGGGGCCACGGGTGCGAATCCGCCGGGCCGGGCCGCGTACCCGTATCCGGCGTAGGCGACCGCCGCGTACCCGTACCCGTACCCGGCGTGGGAGCCGGGCGTCCCGTACCCCGGCCAGGGGATGACGGGCGGTGGTGCCGTCGCCCGTGCCGCGTGGTCCAGCGCCGGGCGGGCCACGTCGCGGCGGTGCCACAGCGCGTCCAGCAACTCCCGCTCCCGTACGGCGAAGTCGGGGCCCGCCCGGCCCTTGCGCCCCCGCTGCCGCAGGAACGCCAGCGAGGTCGCGTACGCCTCGTACTGCGCCACCGCCCGCGCCGCCTGCTTCCCGGCGTGCCGGCGGGCGTACTGCCGGGCGAGGCGGCGGGCGTGCATCGAGGCGAGCGTGTGCGGCTCCGCCGGTGCCAGCCAGCCGGCCATGACGTAGGCGGGAAGCTCCTCGCGCACGGTGCGCAGTTCGCGCTGCCGCGTCCAGATCACCAGCCAGGTCAGCAGGCCGAAGCAGGGCACCATGAACGCGCCGTACACGGCGAGGAAGCCGTACTCGCCGAACGCGGCCGAACCGTTCCACAGCGCGTGCATGCCCATCGCGAGCAGCAGGCCGGCCAGCGGGAGCAGGGCGCGGCGCAGGTGGTGCCGGCCGGTGGACAGCGCGGCGATGCCGAAGCCGATGCCGGTGAGCACGGTGAAGAGCGGGTGGGCGAAGGGTGACATGACGACGCGGACGAAGAAGGTCGCCGCGGTCACGGAGGCGAAACCGCTGTCCCCGGTGAGCTGGTCGGTGCCGAAGGCGTTGCCCAGATAGAGGATGTTCTCGGTGAAGGCGAAGCCGGTGGCGGTGACGCCCGCCGTGACGACGCCGTCGACGATGCCGGTGAAGTCCCGCCGGCGGAAGAGGAAGACCAGGAGGACGGCGGCGGCCTTCGCGGACTCCTCGACGACCGGCGCTATCACCGTGGCGCCCAGGGTGTCCGCGCCGGCCGGGTCGGCGGTGGCCGTGGCTATCCAGCGCGTCGCGAAGCTGTTGGCGATGATCGCTATCAGGGCGGCGGCGCAGGCGCCCCAGGCGAAGCAGAAGACCAGATTCCGCCAGGGGCCCGGCTCCACCCGGTCGAGCCAGCGGAACGCGGCCATGAGCAGCGGCACGGGCAGCACCGCGAGGCCGAGTCCCACCAGGAAGCCCTGGGTGCCGGTCTGTTCGCGCACCAGGGCCAGGATCACCAGGCCGGAGATGGCCAGCAGCGTGGTCAGGGCCCCGTAACGCACCCAGCCGCGCTGCCACCAGTGCGGACGCGGCGGATTCGTCGGATACGGGGGACAGGTGGCCACGGCATGGACCCTAACCGGTGGGGGGCTGCTCCTGATGACGATCGCCGTGCTGTACGCGGCGGAAGAGCAAGTCGTTCACCACATGACCCTTGTCCAGTCCCTGGCCCTCGAAACGGGTCAGCGGGCGGTGGGCGGGGCGCGGCGCGAATCCGCCGCCGGGCACGGTGTTCTCGAAGTCGGGGTGCGCGGTGAGCACCTCGAGCATCTGCTCGGCGTACGGCTCCCAGTCGGTGGCGCAGTGCAGGACGGCCCCCGGAGCGAGCCGGGTCGCGGCCAGGGTGAGGAACTCCGGCTGGATGAGGCGGCGCTTGTGGTGCCGCTTCTTGGGCCAGGGGTCGGGGAAGTAGACGCGCAGTCCGGCGAGGGAGTCGGGGGCGAGCATCTCCCGCAGGAGGATGATCGCGTCGCCGTTGCCCACCCGGATGTTGGACAGCCCGTTCCGCTCCGCGAGACCGAGCAGGTTGCCCTGGCCGGGGGTGTGGACGTCCACGGCGAGGATGTTGGTCTCCGGGTCGGCGGCGGCCATCTGGGCGGTGGCCTCGCCCATGCCGAAGCCGATCTCCAGGACGACGGGGCGGCCGTTGCCGAACAGCTCGCCGAGGTCGATGACCCGCTGCCCGTCGATGTCCAGTCCCCACAGCGGCCACAACCGCTGCAGGGCGTCCGCCTGCCCGGTGGTCACCCGGCTCCGGCGGGGCTGGAAACTCCGGATCCGCCGCTCGAAGTGCGAGCCGGCGGGATCGGCCTTCGGGCCGTCGGGGAACCGCGGCTCGCCCTTGGCGCGGGCGTGCCTCAGGGAGTCACCGGGGTCACCGGGATGCGGGGCTGGCTGGGGGGCGTCGGAGGCGCTGCGGAAATCAGACACAGTGCTCCCGATTTTACGGCCGCACGGCCTCCTCCAGCATGGCCAGGGCCCGCCGGCCCACCTCCCGGCCGATGGGGAGGGAGGCCGTCGCGGCGGGCGACGGGGCGTTCAGGACGTGCACCGTGTGGGCGGCCTCGCGGATCAGGAAGTCGTCCACCAGCGTCCCGTCCGCCAGCACCGCCTGCGCCCGCACCCCGGCGGGCGCCGCCACCAGGTCGTCCTCCGTCACCGCGGGCAGCAGTCGGCGCACGGCCGTGGTGAACGCGGCCTTGGACAGCGATCGCCGCAGCTCGCCCGCCCCGTACCTCCAGTGCCGCCGCGCGATCCGCCACGAGCCCGGCCAGGCCAGCGTCCCGCCCAGCTCGCGGGGCCGCACCACGCCCCAGCCGTACCCCTCCCGGGCGAGGGCCGGCACCGCGTTGGGCCCGATGTGCACGCCCCCGTCGATCCCCCGGGTCAGATGCACCCCGAGGAAGGGGAACGCCGGGTCCGGCACCGGGTACACCAGGCCCCGGACCAGCTCCGGGCGCGCCAGCTCGTAGTACTCGCCCCGGAAGGGGACGATCCGCATGCCGGGGTCGTCGCCGGTGAGGCGGGCGATCTCGTCGCAGTGCAGCCCGGCGCAGTTGACCATGACGCGGGCGCGGAGCACGTCCCCGGAGCGGGTGCGGACGGCGACCCCGAGGCCGGGGCGGCGGTCGACGTGCCGCACCTCGGCGCCGTAGCGGATCTCCGCGCCGGAGGCGTGCGCCAGCTGCCGGGCCACGGCCACGTAGTCGCAGACGCCGGTGGTGCCGACGTGGATGGCGGCCAGGCCCCTGACCTCCGGCTCGTGCTCCGGGATCTGGGCGGCGCCCAGCTCGCGCACCGGTATGCCGTTCTCCCGGGCGCGCTGGACCAGGGCGTGCAGGCGGGGCAGCTCGGCGCGCTCGGTGGCGACGATCAGCTTGCCGGTGACGGCGTGGGGGATGCCGTACTCGGCGCAGAACTTCACCATCTCCGCCGCGCCCCGCACCGCGTACCGCGCCTTGAGGGAGCCCGGCCGGTAGTAGACGCCGCTGTGGATGACGCCGCTGTTGCGGCCGGTCTGGTGGCGGGCCGGACCCGGCTCCTTCTCCAGCACCGTCACCCTGGTGCCCGGAGCGGCGCGCGTGATCGCGTACGCCGTCGACAGGCCGACGATCCCGCCGCCCACCACCAGCACGTCGCAGTCGTGTCCGGCGCCGCGCCCGCTCGCGGTCCTCACCTGTGCCATCTCCCGGCCCACCTCCCGGTTCCGATAGTGCACTGCGCCACTGACAATGCCTTCAAACCCGGGAGCGGCGTCTCGGAACGCGGTCGCTCACGCCGTGGTCATCAGCAGCGGCCGGGCGCGCTCGCGCAGCTCGGCCACGCGCGGCTCGTCGCCGTACGGCTCCAGGCGGTGCAGGAGGTCCCTGACGTACTCGGTGGTGCGGGCCGAGGAGATGCGGCCGGCGACCTCCACCGCCCGCACGCCCTGCTCGCAGGCCGCGTCCAGGTTGCCGGACTCCAGCTCGGCCACCGCCGAGACGACGAGCCTGAGGCCGTGCGAGCGGACGAACTCCTCCGTCGGCTTCGACAGGGCCTGCTCGGTGAAGCGGCGGACCTGGCGCGGGGCCTTCAGGTCGCGGTAGCACTCGGCCGCGTCGGCGGCGAACCGGTCGTAGGAGTAGAAACCCAGCCACGTCGGGTCGCTGTCGCCGGGACGGGCGCGCTCCAGCCAGCTCTCGGCGGCCTTCAGGGCGGCGCCCGCCGCCGGGGCGTCGCCCGCGCGCGCGTGTGCGCGCGCCTCGACCAGGCGGAAGAAGCTCATGGTGCGGGCCGTGGCCAGTCCGCGGTTGCGTTCGAGCGCGGCCTGGGCGAGGTCGACGCCCTCGTCGCCGAAGCCGCGGTAGGTCGCCTGGAGCGACATGGAGGCGAGCACATAGCCGCCGAGCGGTACGTCGGCCGCGGCGCGGGCCAGGCGCAGCGCCTGGATGTAGTACCGCTGGGCCGCCTCCTGCTGGCCGGTGTCGAAGGCCATCCAGCCCGCCAGGCGGGTCAGTTCGGCCGAGGCGCCGAACAGGGCGCGGCCGACCTCGTCGGAGTAGGAGCCGAGGAGCAGGGGCGCCGCCTCGACGCGTAAGCACTCGGGGACCATCGACGAACGCCAGTCGCCGCCGCCGTACTTGGAGTCCCAGCGCCGCGCGTCCTCGGCGGCCTCCCGCAGTTTCTGCACATCGCTGTGGCCGACTTTGAGCGGTGCGCCGGAGCCCTCGGCCGGGCTCGCCTCGCGCGCCACCGAGCTGTCGGCCGGGGTTATCAGCCACCGGGAGGCGGGCGTCGCGTACGCGCTCACGGCGAACGAGCCGGCCAGGGACTGCCAGATGCCGCCGCCGGCCCGGCGTCCGGCGAGGTCGAGCCGGTACAGCTCGGTGGCGGACCGGACCGCCTGGCCGACGTCCCGGGGGAAGGCGAGGCCCACCTCGGGGGCGGGGTCCGCGTCCGCCAGGCCGATCTCGTGCAGCGGCACCGGGCGGCCGAGCTTCTGGCCGATGGCCGCGGCGATGAGGTGCGGAGCCGCACCCTGCGGCACCATGCCCTTCGACACCCAGCGCGCCACCGACGTCTTGTCGTAGCGGAGCGTCAGACCGCGCTGGGCACCTAGGTCGTTGACCCGCCGGGCGAGGCCGGCGTTGCTGATTCCCGCGAGGGCGAGAACGGCGCCGAGCTTTTCGTTCGGCCCGCGTTGCTCCCTGGACATGCGCCACCCCTCGACACAGACGGCTGCCGCGCTGGCATAACCACGCGGCATTCGTAAACCCAGCGTAGTTCGCCGCATCCCATGCGTTAAGAGGCATTGTTCCGGATGGCGGGATTGTGGTCCGTACTCAAGTGCGGTGTCTGCACTGTCCGTTGCCGCGTGCTCCCGGTGTGTGGCCGTGCGCCCGGCCGTGCGCTCTTCTCCGGCCACACCGGGAGCGGTTCCATGGGCGGTGCGTGGGTCGGCCCGCTGTACTGGATCCAGTGGGCTGGGGGAACACCGCCGCCTACATCCCCGCGGGCGGCGGACCGGTCCGGGGGGTGTGCCTCGCCTCCCGGGCCGCGCGCCGCCGGTCGGTGCGCAAAGCCTGTACGGAGCGTGTTCGAGCGTGTTCTCGTAACGTCGAATTGGCTGAAAATCGTCCCCGGTGTTTCCGGGTGCCGACGCCCTCACCATGGGAGTTGAGGGCGCGTTGGGTGGCCAAGGGGCGCGTTGCGGGGGCGCATTCGCGTCGACTTCACGCCTGCCGGGCAGGCAGTCGGCCTTCGCGGGTGAACACCCGCGGGGGCGCATTCATGGGAGCACATGCGGCTCCGCCGCTGCTCCGCGGCGCGCCCTTCATGGCAGCATGGGACCAGTTCGTACGGTGCACTGGTTGTCCCCAGCCTGTGGAGGCGTCGATGCGGTGGTTGGTGGGGTGGAGCAGCGCCGCCGTGGGGGCAGCCGGGTTCGCCGGCGCGGCCGGCTCCGCCGGCGCCACCGGGTACGACGGCGAGACCGTGGAGCCGGTCGGATCCCAGCTGTTGTGGGGCGATCCCGACCCCCTGTGGGCGGTCGGCGACTGGCGCCCCGACGAGGTGCGCGTCGTCACGGCGGACCCCCAGACCCGGATCGCGGTCCTCGGCATCTGCGGTGCGAGCGACGAGCAGTTGCGGGTAGGGCTGTTCGCGGCGCGCGGGGGCGCGTTGCGGCATCTGACGGCGTGGCCGGGGAGTTACACGGCCGTCGTCCAGGTCGGACGGCGGATCACCGTCTGCGGTGACCTCGCGGGAGCCCGGCCGGTCTTCCACGCCCCGTGGGCGGGCGGCACCGCGTACGCGACGGCGGCGCTGCCGCTGGCCGACCTGGTCGAGGCCAACCTCGACTTCGGGCACCTGGCCGCGCTGCTGGCCGCGCCCGACGTGCCCGCCGCGCTGGACGACTCCACCCCGTACGACGGCGTGAAGCGCGTACCGCCCGGGCACGCCCTGATCCTGCGCGCCGGGTCGCGCGAGGTCGCCGGGTACGAGCCGGTGGCCTCGCTCGCCGTGGCCGCGCCCGCCGCCGACCCGGACCGTGCGGTGGACGCCGTGCGGGACGCCCTGGTGGAGGCGGTGCGCACCCGTCTCGCCGCGCCCCGGCACGTCCCCGGGGACGGCATCGATCCCGGTCCGGTCCCGGGGATGGGGCCCGCGGAACGGCGTGCCGCGCGCGGGATGCCGGTGCCGGGGATCGGCGCCGACCTGTCCGGCGGACCGGCCTCGGGGACGCTGGCGCTGCTGGCCGCCGGGCTGCCCGGGATGCCCGGGACCGTGCTGGGGCACGGCACCGGCGCTGGGGAGCGGCTGCTGGCCGTCACCTTCAACGACCTCGCGGTGGGCGGACAGGAGGCCGAGGTGGCGCGGGCCGGGGAACTCGCGGCCAACCCGCGGCTGCACCACGTCGTCGTCACCGGGGGCGAGGAGACGCTGCCGTACGGCGTGCTCGACGGGCCGCTGACCGACGAACCCGGCTCGTCCCTGATCGCCGCGGCCCGGCACCGGGCGCGGCTCGCCGCGGGCAGCGCGGACCACTTCACGGGGTACGGGGCGCGGCAGGTGCTGGACGCGCACCCGGCGCGCCTCGCCGACCTGCTCATGGACCGCAAACGGCGCCATCTCGTACGGCCGGTCGCCGCTATGGCCAAGGCGGACGGTTCGGTGCTGGTCCCCGCGCGCGTGTACGCCGCGGCGCGCCGGCTGGCCCGGACGCCGTACCGGACCGGTCTCGAGGTGCTCTCCGAGCGGCTGCTGCGGCGTCGCTTCGACGAGCCCGGCGACGGGGCCACCGACGCGTCGCTGGCCGTGCTGACCTGGGCGGGGCCCGGGCCGGCCGCGCGGTGGCTGACCGGAGAGGCGCTGGCTGAAGTATCGGTTCGCCTGCAGACGTCCTCGCAGCGGTCCGGGGTGGGGCCGGGGCAGCGGCCGGGTGACTTCCGCGCCCGGGCGGCGCTGGCGCGGCTGGCGGCGGACGTGCGGGTGCTGGAGCAGGCGGCCGAGATCCGCTTCCAGCGGCTGCACACGCCGTTCCTCGACAACCAGGTGGTCCGCGCGTGCCGGGCCCTGCCGGAGGCGCTGCGGGTGCAGCCGGGGGCGCGGGCGTCGATCCTGCGGACGGTGCTGGAGGGCGCCGGGGTCAGCGAACTGCCCGGCGGATGGGGGGCGCCGACGCAGGCGGCGGCCG
>MUMD01000350.1 GCA_002155895.1 Streptomyces rochei
GGGCGCCCGCGGCGGGGGACGCCGGCGAGGGGGCGGGGAGCGAGGCGCGGGTCCCTGCTCCGAGGGCCTGAGATCCCGAGCCGGACGCCGGAGCCGACCGGGCGGAAAGGCGCATTCCGGGCGCTGCTGTCGGTCCCGCCCATTTGTTTTGACCGCAGCGAGTGCGGTAGGTACGCTCAGACCTTGTGCCTGGGGTGTGCCCTGGCCTCCGCGCGTGTCTACAGCCGCAGCGGAGGTCGTGACCGGCCACCGTAATCCGCGCTGTTCTTCCGCCTTGCGGCAGGGGTTCGCGGCTTCGACACACCCGACCGCGTGGGTCGGTGACGTTCCAGGTTAGCTTCACCATTCGGCACACAGAAACCGGAGAAGTAGTGCCTACGATCCAGCAGCTGGTCCGCAAGGGCCGGCAGGACAAGGTCGAGAAGAACAAGACGCCCGCACTCGAGGGTTCCCCTCAGCGTCGCGGCGTCTGCACGCGTGTGTTCACGACTACCCCGAAGAAGCCGAACTCGGCCCTGCGTAAGGTCGCGCGTGTGCGTCTGACCAGCGGGATCGAGGTCACCGCTTACATTCCGGGTGAGGGGCACAACCTGCAGGAGCACTCCATCGTGCTCGTGCGCGGCGGCCGTGTGAAGGACCTGCCGGGTGTTCGCTACAAGATCATCCGCGGTTCGCTTGACACCCAGGGTGTGAAGAACCGCAAGCAGGCTCGCAGCCGCTACGGCGCCAAGAAGGAGAAGTAAGAATGCCTCGTAAGGGCCCCGCCCCGAAGCGCCCGGTCATCATCGACCCGGTCTACGGTTCTCCTCTGGTGACCTCCCTGATCAACAAGGTGCTGCTGAACGGCAAGCGCTCCACCGCCGAGCGCATCGTCTACGGCGCCATGGAGGGTCTGCGCGAGAAGACCGGCAACGACCCGGTCATCACGCTCAAGCGCGCTCTCGAGAACATCAAGCCGACCCTCGAGGTCAAGTCCCGCCGTGTCGGTGGTGCGACCTACCAGGTCCCGATCGAGGTCAAGCCGGGCCGTGCGAACACGCTCGCCCTGCGCTGGCTGGTCGGTTACTCCCGCGCCCGTCGCGAGAAGACCATGACCGAGCGTCTGCTCAACGAGCTCCTCGACGCCTCCAACGGCCTGGGTGCCGCTGTGAAGAAGCGCGAGGACACGCACAAGATGGCCGAGTCCAACAAGGCCTTCGCGCACTACCGCTGGTAGTCGCTACCCACATCGAGACCGAGAGAAGACTGAAGCCTTATGGCTACCACTTCACTTGACCTGGCCAAGGTCCGCAACATCGGGATCATGGCCCACATCGACGCGGGCAAGACGACCACCACCGAGCGGATCCTGTTCTACACGGGTGTGTCGTACAAGATCGGTGAGGTCCACGACGGCGCCGCCACGATGGACTGGATGGAGCAGGAGCAGGAGCGTGGCATCACGATCACGTCCGCTGCCACCACCTGCCACTGGCCGCTCGAGAACGACGACTACACGATCAACATCATCGACACCCCGGGGCACGTCGACTTCACCGTCGAGGTGGAGCGTTCCCTGCGTGTGCTCGACGGTGCCGTGACCGTGTTCGACGGTGTCGCCGGTGTGGAGCCGCAGTCCGAGACGGTGTGGCGTCAGGCCGACCGTTACGGCGTGCCCCGCATCTGCTTCGTCAACAAGCTGGACCGCACCGGCGCCGAGTTCCACCGCTGCGTGGACATGATCTCGGACCGCCTGGGTGCCCAGCCGCTGGTGATGCAGCTCCCGATCGGCGCCGAGGCCGACTTCCAGGGCGTCGTGGACCTCGTCCGCATGAAGGCGCTCGTGTGGTCCGCCGACGCGGCCAAGGGCGAGATGTACGACACCGTCGACATCCCGGCCACGCACACCGAGGCCGCCGAGGAGTGGCGCGGCAAGCTGGTCGAGGCCGTCGCGGAGAACGACGAAGAGATCATGGAGCTGTTCCTGGAGGGCCAGGAGCCCACCGAGGAGCAGCTGTACGCCGCGATCCGTCGTATCACCATCGCCTCCGGCAAGTCCGACGACACCACCGTCACCCCGGTGTTCTGCGGCACCGCGTTCAAGAACAAGGGCGTCCAGCCCCTGCTCGACGCGGTCGTGCGCTACCTGCCGACCCCGCTCGACGTCGAGGCCATCGAGGGCCAGGACGTCAAGGACCCCGAGGTCGTCATCAAGCGCAAGCCGTCCGAGGACGAGCCGCTGGCCGCGCTCGCGTTCAAGATCATGAGCGACCCGCACCTCGGCAAGCTCACCTTCGTCCGGGTCTACTCGGGCCGCCTGGAGTCCGGCACCGCGGTGCTGAACTCCGTCAAGGGCAAGAAGGAGCGCATCGGCAAGATCTACCGCATGCACGCCAACAAGCGTGAGGAGATCGAGTCGGTGGGCGCCGGCGACATCGTCGCCGTCATGGGCCTGAAGCAGACCACCACCGGTGAGACGCTGTCCGACGAGAAGAACCCGGTGATCCTGGAGTCCATGGACTTCCCGGCGCCGGTCATCGAGGTCGCGATCGAGCCCAAGTCCAAGGGCGACCAGGAGAAGCTGGGTGTCGCCATCCAGCGTCTCGCGGAGGAGGACCCCTCCTTCCAGGTGCACACCAACGAGGAGACCGGCCAGACCGTCATCGGCGGTATGGGCGAGCTTCACCTCGAGGTGCTGGTCGACCGGATGAAGCGCGAGTTCAAGGTCGAGGCCAACGTCGGCAAGCCGCAGGTCGCGTACCGTGAGACGATCCGCAAGACCGTCGAGCGCGTGGACTACACCCACAAGAAGCAGACCGGTGGTACCGGTCAGTTCGCCAAGGTGCAGATCGCGATCGAGCCGATCGAGGGCGGCGACGCCTCGTACGAGTTCGTGAACAAGGTGACCGGTGGCCGCATCCCGAAGGAGTACATCCCTTCGGTGGACGCCGGTGCCCAGGAGGCCATGCAGTTCGGCATCCTGGCCGGCTACGAGATGACGGGCGTCCGCGTCACGCTCATCGACGGTGGCTACCACGAGGTCGACTCCTCCGAGCTCGCCTTCAAGATCGCCGGTTCGCAGGCCTTCAAGGAGGCCGCGCGCAAGGCTTCGCCCGTGCTCCTGGAGCCGATGATGGCCGTCGAGGTCACCACGCCCGAGGACTACATGGGTGAGGTCATCGGCGACATCAACTCCCGCCGTGGCCAGATCCAGGCCATGGAGGAGCGTGCGGGTGCCCGCGTCGTCAAGGGCCTCGTGCCCCTGTCGGAGATGTTCGGCTACGTCGGCGACCTCCGCAGCAAGACGTCGGGTCGCGCAAGCTACTCGATGCAGTTCGACTCCTACGCCGAGGTTCCCCGGAACGTCGCCGAGGAGATCATCGCGAAGGCCAAGGGCGAGTAACGGGCTACTCCGTTTAACGGACCCCGTTCTCACGCTTTAGGCTTGACCCCGGAGCCTGCATGGGGCATTCCGTCGTGAACCCGGCGGAATGCCCCCGGCACCCGGGCTTTCCAGCAAAGATCACCTGGCGCCGATGAGTAAGGCGTACAGAACCACTCCACAGGAGGACCCCAGTGGCGAAGGCGAAGTTCGAGCGGACTAAGCCGCACGTCAACATCGGCACCATCGGTCACATCGACCACGGTAAGACGACCCTCACGGCCGCCATTACCAAGGTGCTGCACGACGCGTACCCCGACCTGAACGAGGCCTCGGCCTTCGACCAGATCGACAAGGCTCCCGAGGAGCGCCAGCGCGGTATCACCATCTCCATCGCGCACGTCGAGTACCAGACGGAGACGCGTCACTACGCCCACGTCGACTGCCCCGGTCACGCGGACTACATCAAGAACATGATCACGGGTGCGGCGCAGATGGACGGCGCCATCCTCGTGGTCGCCGCCACCGACGGCCCGATGCCGCAGACCAAGGAGCACGTGCTCCTGGCCCGCCAGGTCGGCGTTCCGTACATCGTCGTCGCCCTGAACAAGGCCGACATGGTGGACGACGAGGAGATCCTGGAGCTCGTCGAGCTCGAGGTGCGTGAGCTCCTCTCCGAGTACGAGTTCCCGGGCGACGACGTTCCGGTCGTCAAGGTCTCCGCTCTGAAGGCCCTCGAGGGCGACAAGGAGTGGGGCAACTCGGTCCTCGAGCTCATGAAGGCCGTGGACGAGGCCATCCCGGAGCCCGAGCGCGACGTCGACAAGCCGTTCCTGATGCCGATCGAGGACGTCTTCACCATCACCGGTCGCGGTACGGTCGTCACCGGCCGCATCGAGCGTGGTGTCCTCAAGGTCAACGAGACCGTCGACATCATCGGCATCAAGCAGGAAAAGACCACCACCACGGTCACCGGCATCGAGATGTTCCGGAAGCTCCTCGACGAGGGCCAGGCCGGTGAGAACGTCGGTCTGCTCCTCCGCGGCATCAAGCGCGAGGACGTCGAGCGCGGCCAGGTCATCATCAAGCCGGGCTCGGTCACCCCGCACACCGAGTTCGAGGCCCAGGCCTACATCCTGTCCAAGGACGAGGGTGGCCGCCACACGCCGTTCTTCAACAACTACCGTCCGCAGTTCTACTTCCGTACGACGGACGTGACCGGCGTCGTGACCCTCCCCGAGGGCACCGAGATGGTCATGCCGGGTGACAACACCGAGATGAAGGTGGAGCTCATCCAGCCCGTCGCCATGGAAGAGGGCCTGAAGTTCGCCATCCGCGAGGGTGGCCGGACGGTCGGCGCCGGCCAGGTCACCAAGATCAACAAGTAAGTTCCGCTTGCTTGTCGGTCACCTGACCTGACATGGGCTGATGCCTGAGGAGGGGCCCGCACGACTTCGGTCGTGCGGGCCCCTTCCGCATGCCCGGCGACGCCGCGCTCGGGTGGCTCGGGCGTCAGCTGCGGGCCATCACGGCCTCGTCGGTGGCTGAGGTGTTCGGGCCCGAAGGGGACTGAGGCGTCGTGGGGGAGTGTGGGGTCACTCGCGTACTCCCGACAGTTCCACCGCGCGGGGGCGTAGGGACAGGGTCGTTGTCAGCAGGGATGTGGTCACCGTCAGTGCCGCGCAGGTGATGACGATGCCGGTGAGGGCCGTCCACGGTATGTCGGGGGTGCTGGGGACGGAGAGCAGGCGCAGGGCCCAGCCCAGGCCGGCGAGTTCGAGGCCGGCCACGACCAGTCCGAGTACCGCCCCGACCACGACCACCGTCAGCGACTCCGCGCCGATCAGCCGCAGTACCTGCGCCCTGGTGGCGCCCGCCAGCCGTAGCGCCGCCAGGTCGCGCACCCGGTCGGAGGCGGCCATCACCGTGGTGTTGACCAGGGAGATCCCGGTGTAGAGCAGGGCGATGCCGAGGACCAGGAGGATGCCCGCCCGGCTCGTGGGCGTGGTCCCGGGGTGCGTGGACGCCAGCCACGCGTCCCGGTCCGACACCTGACCGCCGGCCGGTCCCGCCGCCGCGCGCAGCGCCTCGGCCACCGCACCGGCGTCCGCGCCCGCCGCCACGGTGACGTCCACCCGGTCGACCGGCGCGCCCGGCGCGTTGGCGGAGGTGACGTAGACGCCGTTGTCGCCGGTGCCGGTGGCCATGACGGCGGCGATGCGCAGCGTCCGCTCCGTGCCGTCGCCGAGCCACACGCGTACGCGCTCGCCGACGGAGTGCCGCTCCCACTCCTCGTTGACGATGATCGAGCCGTCGTCGAGGCCGGACGCCTTGCCCGCCGTGAGCGGCAACCGGGTGGTGGCCGCGAGGGCGGCGGGGTCGGTGACGGCGCGGGCGTCGGACCCGATGAGCGCCACGCCCTCCTCCAGGACGTACACGGCGGTGGAGGAGGACGGGGCGACGGCCGCCGTCCCCGGCACCGCGCGCAGCCGGTCCACGGTCCGCGCGTCGAAGCCGCCGTCGTCCGCCGCCGTGACCACGAAGTCGGCGGCGGTCCGCTCACGGGTCTCGGCGGCGCCGGCCTCGTTCAGTGTCGCGGTGGCGCCGAGGAGGGAGCCCGCGAGGGCGACCGTCACCAGGACCGGTGCCGCCACGGCCGCCGTGCGGCGGGTCCCGGCGGCGGCGTTCTCCCGCACCAGCAGGCCCGCCGCGCCGGGGAGCCGGGCCGGCAGCCAGGTCAGCAGCCGGGTCAGGGGACGCACCGCGACGGGGGCGAGCAGCGCCGCCGCGCTGATCAGCAGCATCGGACGGCTCACGTACGTCTTGCGGTGCAGGAGGTCTCCGGGGTCGCCGGCCAGGGTGGCGGCGAGCGTCACCAGCGCGGTCAGCAGCAGACCTCCGCCGGACAGCCACCGCCCTGGGGTCATGGCCCGTGTTTCCACGGACGCCTCGCGCAGCGCCTGCGTCGGGGCGGTCCGCCCGGCCCGCCAGGAGGCCGCGACCACGCCGGCCAGGGCGACGCACAGACCCGTCCAGAAGGCCAGGTGGTACGGCCAGGTGTGGGCGCCGATGGTGAACCAGGCCGGTGCCAGGCCCTCATCGACGACCCACGCCGCCAGGTGCGGGGCGCCGTACGCGCCGAGCAGACACCCGGCCGCGGACGCGAGCACGCCCACCACCAGCCCTTCGGCCAGTACCGTCCGGCGCACCTGCCCGGGGGTCGCCCCGGCGGTGCGCAGCAGCCCGAACTCCCGCCGCCGCTGGGCCACCGCGAAGGCGAAGGTGGACGCCACGACGAACACCGACACGAAGGCGGAGACGCCACCGGCCGTGCCGAACAGGGCGTTCATCGCGGTCAGCGCCTCGCCGTCCCGCTCGGGGTCGGCATCGGCGTACCGGCGGTCGTCGCCGGTGAGCACCCGAACGCCCGTGGTGCCGCGCACCGCGTCCCGTACCGCCGACGCGTCCGCGTCGACCGCGAGTTGGACGCTGACGGGGGAGAGCCGGGCGGCCTCGGTGTCGGCGTAGAAGACGGCGTTCTCGAAGCCCCGGTCGGGCACGGTGCCCACGACCCGCACGACACCCCGGTCCGTGCGCACCCGTTGCCCGGGCGCGGCCCAGTCGCCGCTGACGACGACCTCGCCGACGGCGCGCGGCGCCCGGCCCGCGTCGATTCGGTACGGGGCGAAGGCCGCGGTCGACCACGGGTGGCCCACCAGATCGGCGGGCCCGCCCTCGGCGCGGACCGTGAAGGAACGGTCCTCCACCACCCGTCCGAGGCGCCTCAGCCCGGCGACCGTGGCGGCGGGCACGGCGCGCGGACGGGCGAGCCGCTCCGTGCGGTCGCCGACCGGTGTGGGCACCCGCAGCGTGTCCTGTCCCCGGACCACGACCGGCGCGGCGGCGAACCGCTCCGGCACCCGGTCCGGCGCGTCCCGCGAGGAGGCGAGCGCCAGCCCGGTCGCCGCGAGCAGCGCGACCCCCAGGGACAGGGCGACGAAGCTGCCGGTGAAGGTGGCCCAGCGGGTGCGCAGGGTCTGGAGGGTGACGGTCAGCACGGGGCGGCCTCCAGCCGGGTCACCCGGGTGGCGATGGCGTCGGCGCCGGCGCCGGTCAGCTCGCCGGCCGGCCGTCCGTCGACGAGGAAGACCACACGGTCGGCGCAGGAGGCGGCCACCGGGTCGTGCGTGACCATGACGACCGTCTGGCCCTCGCCGTCGACCATGGAGCGCAGCAGGGCCAGCACCTCCCGGCCGGTCCGTGTGTCGAGGGCGCCGGTCGGTTCGTCGCCGAACAGGACCTCGGGGCGGGTGATCAGGGCGCGGGCCAGGGCGACGCGTTGCTGCTGGCCGCCCGACAGCTCGGTGGGCCGGTGTCCCGCGCGGTCGGCCAGGCCGACCCGGGCCAGCGCCTCGCGCACCCGGGACCGGGAGGGGCGGCGGCCGGCCAGGCGCAGGGGAAGCGCCACGTTCTGCGCTGCGGTCAGGGACGGCAGCAGGTTGAACGCCTGGAAGACGAAGCCGACGCGCTCGCGGCGCAGCAGGGTCAGCCGCCGTTCGCTGAGCCCCGTCAGCTCCGTGCCGCCGACGACGACCGACCCCGAGGTGGGCCGGTCCAGGCCGGCGGCGCACTGGAGCAGCGTCGACTTGCCCGAGCCGGAGGGGCCCATGACGGCGGTGAAGGTGCCCCGCGGGAAGTCGAGGGAGACGTCGTCCAGGGCGGTGACGGCGCTGTCGCCCGCGCCGTACCGCCTGCTGACGGAGCGCAGTCGGATCGCGTGGCTCGTGTGGTCGGTCATCTGTCCCCACTCGTCGGGCACCGGTCCGCCCGGTGTCGTGATCGGTGCCCTCACGAAACCGCGCGGGGCCGCCCCGGCGCAGTGCGGCAGGGGCGAGAACGGGGGTAGGGCAGGCCCTACCCCCGTTCCTCCGCCCAGGCCGATGGCCGCGCCGCGCACCGGAGTCCTACGGTGATCGCCATGCATCCCCGAAACGTGTGGCAGGCCGTGTCCGCCCCCGGCTTCCTGCGGTCGGCGTGGCCCTGGCGCGCGGTCGCCTACCTGTTGACCGGCGCGGTCGCCGGGGCGGTGACCCTGGTGGGGCTGGTGGTCGCGGTCACCGTCGGGGCGGTGCTCTCCGTCGTCGTGGTGGGACTTCCGCTCCTGCTGCTCACCGCCCTCGCGGGCCTGCCGGTGGCCCGGCTGGAAAGGCTCCGGCTGCGCCTGGCCGACCGCGCCCCCGCACCCGACCGGCCCCGGCGGCAGCCCACCGCCTACGGCCCCTGGCCCTGGCTCACCACCCGGCTGCGCGAGCCCGCGACCTGGCGGGACCTGGGCCACGCCCTGCTGCTGGCCTTCGTGCTCTGGCCGCTGGACGCCCTCCTCGTCACCGCCGCCCTCGCCTTCCCGCTGGCCACCGCCGCCACGCCCCTGGTGATGGCCACGGCCGGGGGCGGCGAGGAGGCCAAGGTCCTCAAGCTGTGGACGGTCACCACCTGGCCGACGGCTTTCGGCGTGGCGGTCCTCGGGCTGCTGCTGCTCGCCGCGGGCGCCTACGCGCTGGCCCTGGCGGCGGGCGCCCGCGCCGCCCTCGCCCGCGTGCTGCTGGGCACCGGGCGCGAGCCGGACCTGGACGCCCGCGTCGTCGAACTCACCCGTTCCCGCGTCCGGTTGGTGGACGCCTTCGAGGCCGAGCGCCGCCGCATCGAACGCGACCTGCACGACGGCGCCCAGCAGCGCCTGGTGTCGCTGACGATGACCCTGGGCCTGGCCCGCCTCGACGCGCCGCCCGGCCCGCTCGCCGACCAGCTGGCCAAGGCCCACGGGGAGGCGGGCCGGGCCTTGGAGGAGCTGCGCGAGCTGATCCACGGCATCCACCCCAAGGTGCTCGCCGACCACGGTCTGGCGGCGGCGGTGGAGGACGCCGCCGACCGTTCCGCCGTCCCCGTGGACGTGCGCCTGGAGCTGCCCGGCCGGCTGCCCCAGGCCGTAGAGGCCGCCGCCTACTTCGTGGTCTGCGAGGCCCTCGCCAACGTCGCCAGGCACAGCGGCGCCGACCGCGCCGAGGTGACCGGCGGGCACCGCGACGGACGGCTGCGCCTGGAGATCCGCGACGACGGCCGGGGCGGTGCCGAGGCCGGTACCGGCACGCGGGCTCGTGGGGGCAGCGGCCTGACCGGGCTCGCCGACCGGGTGTCGGTGCTGGATGGCAGAATCTCGCTGTCCAGCCCACCGGGCGGCCCGACCCTGTTGCGCGTGGAGATTCCTTGCGAGTGGACCGAACGCTTCGCGTAGTGCTGGCCGAGGACAGCGTCCTGCTGCGGGACGGTCTCACGGGTCTGCTCGCCCGTTTCGGCCACGAGGTCGTGGCGTCCGTGGGCGACGCGGAGGCGCTGGTCGCGGCCGTCGCGGAGCACGCCCCGGACGTAGTCGTCACCGATGTGCGGATGCCGCCCGGCTTCCAGGACGAGGGTCTGCGCGCCGCGGTGGGGCTGCGGGAGCGGAGCCCCGGTCTGCCGGTGCTCGTCCTCAGCCAGTACGTGCAGCGTTCCTACGCCGCCGAGTTGCTGGACTCCGGCGACGGCACGGGCGTCGGCTACCTGCTCAAGGACCGCGTCGGTCAGGTCGAGGAGTTCGTCGAGGCGCTGGCCGAGGTGGCGGACGGCGGCACGGTCGTCGACCCGGAGGTGGTACGCCAGTTGCTGCGCCGCCGCCGGGACCCCCTGGAGCGGCTCAGCCCGCGCGAGCGGGAGGTGCTGGCGCTGATCGCGGAGGGGAAGTCCAACGGGGCCGTCGCCCGCCAGCTCGTCGTCTCCGAGGCGGCCGTGGGCAAGCACATCGGCAGCATCTTCACCAAGCTCGACCTGCCCCCGGCGGACGACACGCACCGCAGGGTGCTGGCGGTCCTGGCCTTCCTGCGGGCGTGACGCGTCCGTCCGCGCGTACGCGAGCACCGCTCGCGGCAAGGCCGCCCGCGCCCGGCGGCGGCATGCGGACGACGTGAGCGGGCCCGGGCGCTCTCCCTTCGCGCGCCCGGGCCCGTCCCCGTCGTCCCCGTGGGCCGTACCCCCCGCGGGCCGTCCCAGGGGCCGTCCCCCGTGGGTCATTCAGCCGTTCACACGCGCTGCCACAGCGCCGGAACGTTCGGCGGCTCCCAGCCCGCGTGGGCCTGGTGGCCCTGGAGGCAGCGGTAGGTGGCGCCGCCGTAGGTCACGGTGTCGCCCGGCTGGTAGACGGTGCCGGCCGCCCAGGTGCCGCCCTCGCCGGGCGGCGGCTCCTCGCCGCCGTCACCGGTCGTCTTCAGGGTGAGGCCGTAGGTCTGCAGCAGCGGGTTGATCGGCTGGAAGAACGTCGTGCCGCCGCTGCGGCAGTCACCGGAGCCGCCCGAGGTGACGCCCTGCGCCTGGCTGCCGGAGATGTACGAGCCGCCCGAGTCGCCGGGCTCGGCGCACACCGTGGTGCGGGTGACGCCGCTGATCGTGCCCTCGGGGTAGGTCACGCTGGTGTTGTGCTGCTGGACGGTGCCGCAGTGCCAGCCGGTGGTGGAACCGGAGCGGCACACGGAGGCGCCGACCGGGGCCTGGGTGGACCCGGTGACCTGGACGTTCTGACCGCCGGCGCCGCTGACGTACGGGGTGGCCCGCCAGTTGGAGTTCACCGCCACCCACGCCATGTCCCGGCCCGGGAAGGTCGAGCCCTGGAAGGTGCCCTGCGCCACGCGGTTGTACCCGGTGGTGCTCGCCCCGGTGCGCCCGCAGTGGCCGGCCGTGGCGAAGCCCTCCTGGCTGCCCTTGGTGACGGGGAAGCCGATCGAGCAGCGCCCGCTGTTGTTGATGTAGTACGCCTCACCACCGCGCAGGTCGTACAGCGGGCGCGGCTTCTCGGCCGCCTTCTCGACGCGCACGGCTGAGGCGTCGACCCCGGCCGCGGCGACGAGGGCACGGGCGACGGAGGGCCGCACGGCCTGCACCGTGACCGTGTTCGTCCGTACGTCGACGTACCGGACGGCCGCGTCGGCGGCGTCCGCGCCCCGCTCGGCAGCGGCCCGGTCGATGCGGGCCTTGGCCGCGTCGAGGTCGGCGAGCGAGTGCCGTACGACCTGTGCCACGGCGCCCTGGGCCTCGATCGCCGCGACGTCGGCCGCGTCGGTCGTCGCCACCGTCAGCGTGCCGGATTCGGCGCCCCGCACCCACGCGCCCGCGAAGTCGGCGCCCAGCGCGGCGCGGAGCCGTCCCGCGACGGCGCCCGCGTCGGCCTCGTTGACGAGCCGGCGCTCGGCCTGCCGCCGGTCGAGGCCGAGGTCGCGCTCCATGGCCCGGAGCAGGGCGGGCGGCGCGGCGTCGGTGCGCAGGGTCTCGGCCGCGGTGGGGGCGGAGTCGGCGGGTGCCGTCCCGGCGCTCGCGGAGCCGCTGAGCCCGGCCACGAGCAGGGCGGCCGTCGCCGCGGCGGCGGCCGCCACGGCTCTGGTGTGTCGGTGACGGTGGGGCATGGGGGATCTCCTCGGTTTCGGTGGGGAGGTGCCGAAACCGTAGGGAGGGCCGGCCGGGCGCCGTAAGACGTCGGTCGGCCCTCCCCCCGGCGTTATGGAAGGCGTGCGGGGGTATCAGGGCACCCGGTGCGCGGCCATCCACTCGGTGTAGCTGTCGCTGCTCGCCGCCACCCCCGCGTGCGCCATGCGGGCCTGTGCCAGCACCGTCTCGGCGGTGTCCGGCCGGCCGGTCAGCGCGTGCCAGCCCAGCAGGTGCCGCCAGGCCAGCGGCGTCCCGGTCAGCGGCCGGGTGGCGATGCCGGGCGTGGTCGGGAAGGTCGCCCGGCACAGCCCCACCGCCCGCCCCACCTGCACGAGGTGCACCAGTGAGGCGGTGTCCGTCTCGTACATGCGGCGCGGTGTGAACCCGGCGCGGGCGCAGGCGGCGGTGAAGCAGTCGCCGAAGCAGCCGTCGCCGGGCACGCAGGCCCACTCCTCTCCCGCCAGCTCCGTCAGGTCCACCTCCGCCCGCCGGGCGACCGGATGGACCTCGGGCACCATCACGAACACCGGATCGACGGCGACCTCCCGCCACACCAGCCCCGCCGCGCCCGGCGGCTCGGCGGAGCCGCACGTCCCGGCCAGGGCGAAGTCCAGCCGTCCGTCCGCCAGTTGCTCGGCCAGCTCACGCTCCGACCACGAGGTGCAGGTCGTCATCCGGGCGTCCGGCGCCACGTCCGCCAGCCGGTCCACCAGGGCGCCCAGCAAGGGGCCGTGGGTCCCGCCCAGCCGCAGGTGCCGCGCCGTACGCGGCGCCCGCGCGAACCGTGCCGCCTCCTGCTGCAGCTCGGTCACCGCGGGCAGCACGATCCTGCTCCGTTCCAGCACCAGTTCCCCGAGCGCGGTCGCCCGCACCCCGTGCCGTCCCCGCTCGAACAGCGCCCCGCCCAGGGCCCGTTCGATCCGCTTGAGCTGTGCGCTCAACGCGGGCTGCGCTAGGCCGAGCACCGTCGCCGCCCTGGTGAGGCTGCCGGCGTCGGCGATGGCCCGGACCGTCTTGAGATGCCGCAACTCCAGCTCCATACGGGGAGCTTGCGTCGGGGGAGGGTCAGGGGCAAGAGGTTGGTCCGGACCTGTGACGGTCAGGCCGCGCGAGGCTTCAGAAGCCCAGGTGGGTGATCTGCACGACGTAGACGCGTTGCCCAGCTCAAGCGTGAACAGCCTTCATCGCTTCGTCCAGTACGGCACTCAGCTCTCGCAGCGCCTCCCGGGCAACGTCCGCGTCCTCGTGTTCCAGGTTGTTCTTGGCATGGGCGTGTCGGGCGGCGAGGTCGGGACGTCGCGCGATCTCGATGTCGCGGGCCCAGGTCAGCACCCAGCTCCGCACGGGGCTGAGTGACTGCCACTCCACGGCCTTGGCGAAGGCTTCGTCCTTGGTCCGCTGCATCTCCGGAAGGCGCTTCGGGTCGACGGCGGCGAGCGCGGCCCGCAAGGCGTCCGGCGTCTGCTCGGGGCGGGGGACCAACCCGTGCCCGTGATCGGCCTGTGTGCTCATGGAGACCTCCCGGGAGTGCACTGGCCAGGGTAGCCGTCCGGGGCGGTCGGGGCACTGAGACGCGAACATCGTGAGGTGTTTCTCCTGGTCAGCGAGGAGGAGAGGGGGGTATCAGGCGGGGACGCACCCGCCCGGGCCCGTCGTCGGACGGCAGTCGCGGCACAGGCCCGGCTCCGGGGCGCGGAAGCCGCGGTCGCAGCCGTCGCAGTTGTGGAGCGGGAGCCGGTCGGACAGGCGGTGGGCCAGGAGCGCGGCCGGGCGGCGCAGGGGCTCGTCCGGCAGGTCGGCGGTCAGGGCGCGGCGTACGGCGGAGGGGAGGACGTCCCGTTCCAGCCAGGCGGCGACGCCGGGCGCCAGGTGGGCGGTGTCGGCGGCGGAGAGCAGCAGCCGGGAGTCGTGTCGGCGCAGGTCGGTCAGGAGGTCGACGGCCGTCCGCAGCAGGCCGGGGAGCGTGCAGTCGGGCTGCGGGACGGCGGGCAGCGCCTTGCGCGGACGCGGCTCACGGGGCCGGGAGGGGCGGTCCGTCGCCGCCGGTCGTGCGGACCGGCGGTCGGGGCACCCGGTGTCGGCCGCCTCACGGAGGGGTGCCTTCGGCGGGTTGCCCGGCCGGTCGGCCGGTCGGCTGCCCGGCTGGTTGCAGGAGATCGTGCGGGTGATGATGCGGCCGGTGGGCGTGCGCACCCGTTCGCGGCGCAGGTAGCCGTGGGCCTCCAGCTCGCGCAGGGCGGCGGCGATACGGGTCGGGCCCTCGGGGAAGCGGGCGGTGAGCGACTTGATGTCGGCGCCCGCGCCCGTGGGCAGCGACTGGAGGTGGCAGCCGAGGCCGATCGCCAGGAGCGACAGCTCCTTGTGCTGGACCAGGTGGTTGCCGATCACCACGAAGCGGGTGGTGTGGCGGGTGTTCTCGTGGACGATGCCGCCGCCGTGGTGACGCGTACGGGTCGGGTTGGCGGCAGAGGCTGACCGGGCGCGCGGGGGCGCGCTAGGGTTTTGGGTACCCATCGGGAAGGTCTCTTCTTCCTTGGTGGTCAGGCCCTCGCACTGGGATTGCCGTCCCGGCGGGGGCCGATGTCTTTCTTCGGTTGTGTGCGCTGAGCGTAGGGGAGCCGGGGGCACGGAAATCCAGCCGAGGCGGTGATGTTCACCCGCGTGAGTGATCGCCGGCCTCGGGCGGAGGGGTGGGGCTCGGTGAGGTGCTTTCTCCCCGGGTTCTTGTGGGGAAGGGCACCGGAGCCACCGGAACCTCAGATCGTGGGTTCCGGTGGCGCGCACCGCAGTTCCGCCCACACCGTCTTGCGCGGGAAGCGGCCCTCGGTCACGCCCCAGCGGTGCGCCAGCGCCTCGACGAGCAGCAGGCCCCGGCCGTGTTCGGCGTCGGGGGCGGGTGTCTGCGGGCGGGGGAGGGCTTCACCTCGGGTGTCGGTGACCTCGATGCGGAGGGTCGTGCCGACGACGTAGAGCGTGAGCCGGAAGTCGCGGCCGGGGACGCGTCCGTGGGCCGCCGCGTTGCTCGCCAGCTCGGCGATGAGCTGGCGGGCGGGGTCCAGGGGGAGGCCCCACGCGCGGAGCTGTTCCGTCGCCAGCAGGCGGGCGAGCCGGGCGCCGCGCGGGGTGGGGGAGAGCTGCACGCTGAAGTTGCGCAGGCGGGCGGGGAGTTCGGCGGATTTCTGGTTCACGTCACTCAGCGTGGCGGCGTGTGCGTACCGTGAGAAGTGACTCAGCGGGTACGTACGGTGACTGTCCGGATGTTGTCCGGCGGTGTCGGTGCTGTCGGGAGGGGCCCGGGGGTAGGGCGCTGGGGCGACGGTGGGAGTGCGACGAAGGGGCGCGGGATGACGGTCGAGACGGACGAGCCGGGGTGGGAGGTCGACCCCGACGACGAGTGGGGCGTCGCGGTCATCGCCACGGTGGGGCGGCAGTTGAAGCTCCGGCGCGAGGCGGTGGGGATGCGGGCCGCCGAGTTCGGCGTGGCGGTCGGGTACGGGGAGGACCTGGTCTACAAGGTCGAGGGCGGGAAGCGGATTCCCCGGCAGGAGTATCTGGACAGGGCCGACGAGGTGCTGGGCGCGGGCGGACTCATCGCGGCGACCTGGGAGGACGTGAAGAAGGTCCGGTACCCGAAGAAGGTGCGGGAGCTGGGGAAGCTGGAGGCGAAGGCGGTCGAGATCGCGGTGTATCAGTGCAACAGCGTCAACGGTCTGTTGCAGACGCCGGATCATGCGCGAGCCGTGATCGGGGCAGCCCAGCCGCCGTACTCGCCCGACGACGTGGAACGCATGGTGGCCGCGCGCATCGCCCGGCAGACGGTCTTCGAACGCTCGCCTGCTCCTGCGCTCAGCTTCGTCCTGGAAGAGGGGGTGCTGCGCCGCCCCATCGGAGGCACAATGGCGTGGCGTCGGCAGCTCGAACGCCTGTTGGAGGTAGGGCGATTGCACAACGTCGTACTCCAGGTAATGCCGATGAGCTGCGAAACTCACTCGGGAACGGACGGCACGATCGAGTTGCTGAAGTTCGAGGACGGCTCAGCGGTCGGGCGGTCTGACGGTGCGTTCAACGGTCGGCCGACCTCGGATCCCAAACACCTGCGCATCCTTGAACTGCGGTATGGCACGATCCGAGCGCAGGCACTCTCGCCTCGGGACTCGCTCGCCTTCCTCGAACAACTGCTGGGAGAGACATGATCCGCAAGACCGCTGCCGGGGCCGCCTCTGAGCTGGTCTGGTTCAAGAGCAGTTACAGCAGCGGCAACGACGGCAACTCCTGCGTCGAGATCGCGACGACCCCCGGCACCGTCCACGTCCGCGACTCCAAGCACGTGGAAGGCGGCCCCCGCCTGGCCCTCACCCCGACCGCGTGGGCGAACTTCCTCCCGTACGCCTCGGAGAACTGACCACCTCCTGCGTCCCCACCACCCCCAGCAACTCCAGCAGCCCCGCGCTCTCCGTCCCCACGGCCGGTGTGAACCAGAGCAACCGCTGTCGTCCGTCCTCGCTGAAGAGGTTGAGGCAGTTGACCTCGATGAGACCGATCGTGGGGTGGACGATCCGCTTGCGGTCGTCCCGTCGGAAGGCCACGTCGTGGTCGGCCCACAGCGCGGCGAACTCGGGGGAGACGGCGAGCAGCGTACGGATCATCGACCCGGCCTCGGGGTCCTTCGCGTCCCTCCGTGCCGCCGCGGCCCGCAGGTCGGCCACGAAGGCGCGGGACTGGCCCTCGTGGTCGGCCTCGGGGTACAGGAGCCGTGTGTCGGGCTCGGTGAACCACCGGTGGACGAAGCTGGCCCGCGGCCCCCGGAACCCGGTCTGGTCCCCGACCAGCGCGACGGCCAGCGGATTCTGCACCAGCGTGACGTGCAGGTCGGTGATCACCTGCGCCGGGGTCGAGGGCATCCGCCCGAGCAGGTCGAGCATGCCCGGGTGCACGTGCGAGGCGGCCCCGCCCTGCACGGGCACCGGACGGTCCGCGAGCCGGTACAGGTAGTCCCGCTCGTCGGCGGAGAGCCGCAGCGCCCTCGCCAGCGCGGCGATCATCTGCTCGGAGGGCTGCGATCCGGCCCCGCGCTCCAGCTCGTTGTAGTAGTCCACCGACGCGCCCGCGAGTTGGGCGACCTCCTCGCGGCGCAGCCCCGGGACCCGGCGGCGCGGCCCGGCCGGGAGCCCGACGTCGGCCGGGCGGATGCGCTCCCGCCGCGACCGCAGGAACGCTCCCAGCTCGGCGTACTTCACAGCGCTCATGCCGTCCATTGTGTGCCGGGCGGGGGCCGTGACCCAGGGGATGGCATCCCCTGGTTGCGCAGGGCGGCCGGGCGCATCGTGGACGCATGACCACGCACCAGAACACACCCGACACACCCGCGCCGGCGGACACGCGCGTCGCCGTCGTCACCGGTGGATCACGCGGCATCGGCCGCGCCGTCTCGGAGAAGCTCGCCCGGGACGGCCTGGCCGTCGTCGTGAACTACGCCCGCGACGCCGCGTCGGCCGAGGAGACCGTGGCGGCGATCACCGGGGCCGGCGGCCGGGCGGTCGCCGTACCGGCGGACGTGGCGGAGGAGAAGGAGGTCGCCGCCCTGTTCGACCGGGCGGAGGCGGAGTACGGCGGCGTCGACGTCGTCGTGAACTCGGCCGGGCGCATGGCCCTGTCCCCGATCGCCGAGCTGGACCTGGACGCCCTGGACGCCATGCACCGCACCAACATCCGGGGGACCTTCGTGGTCGCCCGGGAGGCGGCCCGGCGGCTGCGCACCGGCGGCTCCTTCGTGGGCTTCTCGACCTCCGTCGTCGGCACGCAGTTCCCGACCTACGGGGCGTACGCGGCGAGCAAGGGAGCGGTGGAGGCGATGACCCTGATCCTCGCCCGGGAGCTGCGCGGACGGGACATCACCGTGAACACGGTCGCCCCCGGCCCCACGGCCACGGACCTGTTCCTCACCGGCAAGACCGAGGAGGAGATCGACCGGCTCGCCAAGACGCCGCCCCTGGAACGGCTGGGCACCCCCGAGGACATCGCCGAGGTGGTCGCCTTCCTGAGCGGCCCCGCCGGACACTGGGTGAACGGCCAGATCCTGCGCGCCAACGGAGGGATGATCTGAGATGCCCTTCGCCCACTTCAAGGTCCCCGAGGGCACGCTCACCCCGGAGGACAAGCGGAAGATCGTCGAACGCACCACCGACCTCTACGCCGAGATCTACGGGGAGCGCGCCCGTCCCACCACCGTCGTCCTCGTCGACGAGATCCCCGACGGCGGCTGGGGTGTCGCCGGGAACGTCCTGACGGCCGCGATGCTCAACGGCGACGGCTGACGGAGCCGCCCGGGTCGCCCGGGACGCCCGGGTGACCTTCGTCTCATACATCATGAAAACCCCCGATATACGAAAGCGCGGTCTCACATAGTGGTCGCGCGGGGCACCGAGTGCTGGCCAGGACGTTTACATGGGCGTAACACTGAAGTGTCCCGCGCGCGGCAACGGCGCCGAGCGCCCACCACCGGACCGACCGGATCCAGGCCCCACCCCTCCTCCGGGGGCATCGCCGGTCTCCGGTGTCAGCCGTGCCAGAAAGGGCCCCCGTGACGACGCGTAGCGAGACCAGGACCGCGCTCGACCACCTGCTCACCGAGATCGAACACCGCAATCCGGCCCAGCCCGAGTTCCACCAGGCCGCCCACGAGGTCCTGGAAACGCTCGCGCCGGTGATCGCGGCCCGCCCCGAGTACGCGGAGCCGGGCCTCATCGAGCGGCTGGTCGAGCCCGAGCGCCAGGTCATCTTCCGGGTGCCGTGGCAGGACGACCAGGGCCGCGTCCACGTCAACCGGGGCTTCCGCGTGGAGTTCAACAGCGCGCTGGGCCCGTACAAGGGCGGTCTGCGCTTCCACCCGTCCGTGAACCTGGGCGTCATCAAGTTCCTGGGCTTCGAGCAGATCTTCAAGAACGCCCTGACCGGCCTCGGCATCGGCGGCGGCAAGGGCGGCAGCGACTTCGACCCGCACGGGCGCAGCGACGCGGAGGTCATGCGGTTCTGCCAGTCCTTCATGACGGAGCTGTACCGGCACATCGGCGAGCACACCGACGTCCCGGCCGGTGACATCGGCGTCGGCGGCCGGGAGATCGGCTACCTCTTCGGCCAGTACCGCCGCATCACCAACCGCTGGGAGGCCGGCGTCCTCACCGGCAAGGGCCAGGGCTGGGGCGGCTCGCTGATCCGCCCCGAGGCGACGGGCTACGGCAACGTCCTCTTCGCGGCGGCGATGCTGCGCGAGCGCGGCGAGGACCTGGAGGGCCAGACCGCGGTCGTCTCGGGCTCCGGCAACGTGGCGATCTACACCATCGAGAAGCTGGCCGCCCTCGGCGCCAACGCCGTCACCTGCTCGGACTCCTCGGGCTACGTCGTCGACGAGAAGGGCATCGACCTCGACCTGCTCAAGCAGATCAAGGAGGTCGAGCGCGGCCGGGTCGACGCGTACGCGGAGCGCCGGGGCGCCTCGGCCCGCTTCGTGCCCGGCGGCCGCGTCTGGGACGTCCCGGCCGACATCGCCCTCCCCTCCGCCACGCAGAACGAACTCGACGAGAACGACGCCGCGACCCTGATCCGCAACGGCGTCAAGGCGGTCTCCGAGGGCGCCAACATGCCGGCGACCCCCGAGGCCGTCCACCTGCTCCAGAAGGCCGGCGTCGCCTTCGGCCCCGGCAAGGCGGCCAACGCGGGCGGTGTCGCGGTCAGCGCCCTGGAGATGGCGCAGAACCACGCCCGTACCTCCTGGTCGGCGGCGCGCGTCGAGGAGGAGCTGACGCACATCATGAACGACATCCACACCACCTGCCACGAGACCGCCGAGCGCTACGACGCCCCCGGCGACTACGTCACCGGCGCGAACATCGCGGGCTTCGAGCGCGTGGCGGACGCGATGCTGGCGCAGGGTGTCATCTGACGAATCCGTCGAATTCCGGACCCGTAAATCTGCAGCCGCGAGGTGAGGATTTCACGGAACGGGCGGACAGTTTCCCTGCCGCCCGCACCGGAGTGTAATTACGGAGCATGCACGGGCCGCCGCAACGTGCTACTGTCGATATCAGTTGCAGTTGTGGTTCCCGAAGTTTTTTGACACCGGTCTTTCTTTTCCGGTCGGGGTAATCATCGCGGCGACACGGCGTCCGTAAAGTGCGGGCGCCGATGCACTGCCCCGAAGGAGAGCAAGACATGGCTACTGGCACCGTGAAGTGGTTCAACGCGGAAAAGGGCTTCGGCTTCATCGAGCAGGACGGTGGCGGCGCCGATGTGTTCGCCCACTACTCGAACATCGCCGCCCAGGGCTTCCGCGAGCTGCTCGAAGGCCAGAAGGTGAGCTTCGACATCGCGCAGGGCCAGAAGGGCCCGACGGCCGAGAACATCGTCGTCGCCTGATTTTTCCGGCGCGCCTCCGGGCGCGCCTCGCAGCTGGGGCCCGCATCCTTCGGGGTGCGGGCCCCAGCTGTATTCATGTTCCGTGGTGAATCCACTGCGGAGCGACAGCGCGGAATCCACTGACTCGTGCAGAGGGATTCCCGTTCCATTCGGTTCGTTCTTGCGTTTCCCCTGCGTTCCTGCTGCGGGAATTCCTTGATACGCGCCGTATCGAGGAAGGTTCAGCATGAACCGCACACGCACGAACGACCGTTACGCCCGCACCCGGAACGGCGCCGCCGTCCCGGGCCGCAACGGCAAGCGATTCGGCTCCCCGCCCCCGAGCCGTACCGGCGGGCCGAACCGCGCACAGGGCCGGGGCCGCCGACCCGGGCCCCAGGGCGAGTTCGCCCTCCCCGAGACCGTCACCCCGGCGCTGCCCGCCGCGGCGGACTTCGCCGAACTGGACATGCCCGCGGAGCTGCTGGCCGCACTCGGCGCCCAGGGCGTGACCGTGCCGTTCCCGATCCAGGCCGCGACCCTGCCGAACTCCCTCGCCGGCCGCGACGTCCTCGGCCGGGGCCGCACCGGATCCGGGAAGACCCTCGCCTTCGGGCTGGCCCTGCTGGCCCGTACGGCCGGGCGACGGGCCGAACCCCGGCAGCCGCTGGGACTGGTCCTCGTACCGACACGTGAGCTGGCGCAGCAGGTCACCGACGCGCTCACCCCGTACGCCCGCTCCGTGCGGCTGCGGCTGGCCACGGTGGTCGGCGGAATGCCGATCGGCCGGCAGGCGTCGGCGCTGCGCGGCGGCGCCGAGATCGTCGTCGCCACCCCCGGACGCCTCAAGGATCTCATCGAGCGCGGCGACTGCCGACTGGACCAGGTGCGGGTCACCGTCCTGGACGAGGCCGACCAGATGGCCGACATGGGCTTCATGCCGCAGGTCACCGAACTCCTCGACCAGGTGCGCCGCGACGGCCAGCGGATGCTGTTCTCCGCCACCCTCGACCGCAACGTCGACCTGCTCGTGCGCCGCTACCTGAGCGACCCCGTCGTGCACTCCGTCGACCCCTCGGCGGGCGCGGTCACGACGATGGAGCACCATGTGCTGCACGTCCACGGCGCCGACAAGCACGCGGCCACCACCGAGATCGCCGCCCGCGACGGCCGGGTGCTCATGTTCCTGGACACCAAGCACGCGGTCGACCGCCTCACCGAGCACCTCCTGAACAGCGGGGTGCGGGCCGCCGCGCTGCACGGTGGCAAGTCGCAGCCGCAGCGCACCCGTACGCTGACGCAGTTCAAGACCGGGCACGTCACCGTGCTGGTGGCGACCAACGTCGCGGCGCGCGGCATCCACGTCGACAGCCTGGACCTCGTCGTCAACGTCGACCCCCCGACCGACCACAAGGACTACCTCCACCGCGGCGGCCGCACGGCCCGCGCCGGCGAGTCGGGGAGCGTCGTCACCCTGGTCACCCCGAACCAGCGCCGCGCCATGACGCGCCTCATGGCCACGGCCGAGATCGTGCCGCAGATCACCCAGGTCCGCGCCGGCGCGGAGGCCCTGCACCGCATCACCGGCGCCCAGGCCCCCTCCGGCGTCCCGGTCGTCATCACCGCACCGGTCGTGGAGCGCCCCAAGCGGCGCGCCGCCTCACGCGGCCGACGCGGCCCCGCGGCGGCCCGCCGGGTACCCGCCCGGCGCACCGCCACCGACTCCGCGGCCTAGGGCCCGTCCGACCGGCCCACAGACCCGCTCACCGCAGGAGGAACTTCTTGACGCTGCTCCAGACGCACCCCGGCTCCCCGCGCACCCACGGCGCGCCCAGGACGGTCGCCGACACCATGGACGTGACCGGGCCACAGGTCTGGGCCGACATGACCGTCGAGGTGGCCCTGTCCGTCATGGCCGCCGCCCGCACGGCGCACCTCGCCGTCTGTGACGAGGACGGCCGACGCACCGGCCTGGTCACCCGGGACCGGCTCGCCGCCGTGCGCGCCGGTGCCGGGTACACGGACCGGCTCCGCCTGCGCGACGTCGCCGGGACCAGCGCCGGCCTCTGAGCGGCAGGACGAAACAGTGAGGGCCCACCGGTCTGCCGGTGGGCCCTCACCGCGTTCCGCGCCGTTGTCGGGCGCGGGGACGGGTCACTGGTCGGAGTAGCTGAAATCGCCGACGGTCCAGGCGCTGACGTCCTCGATCGCCACGCGGTACATACCGCCGGTCTCGGGGATGCCCATCGTCCCCTGGAGAATGCGGGCGACGTGGAAGTGCAGGTGGGTGGGTGGCCCGTCCTTGCGCGCGGGACCGTCGAAGACGGCGGAGAACTCGGCCAGGTCCGTGGAGCCCGTCAGTACTTCGGACACCCGCTGCCGCCACACGGCCTCGGGGGCCAGGCGACCGGTGATCACGGCACCGTCGGTGACCACGGTCAGGGACATCCGGCTGCTCCGCCCGGACTCCACGAGGGCGGCGATGTCAACGATCAGCTCGTCAGGCTTCGGCATGAAACCGCAATGTACCGGTCCACGCGGCCCGACCGAGAGGCGGCGGGCTACTCGGCGGTACGGTCTTTCCCCGTCCCGCCCCCCGAGGCCCCTGCCTTCCCGCGTCGCAGTTCCTCGTTGATGCGCCGGGCCTCTTCCAGCTGGTCCTCCAGGATGATGATGCGGCAAGCCGCCTCGATGGCGGTCCCCTGGTCGACCATCTCCCGGGCGCGGGCGGCGATACGGAGCTGGTAGCGGGAGTAGCGGCGGTGCCCGCCCTCCGAGCGCAGCGGCGTGATCAGCCGGGCTTCGCCGAGCGCCCGCAGGAAGGCCGGGGTCGTGCCCAGCATCTCGGCCGCCCGTCCCATGGTGTAGGCGGGGTAGTCGTCGTCATCGATGCGGTCGAGCGGTGTGTCTGCGGTCATCTGCACCTTCGTCGGGGAACTGCGTAGGGGAGCCGGGTCGGAGGAATGCGTCGAGGGGCCTTGGTGCCGTACGGCACCAAGGCCCCGAGGGATTTCTAACACCATCCGTCGGCCTACTGCACGGCCGACCTTCCTGCATGCGGGCAGTCCGTCCCTGCCACGCCTCACGGACTTCTTCGCTACGCCCCCACGATAACCTCGACGACTGCCGAATGTCTACAGCAGCCACTACAGGTTTTCCTCCTGTCGAGCGGACGATTGTCTGTACCCACCCCGTCTGTACGGAGTCGGGACGACCGGCCCCGCGCCCGCCGCTCCGGCCCAATGGCACGATGGCCCGCATGGCCCGTTACACGGAGGCACTGACCGTCGAGCGCGGCGGATTCCGGATCAAGGTCCCGGAGACCTGGTGGGAGTTCGACGTACGCCCGGAGTCCCGCGACGACTCGATCCGCCGTATGGTCGACGACCGCATACGCCAACACCCCGAGCTGCGGCCCTCCCGCTCCGCCTACGTCACCTTCCTCCAGAAGGCCGCGTCCGACGCGTGGAAGTCGGGCGCGCTGTACTGCGGCTGCATGGCGGAGAGCTTCGGCGGCGACACCCCGATCACCGGCTCGGTGACGGTGTCGCTGGTCGGCGGCCGCACCTCCACCGGCGACCCCCTCCCCACCGACCCGGCCGCGATCGCCGCCCAGCTCGCCGTCAAGGAGGCGAAGAAGCCCGGCGACTCCTGGCGCAAGGTGACGACGGTCGACATCCCCGGCGTGGGCCCGGCCGCCCGCACCCAGGGCATCGAGGACGTCCCCGTCCCCGGCGACGCCCTCAACCGCACGGTCCGCGCCGTCCTGATGCAGACGTACATCCCCGTCCCCGGCCAGGAGGGCAAGGTCGCCCTGGTCGCCGGCAGCAGCCAGGTCCTCGACCTCGCCGACTCCTTCTTCGACATCTTCGACGCGATCACGTCGACGTTCCGGTTCGTGGACTGAGGAGAGGGGCGAAGCCCGTGACCGAGGAGTTCGTACTCGACCTGGACGAGGGCGTTCCGCCGATGCCCCGACCTGCCGAGCCCAGCCGGTCACTGGAGCAACTGGAGGGGCGTTGGCCTGACCCCCCGAAGGACTCGACCTCCTTGGTCAGGGCGATCCACGCGCTGCGCCGTCGTCCGATCGGTGACCTCCGCCCCGATGAACTGGCCAGGCTGATCACCCAAGACGTCGGGCTGCCCCGGCTGCTGCCGCTCGCGGTCCGCGTCCTCAGGGACACCGCACCCCGGCAGCCCGCCGGCGGCTGGTACGACGACGACCTGCTGTACGCCGTCGTGACCCGGAAGCCGCAGGTGTGGGAACAGCTCCCGGGTCTGGCCGAGGAGCTGAGGGCGGTGATCGAATCCCTGGTCGGCCTCTCGCGCTACGTACGGGACGAGGCCGACGCCTTCCTCTCGTCGCTGCCCGAGGATCATGACGACGCCACCGACCGCTGAGCCGCCCGCCTTGACGGTCACGCGGACCTCTGCTTGCGCTGAGCGCACCCGGCGCACCTTTCCGTGGCACTAACGAGCGTTGTAAGTTCACGTGTGCACAGAGTTGTTGCTGATGCACATGCGTCGACGGGGGTTGCGGGATGGTGGGCCACAGGCCGAGTGACTGGCATGTCCTGGACCTGGACAAGGACCCGACCCCCGGTGATCCGCAGCGGGTGCGCACGCTCGCGAAGACGTTGCACGACTTCGCCGACGACGTGTCCGAGGCGCTGCGTCTGGTGAAGGGCATGGCGGGGGAGGGCGCGCTCGAGGGG
>MUMD01000351.1 GCA_002155895.1 Streptomyces rochei
GCCAATCCGGTGGCCGCCGCGGCGATCGGCCTCTCCCTGCTCGGCGAGCGGCTGCGCGGCGGCCACCGGATTGGCCAGGGTCACCACGGCCAACGGGGCGCCCAGCCCACCTCGGTAGGCCGTCTGCGACAGCAGCAACCCGCCCGCCGCGAAGGCCGCCACCAGCACCGCCACACCGATCACGTGCGCGCTCAGCAGGGGGCCCGAGGGGTCCGTCGCGGCCACCGTCACGGTCTGGGTGAGCGCCGAGGCCACCCCCGAGGCGATCCCCGACGCCGTCGCGTGCCGCAGCCCGGGCCGGGCGCCGGGCCGGCACAGCAGGCCGATCAGCACCGCCGTCGCCCCGGAGACCGCCACCGCCTCCGTCACGCTCAGCACGTCGTCGGGGGTGGGGCCCGACGCGGTGAGCAGCAGCGCGCCCAGGCCCAGCAGCGTCAGCCCGGTGCCCCGCCACTCGACCGAGCTGACCCGCCGGCCCGCCAGCCGCGCCCCGAGCGGTACCGCCGCGACCAGCGTCAGCGCGCCGAGCGGCTGGACCACGGTGAGCGGCCCGTACTTGAGGGCCACGACGTGCAGGAGCGCGGCCGAGGCGTTCAGCGCGACCGACCACCACCACGCGCCCGAGGCCAGCAGCCGCAGCGCGCCCGATCCTGGGCTGCGGGCGGCCAGCCGCTCCTGGGCGACGGCCGCGGCGGCGTACGCGCACGCGGAGACCAGGGACAGCAGGACCGCGAGCAGGGCGGCGCTCATCGGCCCGCCCCCACCAGCTCGCGCCGCTCCGCCGTCCGGCGCCGCAGTGCCGGGCGGTGGCGGGGCAGCGCGCGCCCCGACGGGTGCGGCGGGCGGAAGACGGCCAGGGCGACGCCGAGCAGGGCGGCCGCCACCATCACGTCGAGCCAGTAGTGGTTGGCGGTGCCCACGATCACCAGCAGCGTCAGCAGCGGATGCAGCAGCCACAGCCACCGCCACCGGGAGCGGCACGCGACGACCAGGCCGACCGCCACCATCAGGGCCCAGCCGAAGTGCAGGGAGGGCATCGCCGCGAACTGGTTCGACAAGGCGTCCGTGCGCGGCGGGCCGTACACCGAGGGGCCGAAGACCCGGGCCGTGTCGATCAGACCGGTGGCGTCCAGCATGCGCGGCGGGGCGAGCGGGAAGACCAGGTGCAGCACCAACGCGGCGCCGGTCACCACGGCCAGCGCCCGGCGGGCCCAGAGGTAGTGCGCCGGGCGCCGCAGGTAGAGCCAGACCAGGAAGGCCACCGTGGCCGGGAAGTGGACGACGGCGTAGTAGGTGTTCGCCGTGTGGACCACGGCTTCGCCGTGCAGCAGCAGCGACTGCACCGTGCTCTCGTCGGGCAGGCGCAGCGCCCGCTCCCAGTCCCACACGCGGTGGGCGTTGCGGAAGGCCTCGGCGGTGTGTCCCGTCGCCAGCTGCCGGCCGAACTTGTACACGAGGAAGAGCCCTGCGACGAGCAGGAGCTCACGGACGAGCGGCGGGCGCGCGGGCGCGTCCGGCCCCGCTTGTCCAGGCTCGGTACGGGCGTTCATCCCCCGGCCCCTTCACTGACGGTGGTGCGTGTGGCTCACAGGTGGGGGCCGTGTGACGGTTTTCATCGATACGACCCCGTTCCGATACGCCAGTGTACCGATACGGTGGTGTACCGGTACACTGACGTATCGGTAGACATTCGACACAGTCGTCTACGGCACGACATGGGACTACGGCACGCTCGAGATCCGCTGTAGGACCGCTCGAACCAGGTGAGGAGCAGAGCCGATGACGTCGCACGACGCGGACCGACCGGACCCGGTCGGCACCTCGCGCCGCTCCAAGATCACGCCCGAGCGTGAGCAGGAGTTCTTCGACGCCGTGCTCGAGCAGATCCGGTCCTGCGGCTACGACGCCGTCACCATGGAGGGCATCGCCGCCAGCACCCGTTGCAGCAAGTCCACGCTCTACCGGCAGTGGAAGACCAAGCCCCAGTTCGTGGCCGCCGCGCTGCGCTCCCGCCGCCGGGTGCGCTTCGCCGACATCGACACCGGCTCGCTCGCCGAGGACCTGCGTCAGGCGGCCGCCGCCGCCGGCGAGGAGGCGGGCAAGGACACGGGACTCCTCCAGGCGCTCGGCCACGCCGTGATGGAGGACCCGGAGCTGAAGTGCGCCCTGCGCGAGGCGCTCGTCGAACCGGAGATCGCCACCCTCCGCGCGATCCTCGACCGGGGTGTCGCCCGGGGCGAGGTACCGGCCGGTCACCCCGCTCTGGAGTACGTGCCGGCGCAGCTCTTCGGCATGCTGCGGATGCGGCCCGTCCTGGAGGGCGAGCAGGCCGACGCGGAGTACCTGGTCCGGTTCGTGGAGGCCGTGGTGCTGCCGGCGCTCGGACTCCCCTGAGACCCAGGCCGCCGTCCACGGGATGACTGGACGGTGGTCTGCCCGCGCCGCACCGTGGGGACGGGGGCGGCGCGCACCCCCGGCCGGGCGGGGCCCCTTTGAGCGGAGGGGCGCCCCGCCCGGCCGACCATTTCCCGGAGCCGGTCAGACGTCCTGGCCGGTGCCGCCCCCTCCGCCCGAGGTGTCCGCCTCGATCCCCTCGGTGATCTCGTCGATGACCGCCTGCCCCTCCTCCACGTCGACGCCGAAGCGGACCACGACGATGCGCTCGGGGTCGGCGGGGGCGGGGAAGGCCAGGGACTCGACGTAGCCGTCGGAGCCCTCCTTGGTGACCGCCTTCCAGCGGACCAGCCACCCCTTCTGCCCGGCGACCGTGACCGCCTTCGACGCCAGTTCCTCGTGCGAGGTCAGCCCGCCGTAGGCGTCGCCGTAGGACTCCTCGGCGTTCGCCCGGATGTCGGCCTTCGCGACCTCCTCGGCGGTACCGCCCTCGGTCTCCAGCGCCTCCTGGGGCGCGGAGTACGCGCCCCCCTTGGTGCAGCTCTCGGAGGGGGCGGCGGGACACTCGTAGCTGTCGTCGGAGGTCACCGTCGCGCCGACCGGGAACTGCTGACCCGACCAGCCGTCCGGAATGGGCAGGCTGATCCCGCTGACCCGGTCCGTCACCGACCCGCTGTCGATGGTGGGCGGCTCCGACTCGCCCGGGGAGTCCGGCGCCGGCGACTCGCCTCCCTCGCCGCCCCCGCCCCCTTCGCCGCCGAAGGGGCTGTCCTGGCCGCCGGGGCCGCGCCGGTCCTGCTGCGACGACGCGCTGCCGCCGCCGGAACCGTCGTCGGTCAGCACGTACACGCCGGCACCGATCCCGGCCAGCACGGCGACGGCCGCCGCGACGGCTATGCCGGTCCGCAACCGGCGCCGCCGCGCGGACGGGGGCTGGACGGGATACCCGGGATAACCGGGGTGCACGGGATACGCGCCGGGCGCCGAGCCGTACGCCACCGGCTGAGCGGACCCCGTGGCCGGGGGCTGCGCGGGCCCTGGGGCCACCGGGCGCTGCGGGGCACCCGGGACCGGAGACTGCGCGGAATCAGTAGCCGAGGGCCGAGCGGAGTCCGGGGCCGAGGGCTGAGCGGAGACCGGGGCCGCCGGTTGCGCGGGGGAGGGGGCGGAAGGCTGCGCAGGCGGTGCCCACGCGGCGGCCGGCCCCGCGGGGCGGACCCGGTCCGTCCACGCCTTGCCGTCCCACCAGCGCTCGGTGGCGGGACCGTCCTGCTTCTGTCCGGGGTCCGGGTACCACCCGGGAGGAGTCACCTGCGTCATGGGCCCACCGTATGAGGCGTCGGTGAAAGCCGGATGAGAGGCCCGGTCGTGACCGGACGCGGCACGACGTGCCGCACCCCGGCCGGCCGCTCCGCCGTGACGGGTTGACGGGGGCTCAGCGGCACCGCGCCTGATGACGGGCCCGGCGCGTCGTCCGTGCTTTACCGCATGTCACCCGTCACGGCAACCGGTCTGCGGACCGGCCACCACACGGGCTCCCGGCCGGATAGGCTCGAGCCCTGTACGTCGTTCGGGCGACTTGGGGAGGTAGCGGGATGACGGAGGCAGGGCGGACGGCCGGCCCCTCGGCCTCCCTCTGGGAGCGCGACGAGGAGATCGCCACCCTCACGCGGGCGGTCGACACCCTGTGCGCGGACCGGACCTCCCCCGGCACCCTGCTGGTGGCCCGGGGCGAGGCCGGACTCGGCAAGACCGCGTTGCTCGCCGAGACCCGCCGCATCGCCGAGGCCAGGGGCTGCACCGTCTGGTCGGCGCGCGGCGGCGAGACCCTGAGGTCCGTCCCCTTCAACGTCGTACGCCAACTGCTCCAGCCCGCCCTGGTGTCCATGCTCCCCGAGGAGGCGCGCGAGTACCTCGGCGACTGGTACGGCATCGCCGGGCCCGCCCTCGGCATAGCCGACCCCGGTGAGCGGCAGGCTGATCCACAGGGTGTGTGCGACGGCCTGGTGGCCGCCGTGCGCCGGCTCGCCCGCCGGGAGTGGCCCCTGGTCCTGCTCGTCGACGACGCCCACTGGGCCGACCAGGAGACCCTGCGCTGGCTCGCCGCGCTCGCCGAACGGCTCGACGAGACCTCCGTCCTGATCGTCGTCGCCCGCCGCCCCGGCGACGTCAGCGGGGACAGCGCCCGGTACCTGGACGCGGCCGCCGCCGCGGGCCGGCCGCTCCTCCCGCTGAACGTGCTCAGCCCCGACGCGACCGCCGGCCTCACCCGGGCCACCCTCGGCGACCACGCCGACGCCGCGTTCTGCCGCGAGGTGTGGGCCGTCACCGGCGGGAACCCCTACGAGACCGTCGAACTCCTCGCCAAGGTCCAGGACAGCGAACTGCAACCGGTCGAGGCGGAGGCCGCCGAACTGCGCGCCCTCAACCGCTCGGCCCGGGGCGGCGGCCTCGTGGCCCGTCTGGAACAGCTCGGCGTCGACTCCACCCGGTTCGCCTGGGCCGCCGCCATCCTCGGCGACGGCATCACCGTCGACATGGTGGCCAGGCTCGCCACCCTCGACCGCGCCGACGCCGCCCGCTGCGCCGAACTGCTGTGCAACGCCCGCATCCTCACCGCTCCCGACCCCGCGCCGGGACCGTCGGACGCGGACCGCCTGGAGTTCGTCCACCCCCTGATCGCCACCGCCGTCTACAACTCCATCCCGGACGCTCTGCGCACGGCGATGCACGGCATAGCGGCCCAGCTCGTCACCGACTCCGGCCTCGGCGCGGCGGCCGCCTCCCGCCACCTCCTCCAGGTGCACCCCGACGACGACCCGGAAGTCGTGGAGCAACTGCGCGACGCCGCCCGCGAACACCTCGCCGTCGGCGCTCCCGAAGCCGCCCGCCGCTGTCTCGAACGGGCGCTGCAGGAACCGCCCCTGCCCGAGATGCACGCCCGGGTGCTCTACGAACTCGGCTGCGCCACCCTGCTCACCGCGCCCGCCACGACCATCGGTCACCTGCGCACCGCCCTGGCCATGCCCGGCCTCGACGGCGAGCAGCGGGTGAACGCCGTCTTCCGGCTGTCCGAGGCCCTGCTCCACAACGACCAGCTGGAAGAGGCCGTCCGCACCGTCCAGGCGGAGGCCGCCCGCAACCCGGACCCGTCCGTCCGGCTGCGGCTCCAGGCCGTCCAGTACATGTGGGAGGGCATCCACCCCGGCGAGCCCTCCTCACCGGGACGGTCCCGACGCCTCGCCGAACTCGCCGCCACCTGCACCGGCCGCGACAACGCCGAGCGCGCCCTGCTCATCCTGCGCGGCTTCGACGCCATGACCCGCGGCGAGAGCGCCGAGGAGGTCGTCGAGCTGTGCGACCGGGCCCTCGTCAACGGCCGCCTCGCCCCCGGTCTCGGCTGGACCGACACCGAGTGGGGCCTCGAACTGCCGATGATGCTGGCCACCTCCTACGCCTACACCGACCGGCTCGACCGCGCGGAGGCGTTGTTCACCGAGGCCCTGAACACCTACGAGACCGCAGGCTGGAGCGGCGGCCACCTTGCCCTCGCACACGCCTACGTCGGCCTCGGCCACCGCAGGCGCGGCCGGCTCCGGGAGGCCGAGAAGTCCCTGCGCGAATCGCTGCGGATCGCCGAACGGGTGGGTCGCGGACTGCCGTTGTACTGGTCGGCGACCTGCAATCTGATCGACACACTGCTCGCCCGCGGCCACGTGGAGGAGGCCCGGTCCGTCGCCGAGCGGTACGGATTCGACCCGCCCTACCCGTCCACGATCGTGCTGCCCGACCCGCGTCCCGTGCGGGCCCGGCTGCTGCTCGCGACCGGCCGCACCGAAGAGGGCGTCAACGAGCTGGAGACCGCCGAGAAGGCGGCCGCGGCCCGCGGTCGGCACAACCCGGTGGTGCACCCCTGGACGACCGAACTGGCCCGCGCCCTCGCCACGGAGGACCCCGGCCGCGCCGCCCGGCTGGCCACCGAAGCCCGCCGCCACGCCGAGCGCTTCGGCACGGATACCGCGATAGGGGAGGCCCTGCGCTGCGCCGCCGCGCTGGAGACCGGCCAGCGCGCCGTGCGGCTCGCCGCCCAGGCCGTCACCTATCTGGAGGCCTCGCCCTGCCAGTACGAGCACGCCGCCGCCCGCGTCGAGTACGGCATCGCGGCCCGCTCGGAGGCCGAGCTGCGCCGCGGCCTGGCCCTCGCGGACTCCTGCGGCGCCGACGGGCTGGTGGCGCGGGCCCGCGAGGCACTGGCGGCGGGGCACGCGGGCTGAGTCAGCCGGTGGCGCCGTCCTCCTCGGCCAGTACCCGCTGCGCCGCCGCGAACGCCGAGTTCGCCGCCGGCACACCGCAGTACACCGCCGTCTGCAGCAGCACCGCGCCGATCTCGTCCGGCGTCAGCCCGTTGCGCCGCGCCGCCCGCACATGCATGGCCAGCTCCTCGTAGTGGCCGTGCGCCACCAGCGCCGTCATCGTGATCATGCTGCGCTCGCGGCGCGACAGTGTCTCGTCGGTCCAGATCTCACCCCAGGCGTAGCGCGAGATGAAGTCCTGGAACCGGGCGGTGAAGGGGGTCTGCCGCCCCTGCGCCCGGTCCACGTGCGCGTCGCCCAGCACCTCGCGCCGTACCGCCATGCCCCGTCGGGCGCCCCCGTCGAAGTGCGCCCGCAGCGCCGTCAGCACCGCCTCGGGCCGCTCCGCCGGCGCCAGGTGCGAGGCGCCCGGCAGCTCGGTCAGCGTCGACCCCGGCACTGCGTCGGCGATCTCCCGCAGATGCGCGGGCGGTGTCGCCGGGTCCTCGCGGCCCGCGATCAGCAGGGTCGGCACGCCGATCCCACCGAGCCGGTCCCGCAGGTCGAAGGAGGCCAGCGCGTCACAGCAGGCGGCGTACGCCCCCGGGTCGGCGTCCCGGTGGTCCCGGACCAGCCTCGGCACGGTGAACCCGGGGGTGAACCACCGCCCGTCCGCGCCGTCGGCGAGCTTCGCCAGCCCCTCGGCGCGCACCGTCGCGGCCCGCTCCTCCCACGCCTTCGCCCCGTTGAAGTGCGCCGACGAGCAGATGACCGCCAGCGACGACACCCGCTCCGGGTGGTGCACGGCCAGATGCAGGCCCACCGCGCCGCCGAGCGACACGCCCGCGTAGGCGAACCGCTCCACCCCCAGCGAGTCGGCGAGCGCGAGCACCAGGCCGGCCAGGTCGCCGACGGTGGCGCCCGGACCGATCAGCTCGGCCGGCGAACCACCGTGTCCGGGCAGGTCCCAGCGGATTACCCGGTGCCCGATGGACAACTCGGGCGCCACCTGGTCCCACAGGGCGTACGAGGTGCCCAGCGAGGGCCCGAGCAGCAGCGGGGGAGCGGTGGCGGGGCCTTCGGTCAGGTGGTTCAGCACAAGGGTCAACGTCGCTCCAGCGCACGGTCGGTCAGGGCTCCGGCGGAGCCCGTGTAGCGGGCGGGGTCGGTCAGGGCGGTGAGGTCGAGGCCCTTCAGCTCCGGTACTTCGGCGAGCAGTTCGGCCAGCGAGTGATCCTCGGTGTACGTCCGGCCGGCCAGCTCCGTCAGCAGCGCCTTGGCGCGGGCCCGCCCCAGCACCGGCGCCAGTTCCGCGGAGAGCCGCTCGGACACGATGAGCCCGTGGGTGAGGGCCAGGTGCTCCCTCATGGCCTCCGGGCGCACCTGGAGCCCTTCGGTCAGCTCGGCCGCGTCCCGGGCCGCGCCGCCGGTCAGCCGCAGCAGGTCCCGCAGCGGCTCCCACTCGGCGTGCCAGGCCCCGGCCGGCCGCTCGTCCTCGGCGGCCAGCGAACCGTACAGGGTGGCCGCCAGCTGCGGCGCGCGCCGGGCGGCCGCCGCGATCAGCGTGGACCGTACGGGGTTGGCCTTGTGCGGCATCGCCGACGAGCCGCCGCCGCTGCCCTCGGCCAGCTCGCCGATCTCGGTGCGGGACAGGGTCAGCACGTCCGCGGCGATCTTCCCGAGCGCCCCGGCGGCGAAGGCCAGACAGCCGGCCAGGTCGGCGACCGGGGTACGCAGGGTGTGCCAGGGCAACAGCGGTGCGCACAGGCCCAGTTCGCGGGCGTACGCCGCCGGCAGCGCGAGGGGGTCCGGGGCGCCGTACGCGCCGAAGGCCGCCAGGGTGCCCGCCGCACCGCCGAGCTGGGCGGGCAGCGCGGACCGCACGGCGGCGGTCCGGTCCCGGGCGTCGAGGACCAGCACCCGCCAGCCGGCCGCCTTCAGCCCGAACGTCGTCGGCACGGCGTGCTGGGTGAGGGTCCGGCCCGGCATCGCGGTGTCCCGGTGCTCGGCCGCCAGCCGCGCCAGCGCCCGCTCCGCGCGGCCGAGGTCGGCGAGCAGCGGCTCCAGCGCCCGGGCGGCGACCAGCATCAGCGCCGAGTCGAGGATGTCCTGGCTGGTCGCGCCCCGGTGCACGTACGGCCCGTGCTCCTCGCCGACCGCCTGCGTCAGGTCGGCCACCAGCGGGATCACCGGGTTTCCGCCGCCGCGGGCGCGTTCGGCGAGGGAGGACGCGTCGAACCGGGCCGAGTCGGCGGCCTCGGTCACCGCGTTCGCCGCCTCCTCGGGGGCGAGCCCCAGTCCGGCCTGAGCCCGGGTCAGGGCCGCCTCCGCGTCGAGCAGCGCCCGCACCAGGGCACGGTCGTCGGTCGCGTCGGCGGCCGGTGAGCCCGCCCACCCGGGGGCGAGCAGACCCGCGTCGGGAGCTGTTGTCACTGGAACTCCAGGAAGACCGTCTCGCCTTCGCCCTGAAGGCGGATGTCGAAACGGTACGTTCCGTTGCCCTCGTCCACGGCGATCAGCGTGTCGCGGCGCCCGGCGTCCACCCGGGACAGCAGCGGGTCGGCGGTGAGCGCCGCCTCGTCGCCCGGCAGGTAGATCCGGGTGAACAGGTGCACCAGCAGTCCGCGCGCGAACACGCACACGCTGAGGTACGGCGCGCTGTTCCCCCGCGCGCCGGGTCGCAGCGTCCGCGCGTACCAGTGGCCGTTCGCGTCGGTCTGGATGCGGCCGAAGCCGGTGAACTCCACGCCGTTGCGGCCGAGGAAGCCGCCCGAGGCGGGGTCGCGCCGCATCGAGCCGTCGACGGTCGGCAGCTCGCCGTCCGGACCGGGTCCCCAGACCTCCAGCAGCGCGTCCGGCAGCGGGGCGCCCGCGCCGTCGTACACGTACCCGTGCACGGTGATCGTGTCCGGATGGCCGGCCGGCGCGATGTCCTCGCCGCCGCGGAAGGGCAGCGCGTACCCGTAGAACGGGCCGACCGTGTGCGACGGCGTGGGCAGCACGTGCTCCGGGCTGCTGGTGTCGATCTTCGTCATGGCGGTCAGCGTCCTTCTTCGATCCAGGTGGCGTTCGGGCCGTCGAGCACGATGTCCCAGTGGTAGCCGAGCGAGAACTCGGGCACGGACAGGCTGTGGTCGTACGTCGCTATCAGCCGCTGCCGGGCGGCGTCGTCGGTCACGGACTGCAGGATCGGGTCGTACGGGAAGAGCGGGTCGTTCGGGAAGTACATCTGGGTCACGAGCCGCTGCGTGAACGCCGAGCCGAAGACCGAGAAGTGGATGTGGGCGGGGCGCCAGGCGTTGACGTGGTTGCGCCACGGGTAGGGGCCCGGCTGGACGGTGGTGAAGCGGTAGAAACCGTCGTCGTCGGAGAGCGTGCGGCCCACGCCGGTGAAGTTCGGGTCCAGCGGGGCGTCGTGCTGCTCGCGCTGGTGGGCGTAGCGGCCGGCCGAGTTGGCCTGCCAGATCTCCACGAGCTGACCGCGCACGGGCCGGCCGTCGCGGTCGAGGAGGCGGCCGGAGACGGTGATGCGCTCGCCGACCGGCTCCCCGGTGTGCTGCCGGGTGAGGTCGTTGTCGATCTCGGTGATGTCCCGCTCCCCGAAGGCGGGGGAGGACAGCTCCACCAGCTCCGGGTCCTTGGTGACGTCGATGGCGATCGGCGGCTGCTTGGGGTGGCGCAGCACCGAGGAGCGGTACGGGGCGTAGTCGCGGCGCGGGTGGTGCTCGACGGGCCCGCCGCCCGCGACCCGCTTCTCGTACGCGGCGTGCTCGGCCGCGATCTCCGCGTCGATGTCCTGCTGGGTGAGAGTCATGAGGTTTCCCGTGGGTGACTAGCGGTCGAGGACCAGGGCGAGGCCCTGGCCGACACCGATGCAGAGGGTGGCGACGCCGGTTCCGCTTCCCTTGCGGGCGAGCTGGTGGGCGACGGTGCCGGCGAGACGGGCACCGGAGGCGCCCAGCGGGTGGCCCAGCGCGATGGCTCCGCCCTGGGGGTTGAGGATCGCGGGGTCGAACTCGGGCCACTCGGCCACGCAGCCCAGCGCCTGGGCGGCGAACGCCTCGTTGAGCTCGAGGACGTCCAGGTCGGCGAAGGTGCGGCCGGCCTTGGCGAGGGCGCGGTTCACGGCCTCGACGGGGGCGAGCCCGAACCAGTGCGGGTCGGTCGCCGAGACGCCGGTGGCGGAGATCCGGGCGAGGGGTTCGCGGCCGGTGGCCTTCAGGCCCTCCTCGTCGACCAGGAGGAGCGCGGCGGCGCCGTCGTTGAGCGGCGAGGCGTTCCCGGCGGTGACCGTGCCGTCGGTCTTCCGGAAGGAGGGCTTGAGCTTGGCCATCGCCTCCAGGGAGGCGGTGGGGCGTACGCACTCGTCGGCGGCGAAGTCGACCGGGTCGCCCTTGCGCTGCGGCACCGGGACCGGCGCGAGTTCCGCGTCGAACAGGCCGTCGGCCTGCGCGCGGGCCGCCTTGTGGTGGGAGGCGAGGGCGAACTCGTCCTGCCGCTCGCGCGAGATCCCGTGCTTGTCCGCGATCAGCTCCGCCGACTCCCCGAGCGGAATCGTCCACTGCGGGTCCATCCTCGGATTGACCATGCGCCAGCCGAGGGTGGTCGAGTACAGCTCGGTGTGCCCGGCGGGGAAGGGCCGGTCCGACTTCGGCAGCACGTAGGGGGCGCGAGTCATGGACTCCACCCCGCCCGCGACGGCGATCGAGGCGTCGCCGACGGCGATGGCGCGGGCGGCCTGGATCACCGCTTCGAGGCCGGAGGCGCACAGCCGGTTCACGGTGACGCCGGGGACGGTGGTGGGCAGACCGGCCAGCAGGGCGGCCATCCGGGCGACGTTGCGGTTCTCCTCGCCGGCGCCGTTGGCGTTGCCGAAGTACACGTCCTCGATGCGGGACGGGTCCAGGGCGGGCGTCCGGGCGAGGAGTTCACGGACGGCGTGCGCGGCCAGGTCGTCCGGGCGTACGCCCGCCAGGGAGCCGTTGTACTTGCCGAACGGGGTGCGGACCGCGTCGACGACGTAGACGTCCTTCACTTCAGGTCCTCCGCAAGGGTCAGCTCGGCATCGGTCCCGGCGATGATCTCGTCGACGCTCACGCCCGGTGCGGTCTCGACCAGGACCAGGCCGTCGTCGGTGACGTCGAGGACGCCGAGGTCGGTGATGATCCGGTTCACGCACGCCTTGCCCGTGAGGGGCAGCGCGCACTCCCGGAGGATCTTGGGGGAGCCGTCCTTGGCGGTGTGGGTCATCACCACGATCACGGTGCGGGCGCCGTGGACCAGATCCATCGCGCCGCCGATGCCGGTGATCATCTTGCCGGGGATGGCCCAGTTCGCCAGGTCGCCGCCGGCGGAGACCTGCATGGCGCCCAGGACGGCGACGTCGATGTGCCCGCCCCGGATCATGCCGAAGGAGAGCGCCGAGTCGAAGAAGGAGGCGCCCGGCAGGACGGTGACGGTCTCCTTGCCTGCGTTGATCAGGTCCGGGTCCACCTCGTCCTCGGTGGGGTACCTGCCGGTGCCCAGGATGCCGTTCTCCGACTCCAGGGTCACCTCCACGCCCTCGGGGAGGTAGTTCGGGATCAGCGTCGGCAGGCCGATGCCCAGGTTGACGTACTGACCGTCCCGCAGTTCCCGGGCCGCCCGCGCGGCCATCTGTTCACGCGTCCAGGCCATCAGGAACTCACCGTCCGCCGCTCGATCTTCTTGTCCGCCGCCTGCTCGGGCGTCAGCGCGACCACCCGCTGCACGAAGATCCCCGGCAGGTGCACCGCGTCCGGGTCGATCTCGCCGGGCTCGACCAGCTCCTCCACCTCGGCGAGAGTCACCCGGCCCGCCATCGCCGCCAGCGGGTTGAAGTTCCTCGACGACTTCGCGAACACCAGGTTCCCGTGCCGGTCGCCCTTGGCCGCCCGCACCAGCGCGAAGTCGGTGCGGATGCCGCGCTCCAGCACGTACTCGGTGCCGTCGAACTCGCGCACCTCCTTCGGCGGTGACGCCAGCGCGACCCCGCCGGCACCGTCGTAGCGCCACGGCAGCCCGCCGTCGGCGACCTGGGTGCCCACGCCGGCCGGGGTGTAGAAGGCGGGGATGCCGGCCCCGCCGGCGCGCAGCCGCTCGGCCAGCGTGCCCTGCGGGATCATCTCCACCTCCAGCTCACCGCCGAGGTACTGGCGGGCGAACTCCTTGTTCGCCCCGATGTAGGAGCCGGTCACCCGGGCGATCCGGCCCGCGGCCAGCAGGACCGCCAGCCCGGACTCCATCGCCCCGCAGTTGTTGGAGACGACCGACAGTCCGCCGGTGCCGCGCTCGTACAGCGCCTGGATCAGCACATCGGGCACACCACTGAGGCCGAAGCCGCCCACGGCGAGCGACGCACCGTCCGGTATGTCGGCCACCGCCTCGGCGGCCGTGGCCACCACCTTGTCCATCCGAGAAGCCCCATCTCTGCAAATTAATCAGGGCACTGAGTATTTCAGCGAGGTGTCCCACACGCTGCCACCGGACGGCCGGGTCGTCAAGACCCCGGAAAACCCGAGGTGAGAGCCATGGTGAGACGCCGGGCGATCGGCGCCTCGCCGATGTATCGTCAGTGCACCGACGAAAGCACCCGCGAAAGTGACCCTCAGGAGCGCACATGGCCGCGGTCGACCTGACCACCCATCCCGGGCATCTGGCCCGGCGGCTGCAGCAGGCGCACTACCTGCTGTGGAACACGATGGTCTCGGAGGAGATCACCTCGCCGCAGTTCGCGGTCCTCAACGCCCTGGTCGCCGAGCCGGGCCTGGACCAGCGCACCGCGGGGGAGCGGGTGGGCCTGGACCGGTCCACCATCGCCGAGGTGGTCACCCGGCTCGGCCGCCGAGGGCTGCTGGACAAGGTCCGCGACCCGCAGGACGGCCGCCGCTTCCTGCTGCGCCCGACCGAGGAGGGCCTGCGCGTCCACCGCAAGCTGACCGTGCGGACGGCCCGCATGAACCAGGTCTTCCTCGCCCCCCTCTCCGGCGACGAGCAGGCGCTCTTCTTCGACCTGATCCGCCGGGTCGCGGACGCCGCCGAAGGGCTCCGCAACCCGGCCGAGCCCGCGACCGCGCAGGGCTGATCAGGGTTTCGCCGCCGAGTTCGCCGAGTCGGTGCTGTTCGTCGAGTTCGTCGAGTTCGCCGAGTCGACGAACACCACCCACACCTGGCCCTCGGCGAAGTCCAGCCGCTCGCCGTCGCGGGCGGTGAAGGCGGTGCCGTCCGTGGCGCCGCCGCGCTTCCAGGTCGCCTCGTACACGCGCCCGTCGCGCAGCACCTCCGCCTCTCCCGAGCCGACCGACTCGACATAGGGCGAGTAGTTGCCCCGGAAGTCGTGGAACTCGGACTCGCGCACGTCGACGTGCTGCACGACCACCGTCGCCGGGGCCAGGCGCCCGCCGTCGGCCGTGCGGGCGGGGTCGCCGTCCATGCCGACCAGCCAGCGGTCACGGCTCTCCGACCAGGTGAAGGTGAAGGACGCCGACGGATAGCGCACCGTGCGGGACGACACGGCCCGCCCGCCCTCGGGGGCCTCGCCGTAGCGGAAGCCGGTGGTCAGGGCGTCGGCGCCGGGCGGCTCGGCCATCAGGCGACCGGGGCGCACGTACAGGTTGTGGGGAGCGGGCCGGTCCTCGTCGCGGACGTAGGCGTCGGAGTCCTCGTCCGGCGGTGCCGCGCGCAGCGGCGCCCTGTCGATCAAGGGCAGCAGCTTGCTCTGCGCGCCGGAGAAGGCCAGCGTGGGCCGGTCGAACTGGCGCAGCAGGTCGAGGTCCGACTCGCGGGCGCTGCGCACCGGCCCGACCGACTCCGGGAACCCGGTCGCGTACACGGCCATCAGGCGGCTCAGGCCGGCCTCCACCGGTTCGACGTAGACGACGTCCGCCGCCTCCAGACCCGTCTGCGGGCGGGCCGCGCGCACATTGTCGACCTTCACGGCGAGCACGGACCCCGGGTGGCCGCTCGGCGTCGCGGGGGAGGCGGTCGATTCGGGCGACCGCCCGTCCTCCCGGGCCCCGGGACCGCTGGTGCAGCCTGCCGCCAGTGCGGCCGCGACGGCCGCCGCAAGCAGCGCGCCACCCCGCCGCCCGTACGTCGTCCCCTGCGTCCCTCGTCGCATTCCGACCACCCGCCGCCCATCCTCTGTCATTGATTGTGCGCTTATAGAAGCTTTGAGTGCGATACCTGACCGAATCTGATATGGCACGCGGAGTGGGGCAGATGATCCGCTGTTCGGACGAATCCGGTCGCGGTTCGGCGGCGGAAGCCCCGGGTACCCGGGCGGCACG
>MUMD01000352.1 GCA_002155895.1 Streptomyces rochei
CGCGGTGGGCCGGGCCGACGGGACGGCGGGCGTGCCGCGCCGGCCGTAGAACCCGTGGTGGGGTGAGGCGACCGTGGGGCCGCCCGCGCCGTGGCGCCGGGCGGCCCCCGGACCTAGAAGCCTCCGCCGAAGTCCCCGCCGCCTCCGAAGCCGCCGCCCCCGCCGAAGTCGCCGCCCCCGAAACCGCCGCCGAAGTCGCCGGGGTCGAAGTCCCCGCCCGTGACGTCGCCGCCCTCGTGGCCGCCGAAGTCGCCGTACCCGCCGCCGTAGCCCGCCCCGTACGCCGGACCGGCCATCATGCCGCCGAGCATCGTGCCGACCAGCAGCCCGGGCAGGATGCCGCCGCCGAAGTAGCCGCCGGCCCAGGGTCCGTAGGCCGGGCCCGCGTCCCAGTAGGGGCGCCGGCCGTACTCGGTGTCCACCTCGCGGATCATGGGGTCCTGCCCCTCGGACAACCGGGTCCGGTCGGCCGCGCAGACCGGGACCTGCCGGGTGGTGCCGCCCGGCGGGGTCCAGGTGACGTCGGCGACGGACGGGCCGTGGCGGGGGTCGAAGAAGCAGGGCGGACGGCGTTCGGGCAGCGGCCTGCCCGCGCGCCGGGCCGCGAGCTGGGACAGCGAGAAGCGGCCGTCCTCCAGGGCCTGGGTCACCGCACGGACGTCCTCCGGCCTGCGGGCGTCGGCCATGTACGTCTTGGCCTGCTCGTAGGCGTCGAGGGCCCGTGCGTAGTCCGCGCGCATCGCGTCGTCGGCGCCGGGCTCGCCGGGGTGGAAGTCCAGGCGGTCGAGTTCCTCGCCGAACGCCGTGATGTCCTCGTCGACCACGACCCGCAGCTTCTCCAGCGACTCCCGCTGCTCCGCCTCGCGGCGGCGCCGGTTGCGCCGGGAGACCGTGTAGAGGCCCGCTCCGCCGGCCACCACGACCGCTCCCGCCGCGATCAGGGCGCCGGTCGAGACGGCTCCCCCGCCGCCGGAGTCCCAGGACGCCGGGGCGGAGCCGCGGACGCTGCGCAGGGCGTCGTCGACGAAGTCGTTCAGCTGGGCCTTGGCGTCACCCGCGCCCTGGGCGGCCGTGACGAGGTTGTTCACACCCTGCCGGCTCAGCACGCTGCTGTCGGCGCGCGCGTCGAACCGGTCGCCGAGCCGGACACCGTACAGACCGGTGATGCCGGTCTCGGTGCGGAGGTTCTGGAACAGGTTCCCCGTCGGGTAGTCGGCCGGGAGGACCGCGACGAAGACGGGCTCGTCCGCCTCCTCGATCTTGTCGGCGAGCGCGTCGGCGTCCGACTTCGACAACAGGTCGGTGGCGGCCGGGTCCACGTACACCGGACTCTCGCGCAGCGCCGCGCCGATCTCGGAGACATCGGTGGCCGCCTGTGCCCCGGGCGCACCGGCCATCAGCACCGCCAGCGCGGCGATGACCGGCGCGACCAGGAGGCGTATGAGGACTTGGACACGTGCGCCCTTCATACGTTCGAAAGTACCCGAATAGCCCTCAAGAAGACATAAGCACGGGTACCGGAAATGACGGACCGGCCGCGGTCACTCCGCGGGCGCCACCCCCGCCCGCAGCAGCCCGTACGTGTACGCGTCCTCCAGGGCCTGCCAGGAGGCGGCGATGACGTTCTCCGCGACGCCCACCGTGGACCACTCCCCCGTCCCGTCGGTGGTGGAGATGAGGACCCGGGTGGTCGACTGGGTGCCGTGGACGCCCTCCAGGATGCGGACCTTGTAGTCGACGAGGTCCAGCTTGGCCAGCTCCGGGTAGATCTTCTCCAGGGCGACGCGCAGGGAGCGGTCCAGGGCGTTGACCGGGCCGTTGCCCTCGGCGGTGGCGACGATGCGCTCGCCCTTGGCCCAGAGCTTGACCGTCGCCTCGTTGGCGTGGGAGCCGTCGGGGCGGTCCTCGGTGATCGCGCGCCAGGACTCGACGTCGAAGTACTTCAGCGGCCTGCCCTCGGCCTCCGCCCGCAGCAGCAGCTCGAAGCTGGCGTCGGCGGCCTCGTAGGTGTAGCCCGCCAGCTCCCGCTCCTTGACCCGCTCGACGACCCGGCCGACCAGTTCGCGGTCGCCGCCGAGGTCGATGCCCAGCTCCTTGCCCTTCAGCTCGATCGAGGCGCGGCCGGCCATGTCGGAGACCAGCATCCGCATGGTGTTGCCGACCAGCTCGGGGTCGATGTGCTGGTACAGGTCCGGGTCGACCTTGATGGCCGAGGCGTGCAGTCCGGCCTTGTGCGCGAAGGCGGAGACGCCCACGTAGGGCTGGTGGGTGGAGGGCGTGAGGTTGACGACCTCGGCGATGGCGTGGGAGATGCGGGTCATCTCGCGCAGCCGGCCCTCGGGCAGCACCTTCTTGCCGTACTTCAGCTCCAGTGCGGCCACGACCGGGAACAGGTTGGCGTTGCCGACGCGCTCGCCGTAGCCGTTGGCCGTGCACTGCACGTGGGTGGCGCCCGCGTCGACCGCGGCGAGGGTGTTGGCGACCGCGCAGCCGGTGTCGTCCTGGGCGTGGATGCCGAGCCGGGCACCGGTGTCGGCGAGCACCGTGGCGACCACGGCCTGGATCTGCGCCGGGAGCATGCCGCCGTTGGTGTCGCACAGGATGACCACGTCGGCGCCCGCCTCGGAGGCGGCCCGTACGACGGCCTTGGCGTACGCGGGGTTGGCGCGGTAGCCGTCGAAGAAGTGCTCGCAGTCGACGAAGACCCGGCGGCCCTGGGCCTTGAGGTGGGAGACCGTGTCCGCGACCATGGCGAGGTTCTCGTCGAGGGTGGTGCGCAGGGCCAGCTCGACGTGCCGGTCGTGGGACTTGGCGACCAGCGTGATCACCTCGGCGCCGGACTCCAGCAGCGCCCTGACCTGGTGGTCCTCGGCGGCGGTGGCGCCCGCGCGACGCGTGGAGCCGAAGGCGACCAGCTGGGCGTGCTGGAAGTCGATCTCCTCGCGGGCGCGGGCGAAGAACTCGGTGTCCCGCGGGTTCGCGCCGGGCCAGCCCCCCTCGATGAAGCCCACGCCGAAGTCGTCCAGGTGCCGTGCGATGGCCAGCTTGTCCGCGACCGTGAGGTTGATGCCCTCGCGCTGCGCGCCGTCGCGCAGGGTGGTGTCGAAGACGTGGAACGAATCGTCGAGTGCGCTGGGTGCGGTCATGATCTGAAGGCTCCTGTATGGGATCTCGGTCTACCGGAATGACCGGTTCCACCGTCCGTCTATGATCCCTCGCGCTCTCTTCCCGGCTGGGGGTGGGCCAGGAAAACGAAAAACCTCTCGCGGGTGCGAGAGGTCTGCGCGCGGGTCGAGGACGACGGTGTCCACCCGTACCTGGTCGTACGTGGTGGTCACTGCGGACCGGCGCGCCTGCTGCCAATAATCATGGCGAACGAGAGCACGTCGGCAGTCTGGCACAGTCCGTCCCCCTGCTCACCGTCCGTCTCAGGATGCGAGCAGCGGCCGTCCGGAACCGGGCGCCCCGCGCGTCGGGGACGCCGTCCCCGGCCGGCCGCTCAGGCCGCGGCGTAGAGCGCGTCCGCCAGGAACTCCCGCACGTGGCCGAGCACCTGCTCCCGGTCCGTGCCGCGCAGTCCGATCGCCACGTGGATGGCGAAACCGTCGAGGAGGGCGCGCAGCCGGGAGGCGAAGCGGTCGGGGTCGACGGCACGGAACTCACCGCGCGAGACCCCCTCGGCGAGCAGCGCGACGAGATCGCGGTGCCAGGCGCCCTCGATGGCGGCCTGCCGGTCGCGGGCGGCGGATTCGGCTGCGGCGCTCTGCGAGCGGTTCCAGACCTCCAGCCACAGCGTCCAGTGCGGGTCGCGGTGGCCTTCGGGGACGTACAGGTCGACGTAGGCGTCGAGGCGTTCGCGGGCGGTGCCGGGCCGGGTGAGCAGGCGTCCGCGCGCGACGCCGAGGCGGCCCTCGCTCCACTCCAGGGTGCGCAGCAGCAGCTCGTCCTTGGAGTGGAAGTAGTAGAGGAGGTGGCCGCTGCTCATGCCGACCTCGCGGCCGAGCGCCGCCATGGTCAGCTTCTCCAGGCCGCGCTCGGCGATCATCTCCATGGCGGCGGCGAGGACGTCCTCGCGGGGCGGTGCGTTCTTCCGCGCTCGCTCCGCACCGGCCATGGCTGACTCCTTCTAGACCCTCGGCTGCTGTTGCGTGATGCAGTGGATGCCGCCACCGCCCGCGAAGATCGTACGGGCGTCCACCAGGGTCACCGTGCGCTCGGGGAACAGGCGGCGGAAGATGCCCGCCGCGAGTTCGTCGTTCGGGTCGTCGAAGGCGCACAGGACGACGCCGCCGTTGCACAGGTAGTGGTTGATGTACGAGTAGTCGACCCAGTCGCCGTCCTCGTCCTTCAGGACGGTCGGGGCGGGGACCTCGACGACCTCCAGGCGGCGCCCCTGGGCGTCGGTCTGGCCGCGCAGGATCTCCAGGTACGTCCGCGAGCGGGCGTGGTCGGGGTGGGCGGGGTCGCGCTGGCTGTGCACGACGACGGTGCCCGGACGGGCGAAGGCCGCGACGATGTCGACGTGGCCCTGGGTGCCGTACATCCCGTAGTCGCCGGTCAGGCCGTGCGGGAGCCAGATCGCCTTGGTGGTGCCGAGCTTGGCGTGGATCTCCTCCTCGACCTGCTCACGGGTCCAGCCGGGGTTGCGGCCGGCGCCGAGCTGGACGGTGTCGGTCAGCAGGACCGTGCCCTCGCCGTCGACGTGGATCGCGCCGCCCTCGTTGACGAGCGTGCTGCTCAGCGCGGGGACACCGGCGAGGTCCGCGACATGGCGGGCGATCTTGGAGTCGTGCTCCCAGCGGGCCCAGTCCTGGGCGCCCCAGCCGTTGAACACCCAGTCAACGGCGGCCAGTCGGCCCTGCCCGTCCGTCACGAAGGTCGGGCCGATGTCCCGCATCCAGGCGTCGTCCAGCTCCCGCTCCACCAGCTCGACGTCCGGCCCGAGCAGCTCGCGCGCGGACTCCCCCTGACCGGGCCCGTGCACCATCGTCACCGGCTCGAAGCGGCGCACCGCACGGGCCACGGACGCCCAGGCCGCACGGGCCTCGGCCAGCTCCCCGGCGTCGCTGAACGTCGGGTTGGGGCCGGGCCAGGCCATCCAGGTGCGTTCGTGCGGGGCCCACTCGGGGGGCATGCGGAAGGTCATGGAGGTGTCCCAGGGGTCGGAGGAGGATCAGTCGGAGGAGGATCAGAGGAAGTAGAGACGGTTGAGCGAGACGGACTCGGCCGGCTCGGAGCGCAGCGGTTCTCCGTCGAGGGTGACGAGCCCGGTGCGCTGGTCGACGTCGACGGCGCCGGTACGGGAGTTCAGGCGCAGGTCGGCCGGTCCGATGCCGCGCGTGCCGCGCACGGCGACCCGGCGCCGGCGGGTCGGCATGGTGTCGTTGCCCTGGTCGAGGGCGGCCTGCGCGACGAAGGCCACCGATATCTCGGCCGGGGTGGCGCCGTGGGCACCGAACTGCGGGCCGAGGACCAGCGGTTCGCAGGTGTCGGTGGCCGCGTTGGGGTCGCCGACCACGCCGTACGCCGGGAAGCCCGACTTGAGGACCAGCTGCGGTTTGGCTCCGAAGTGGTCCGGGCGCCACAGCACGATGTCGGCCAGCTTGCCGACCTCGATCGACCCGACCTCGTGGGAGAGGCCGTGGGCGATGGCGGGGTTGACGGTCAGCTTGGCCATGTAGCGCAGGACGCGCTCGTTGTCGTCGTCGCCGTCGGCGCCGAACTGGGCCTTCATCTTGCCCGCCATGGCGAAGGTACGGCGGACCGTCTCGCCGGCCCGGCCCATGCCCTGCGCGTCGGAGGAGGTGATGCCGATGGCGCCCAGGTCGTGCAGCACGTCCTCGGCGCCCATGGTCCCGGCGCGGATGCGGTCGCGGGCCATGGCGGCGTCGCCCGGCAGGTCGGTCTTCAGGTCGTGGACGGAAACGATCATGCCGTAGTGCTCGGCGACCGCGTCCCGGCCGAAGGGCAGGGTGGGGTTGGTGGAGGAGCCGATGACGTTGGGGACGCCGGCCATCTTCAGCACGTTGGGCACGTGTCCGCCGCCGCAGCCCTCGATGTGGAAGGCGTGGATGGTGCGGCCCTCCAGGACACGCAGGGTGTCCTCGACGGAGAGGCATTCGTTCAGGCCGTCGCTGTGCAGGGCGACCTGGACGTCGTGCTCCTCGGCGACGCGCAGAGCGGTGTCCAGGGCGCGGGTGTGGGCGCCCATGTCCTCGTGCACCTTGAAGCCGGACGCGCCGCCCTCGGCCAGCGCCTCGATCAGCGGGGCGTCGTGGGAGGACGAGCCCCGGCCGAGGAAGCCGATGTTGACGGGCCAGGCGTCGAAGGCGCCGAACGCGTGCTTGAGCGCCCAGGGCGAGTTGACGCCGACGCCCCAGACGGGGCCGAACTCCTGCCCGATGATCGTCGTCACGCCGGAGGCGAGCGACGCCTCCATGATGCGCGGGGAGAGCAGATGGACGTGGGTGTCGACGGCACCGGCGGTGGCGATGAGCCCTTCGCCGGAGACGATGGTGGTGCCGGTGCCGACCACGACGTCGACCCCGTCGAGGGTGTCGGGGTTGCCGGCCCGCCCGATGCCGCTGATCCGCCCCTCGCGGATGCCGATCGACACCTTCCGGATGCCCTGGACCGCGTCGATCACGACGACGTTGCTGATCACGACGTCGCAGGTCTCGCGGACGGCGGCGGCCTTGAGGTGCAGTCCGTCGCGGGCCGTCTTGCCGAAGCCGGCGAGGAACTCGTCACCGGCCAGCTGGCTGTCGGACTCGACGCGGATCACCAGGCCCGAGTCGCCGAGGCGGATGCGGTCGCCGGCGCGGGGCCCGTGGGTGGCGGCGTAGGCGCGCGGGTCGACGTGGACGGACTCGCTGATCTCGCGTCCCTTCGAGCGGCTCATCGCCCGCCTCCTTCCGCCGCTTCCGGCTGACCCGGCTGACCCGGCTGACCCGGCTGACCCTGCACGTCCCGTACTCCGTGTTCTTCCCGCACGTCCCGCCCTTCCCGGGCGACCCCCAGGTATCCGCAGGCGGCGGCCCGGCGGAGGGCCTCCGCCTTCGCCCCCGGTGCGTCCAGCGGTCCGTCGACCAGGCCGGCGAAGCCGATCGCGATCCGTCGTCCGCCGATCGGCACGAGGCCGACCTCGGCGCTCTCCCCCGGCCCGAAACGGACCGAGGACCCGGCGGGGACGGCCAGACGCATGCCGTAGGCCCGTTCGCGGTCGAAGTCGAGGCGCGGGTTGGCCTCGAAGAAGTGGAAGTGGGAGGTCACGGAGACCGGCACGGTCGCGGTGTTGGTGACCGGCAGCCGCACCGCCGCCTCGGGCTCGGCGTGGTCGGGCCCGGGCAGCAGGGCACCCGGCGCCTCGTCGTCGAGACCGCCGCCGATGGGGTCGGAGACGACGGCGAGCCGGGACCCGTCGTCGAAGACGGCCTCCACGTGCACCTCGGTGACCACGTCCGCGACGCCGGGCAGCACGTCGTCGGGGCCGAGCACGGACCGGGCGCGCTCGATCGCCTCGGCGAGCCGGGCGCCGTCGCGTGCGGCCTCGCACACGGTGTCCGCGATCAGCGCGGTCGCCTCCGGCACATTGAGCCGCAGCCCCCGGGCACGGCGGGCCCGGGCCAGCTCGGCCGCCCCGAAGAGCAGCAGCCGGTCACGTTCCGTGGGAGTCAGTCTCACGACGTGGCACCTCCTTGCCGTCCACACATTAGAGCATCACTCTAAACATCGATTCCCTGTGACGGAACCATTGACGGAGAGTCCAGGCGGACGTCACATTGAGCGTCGCTCAAATCGTCGCTCACATCCGTGGACGGCCGTCGAAGGAGACCAGCCATGCCGATCGAACAGCGCGGAGTCGACACCATCCCCGAGGAGGAACGCACCAGCGGGCCACGGGATCTCGTCTCGATCCTGCTGGGCTCCAACCTCTGCCTGGGCGTGATCGTCTTCGGCTGGCTGCCGCCGTCCTTCGGCCTGGGCTGGTGGGCGTCGGTCGGCTCGGTGGTGGCGGGCACGGTGGTCGGCACGGCCCTCACCGCGCCGCTGGCCCTGATCTCGCTGAGCACCGGCACCAATCTGTCCACGTCCTCCGGCGCCCAGTTCGGGGTGCGCGGACGGCTGGTCGGCTCGGTGGTCGGGCTGCTCCTGGCCCTCGGCTACACCGCGCTGACCGTGTGGATCGGCGGGGACGTGGTGATGGGCGTGCTCGGCCGGCTCTTCGGTCTGCCGCAGGGCGGCGCCGCGTACGCCGTCGTCTACGGACTGCTCGCCGCGGCGACCGTCGCGTGCGCGGTCTACGGGTACCGGGTGCTGCTCGCGATGTCCCGGGTGCTGGCCTTCGGGATGACCGCCCTGCTGGTCCTCGGTCTGATCGCCTACGCCCCCGACTTCACGACCGCCGCGCTGCCCGAGGCGGGCGGGTACCTGCTGGGCGGGTTCTGGCCGACCTGGCTGCTGGCCGCCGTGGCCGCCGGCCTCTCCGGGCCGATCGCCTTCATCACGCTGCTCGGCGACTACACCCGCTACATCTCCCCCGCCCGTTTCTCCTCCCGCCGGGTGCTGCGCGCGACCTGGCTGGGGCTGATGCTGGGTCTGCTGGTGCCGCAGCTCTTCGGTACCTTCACCTCGTACGCCGCCCGCGCCGCCCTGGACTACGCCGGCCCGCTGGTCGACGCCGCGCCCACCTGGTACCTGGTGCCGCTGCTGCTCGCCGCCTCCGCGGGCTCGGTCGGCAACGCGGGGCTGATGCTGTACTCCATGGGCCTGGACCTGGACGCCATCCTGCCGCGCGCCTCCCGGGCCCGGGCCACCTGCGCCGTCGCGGTCGTCGCCACGGCCTGCGTCTTCTTCGGCCACTTCGCCTGGGACGCGCAGTCGGCGATGACGTCCTTCGTGCTGCTGCTGACCGCGATCGGCACCCCTTGGGCGGTCGTCACCCTCATCGGCTTCGTCCGCTGCGGCGGTGAGTACGACGCCGACGCGCTCCAGGTCTTCAACCGCCGGGCGCGGGGCGGGGCCTACTGGTACCGCGCCGGCTGGAACGTCCCGGCCACGGCGGCCTGGGCGGCGGGCACGCTGGTCGGCGTGCTGGCGGTCTCCCTGCCGTCGTACGAGGGTCCGCTGCTGGCGCTCACCGGCGGCGTGGACTGCAGCTTCCTGCTGTCGGGGCTGGTGGGCGGGGTGGTGTACGTGCTCCTGCCACAGCCCCGGGTCCACGCAGCGCGGAGCGCGGGACCCGCCGACTCGGCCCGTCCGGCGCTCGAGGACGAGGCCGTCTAGGCCGGAGCGGGGGCCCGGGGCGAAGCCCCCGGCCAGGCCCGCTCCGGCGCCGGGCGGGCCTCAGACCAGCTGGTGCATCCAGCCGTGCTTGTCCTCGGCGGTGCCGCGCTGGATGTCCAGCAGCGCGTCGCGCAGCCGCTGGGTGACCTCGCCGGTCTCGCCGCCGCTCTGCTGCCACTGGGCCCCGGCGCGCTTGACCGTGCCGACCGGGGTGATCACGGCCGCCGTACCGCAGGCGAAGACCTCGGTCAGGGTGCCGTTCTCCGAGTCGCGCTGCCACTGGTCGACCGAGATCCGGCCCTCCTCGGCCTCGTAGCCGAGGTCGCGGGCGACGGTGAGCAGGGAGTCGCGGGTGACGCCCTCCAGGATGGAGCCGGTGAGCGAGGGCGTGACGATCTTGTTTCCGTACACGAAGTACAGGTTCATGCCGCCCAGTTCCTCGACCCACTTGTGCTCGACCGCGTCGAGGTAGCAGACCTGGTCGCAACCCTTGGTGGCCGCCTCGGCCTGCGCGAGCAGGGAGGCCGCGTAGTTGCCGCCGGTCTTGGCGTCGCCCATGCCGCCGGGGACGGCGCGGACGCGGTCCTCGGAGACCCAGATGGAGACGGGCTTGACGCCGCCCGGGAAGTAGGCGCCGGCCGGGGAGGCGATGACCAGGAAGAGGTACTCGCCCGCGGGCTTCACGCCCAGGCCGACCTCGGTCGCGATCATGAACGGGCGCAGGTAGAGGGACTCCTCGCCGCCGTGCGCGGGCACCCACTTCTCGTCCTGGCGCACCAGCGCGTCGCACGCCTCGATGAAGGTCTCCACCGGCAGCTCCGGCATGCCGAGCCGACGCGAGGACGCCTGGAAGCGCTGCGCGTTCTTCTCCGGGCGGAAGGTGGCGACGCTGCCGTCGGGCCGGCGGTACGCCTTCAGGCCCTCGAAGATCTCCTGCGCGTAGTGCAGGACCATGGTGGCCGGGTCGAGGGAGAGCGGGGCGTACGGGACGAGCTGTCCGTCGTGCCAGCCACGGCCCTCGGTCCACTTGATCGTCACCATGTGATCGGTGAAGTGGCGGCCGAACCCCGGGTTGGCCAGGATCGCCTGGCGCTCTGCGTCGGAGAGCGGGCTGGCGGAGGGCTTGAGCTCGATCGTGGGCGTCGTCATGGGTTGATGTCCTTCACCGGTTTGATTGTGACGGGCCGCTGTCACGCCCGTACGGCCGGTGGCCGGTGCTAGGACGTCCGAGCATTCCCTCAAGTCGCGGCTTCGCGTTCGATTATCGCGCGTGTCCCGCGACGGATGAAACGGGGTGAATGCGGCCCAGGGTTCGATGGTCGCACCTGGCGGACGCAGGAGAAAGCCGCCGGGTGCCTTGTTTTTCGGACCCGGCGGCTTCGAAAGGTTGGATTTCGAGCGTGCCGGGTCAGCCGGCTACGCGTACGGCGAGGGCGTCGCCGATCTCCGAGGTGGAGCGGGCGGGCTTGTCGCCGCGCTCGCCGAGGTCGGCGGAGACCGCGTCCTCGATGCGGGCGGCCTCGGCCTCGTAGCCGAGGTGGCGCAGGAGCAGGGCGACGGAGAGGACCGTGGCGGTGGGGTCGGCCTTGCCCTGGCCGGCGATGTCGGGCGCGGAACCGTGGACCGGCTCGAACATCGAGGGGAACTCGCCGGACGGGTTGATGTTCCCGCTCGCGGCGACGCCGATGCCGCCGGAGACGGCCGCGGCGAGGTCGGTGATGATGTCGCCGAACAGGTTGTCGGTGACGATGACGTCGAAGCGCTCGGGCTGGGTGACGAGGTAGATCGTCGCCGCGTCGACGTGCATGTACTCGGTGGTGACCTCGGGGTACTCCTCGGCCACCTTGTTGAAGACGTTGGTCCACAGGTGACCGGCGAAGGTCAGCACGTTGTTCTTGTGGATCAGCGCCAGCTTCTTGCGCGGGCGGGCCTGCGCGCGGGCGAAGGCGTCGCGCACCACGCGCTCGACACCGTAGGCCGTGTTGACGGAGACCTCGGTGGCGACCTCGTGCTCGGTGCCCTTGCGGATGGTGCCGCCGTTGCCGGTGTACGGGCCCTCGGTGCCCTCGCGGACGACGACGAAGTCGATCTCCGGCTGGCCGGCGAGCGGGGTGGCGACGCCGGGCAGGAGCTTGCTCGGGCGGAGGTTGACGTGGTGGTCGAAGGCGAAGCGGAGCTTGAGCAGGAAGCCGCGCTCCAGGACGCCGGACGGCACGCTCGGGTCGCCGATCGCACCGAGCAGGATGGCGTCGTGGGCCTTGAGGGCGTCGAGGTCGGCGTCGGTGAGGGTCTCACCGGTGGCGTGGTACCGCCGGGCGCCGAAGTCGAACTCCTTGGTCTCCAGCTTCACATCCTGCGGAAGGACGGCGGAGAGGACCTTCAGACCTTCGGCCACGACCTCCTGGCCGATGCCGTCACCGGGAATCACTGCGAGTTTGATGCTGGGAGACATGACGGCACCCTACTGCTCGTCCCACGGGATGACATGCGGCGTCCGGCATTCGGACGCCACTGTCGTCCGCGCGGCTCAGTGACCGGTGGCGCCGCCGTTGTCCCGGCGGTCGAGGGCGCGCTGGAGGGCGGCGGCCGCGTTCTTGCGGTCGGAGTCGCTCGTACGGGAGAGGTGGCGGACTCGGCGGCGGACGGTGGTCTCGGCCATGGGAATCGACTCCTTCGGCACAGCACACGGAAGGGTGCGGAGAAAGGGGATTGCGTGAGGCCGGAAGGGGCGGGGAGCGCGATGCCGCAGGGGTTGCCTGCACGGGGCCCGGCTCACGACCGCCCTTCGCTCGATCGAGCGGGACGTTCGGCTCCTACAAAACTAAGGGAGCGCGGAGCGTCTGTCTCCACAATTACTCGGACTTCCTACTATCTGAGACGGTGGCCTCGGCCACACCGCGCCGACCTGCGAAAACGCCGACGGGCCAGGTCGGGTGACCTGGCCCGTCGGCGGGCGTACCGAGGGGGCGTCAGCCCATGTGCGGGTACGTGTAGTCGGTCGGCGCGACCAGCGTCTCCTTGATGGCGCGGGTCAGCGTCCAGCGCATCAGGTTCTGCGGGGCACCGGCCTTGTCGTTGGTGCCGGAGGCACGGCCGCCGCCGAAGGGCTGCTGGCCGACGACGGCGCCGGTCGACTTGTCGTTGATGTAGAAGTTGCCGGCCGCGTAGCGCAGCTTCTCCATCGTGTACGCCGCCGCCTCGCGGTCGTTGGAGATGACCGAGCCGGTGAGGGCGTAGTCGGAGACCGACTCCATCTGGGTCAGCATCTCGTCGTACTTGTCGTCCTCGTAGACGTACACGGCGAGGATCGGGCCGAAGTACTCGGTGCGGAAGACCTCGTTCTCCGGGTCGGTGCACTCGATGACCGTCGGGCGGACGAAGTAGCCGACCGAGTCGTCGTAGGAGCCGCCGGCGACGATCGTGCAGGCGTCGTCCTCCTTGGCGCGGTCGATGGCGGCCTTGTTCTTGGCGAAGGACCGCTCGTCGATGACGGCGCCGATGAAGTTCGACAGGTCGGTGACGTCACCCATGGTGAGGTAGTCGACCTCGGCGGCGAACTCCTCCTTGAAGCCGTCGTTCCAGATGGACGCCGGGATGTACGCGCGGGAGGTGGCGCTGCACTTCTGGCCCTGGTACTCGAAGGCACCGCGGGTCAGCGCGGTCTTGAGGACGGCGCGGTCGGCGCTCGGGTGGGCGACCAGGAAGTCCTTGCCGCCGGTCTCGCCGACCAGACGCGGGTAGGTGCGGTACTTCTCGATGTTGTTGCCGACCGTCTTCCACAGGTGCTGGAAGGTCTTGGTCGAGCCGGTGAAGTGGATGCCCGCGAGGTCCCGGTGCTCCAGGGCGACCTCGGAGACCGCGATGCCGTCGCCGGTGACCAGGTTGATGACGCCCTTGGGCAGCCCGGCCTCCTCCAGCAGCTGCATCAGCAGCACGGCGGCGTGGGTCTGCGTCGGGGACGGCTTCCAGACCACCACGTTGCCCATCAGGGCCGGGGCGGTGGGCAGGTTGGCCGCGATCGCACTGAAGTTGAAGGGCGTGATCGCGTAGACGAAGCCCTCCAGCGGACGGTGGTCCATGCGGTTCCACACGCCCGGGGAGTTGGCCGGGGGCTGCTCGGCCAGGATCTGGCGGGCGTAGTGGACGTTGAAGCGCCAGAAGTCGACCAGCTCGCAGGGGCTGTCGATCTCGGCCTGCTGGGCCGTCTTGGACTGGCCGAGCATGGTGGAGGCGGCGATGGTCTCGCGCCACGGGCCGGACAGCAGCTCGGCGGCGCGCAGGATGATCGCCGCGCGGTCGTCGAAGGACATCGCGCGCCACGCGGGGGCGGCGGCCAGGGCGGCGTCGATCGCGTCCTGGGCGTCCTGCTGGGTGGCGTTGGCGTACGTGCCCAGGCGCGCCTTGTGGTTGTGCGGCTGCACGACGTCGAAGCGCTCACCGCCGCCCATCCGCTTCACACCGCCGATGGTGCAGGGCAGGTCGATCGGGTTGTCGGCCAGCTCCTTGAGCTTGGCCTCCAGACGGGCACGCTCGGGCGAGCCGGGGGCGTAGCCGTGCACCGGCTCGTTGACGGGGGTGGGGACCTGGGTCACAGCGTCCATGGGTTCCGTTACTCCTTGACTTGAGCGGGTTGTGCGAGCGGGTGCGGGCTCAGCCCTTGCTCACCATCGAGCGGGCGAAGAACCGGAGGTTGGCCGGCTTCTCCGCCAGACGGCGCATGAAGTAGCCGTACCAGTCGGTGCCGTAGGCGGTGTACACGCGCATGCGGTGGCCCTCGGCGGCGAGCCGCAGGTGCTCGTCGCCGCGGATGCCGTACAGCATCTGGAACTCGTACTCGTCGAGCTTGCGCCCGGCGGTGCGGGCCAGCTCCTGCGCGATGGAGATCAGGCGCGGGTCGTGGGACCCGATCATCGGGTAGCCCTCGCCCTCCATCAGGGTCCGCAGGATGCGCACGTACGCCTTGTCGATCTCGTGGCGCTGCTGGTAGGCGACCTCGGCGGGCTCCTTGTAGGCGCCCTTCACCAACCGTACGCGAGAGCCGTTGTCGGCGAGCCGGCGCGCGTCGGCCTCGGTGCGGAAGAGGTAGGCCTGGATGACGCAGCCGGTCTGCGGGAAGTCCTTCCGCAGCTCCTCGTGGATGGCGAACATCGAGTCGAGGGTGGTGTGGTCCTCGGCGTCGAGGGTGACGGTGGTGCCGATCGCGGCGGCGGCCTCGACGACCGGGCGGACGTTCTTCAGGGCCAGCTCGTGGCCGCCGTCCAGCGCCTGGCCGAACATGGACAGCTTCACGGACATCTCGGCGCGGGTGCCGAGGTCCAGCGGCTTGAGCCGGTCGATCAGCTCCAGGTACGCGTCGCGGGCGGCCTCGGCCTGCTCGGGGGTGGTGATGTCCTCGCCGACGACGTCCATCGTCAGCTCCAGGCCCTGGTCGGTCAGCTCCCGGATGATCGGGACGATCTGGTCGACCGTCTCGCCGGGGATGAACCGGTCGACGACCGGCTTGGTCACGGGCGCGGCGGAGACCAGCCGACGCATCCGGTCGCTGCGGGACGCGGCGAGAATCACGGGACCCAGCACGGGGCACCTCCACTTACCAACCAACACAGGGCCGTCACCCGACGTTTCGGGAACGGCACGGAGAACCACCGTGAAATCTAAGGATGACCCCGATCGTGGGCCATCGACAGCTGTCACGCATCCGTGCGGCGGATCTCAGACAGATGTATGAAGGTGGCGCACAAATGCGGCAGAATGCCCGCGTGACGTCGGATTCCAGAGGTTCCGCAGGCTCCGGGAGCACCAGTGGTGACTACCAGGAGCTGGTCGACGAGATCTCCGAGCTGCTGGGCGCCCCCGCGACCCTGGAGAACCGCGACTTCGAGCTGATCGCCTTCGGCGCCTACGACAGCGAGGGCGACCTCGACCCGTCCGCCCTGGATCCGGTACGCACCCGCTCGATCCTGACCCGGCGGTCCACCGCGGCCGTCCGGGCCTGGTTCGAGGGCTTCGGCATCGCCCGCGCCAAGGGCCCGGTCCACATTCCGCCGACCCCCGAGGCGGGGGTCCACCGCGGACGCACCTGTCTGCCGGTACGCCATCGGGGTGTCGTCCTCGGCTATGTGTGGCTCCTCGACACCGACCCCGGACCGACCGAGCGGCAGCTGGCCGCCGCCATGGAGGTCACCGGCCGGATCGGCGCGCTGCTCGCGGACGAGGCGCAGCACGGCGCGGACCTGAGCCGGGAGCTGCGGGCGGTGCTGACCGCCGAGCGCGACTGGCAGCGGGACATGGCGGTGGCCGAGCTGCGCACCGCTCTCGGCGCCCGCGCGGACACCCCGCACGCGGTGGTGTGCGTGGCGCCCTGGCCGTCGGCCGATCCCGACGACGCCCCGTCGGTGCGCACGGTGCCGGGGGCGACGGCGCTGTGCACGGTGCCGTGGGGCACGTCGGCCCAGTCGCTGGCGCTGCTGGTGCGGCTGCGCTCGGCGGACGTGCTGACCCCGGCGGCCTCGGCGGCGGGGCGGCTGCTGGAGCGGGCACGGGGTGCGTCGGCCGGGGCCGCCCGGTCGGCGCACCCCGTGCCCGCTCCAG
>MUMD01000353.1 GCA_002155895.1 Streptomyces rochei
AGCGTGGCGACCGTGGCCGCGACGAGGGCGGTACGGCGCGCCGGCCGCCGGGGCGGGGCGGCCGGGGCCGCGTCCGCGTCCGCGGGGCCGACGGGCTCGGCGTCCCCCGGCCCGGGCAGGGCGTCCGGCGTGACGGCGCTGCCCGCCCCGCCGCCCGCCGACCAGCTGTCCTCCGCCAGGGACCGCAGAGCAAGCGCCCGGTCCACGTCCCCACCGCCGAGCCGGGCCAACTCCTCCACCACAACGGCCGGTGGCAGGTACGAGCCGTTGAGATACCGCTCCCAGGACGACTTGCTGCAACTCGTCCGGTCCGCCAGAGCGGCGAGGCTGAGACCGCTGCCGCTCTTCAGTCGGCGTAACTCGGCCACGAACTGACGCCCCGGCTCATCGAGTGCGTCCGGCAGTTCCTTCCACTGAGCCATCGGCAACTCCTCCCCCTCCATGCTCACGCACCGAAGGCATCGTAATCACCGGCCCGATCCTCGTGTCGGACCGCGGGCCGACGTCCCGGCCGTCCCGCGATGTCCCATCGCGCCGCGTGTTCGAGCTGGCCAGAGCCCGGGACGTCCCGAGTTCGGCACACCGCTTGTCCAGGTACTCGCCGTGCTCGCAGAATCGCCGCGCACCACGGGTGCGGAGGCGCGGCCCACTCCGGCGTGCATCGTCAAGAGGGTGTCGCTGATGGTCAACGACAGGGCCGGAGGCTCTTCACAGACTCAAGGGCATCAGAGGTATCGGCCCGGCCTGCTGCCGGCGGATGCCCTCACCGACACGAGGGAACGGGGAGACGACCAACGTGGGTTCGGCTCTGACTCGGGACGACCCCGAGCGCATCGGCGGGTACTGGCTCGCGGCCAGGCTCGGCGCCGGCGGACAGGGTGTGGTGTACGAGGCGTACGACGCGTCCGGCGCCCGGTACGCGCTCAAGACGCTGCACCGGGAGGCCGACCCCGTCCTCCGGGACCGGTTCGCGCGGGAGGCGGAGGCCGCACGGCGGGTGGCCGCGTTCTGCACCGCCCGGATCCTCCTCGCCCGTGTCGACGACGACGTTCCGTACCTGGTCAGCGAGTACGTGCCGGGACCGACCCTCGCCGCGGAGGTCAGGGCGAAGGGAGCCCTGGGCCAGGACGCGGTGCTGCGGCTGGCCACGGGGGTGGCGACCGCGCTGGCGGCGATCCACCAGGCGGGCGTCCTGCACCGCGACCTGAAGCCCGGGAACGTGCTGCTCGGCCCCGACGGGCCGCGGATCATCGACTTCGGCATCGCCCGTGCCCCCGACATGTCCCTGACCGCCACCGGCGCGATCATGGGCACGTTCGGCTACATGGCTCCCGAGGTGCTGGCCGGTCAACGGGCCACCCAGGCCTCCGACGTGTTCGCCTGGGCCGCGGTCGTGCTGTACGCGGCGACCGCCACCGAGCCGTTCCGCGGTGAGAACATCGCCGAGGTCGCCCACCGCACGGCCACCGTCGACCCTGATCTGGGCGTCCTTCCGCCGGAGATACGGCCGCTCATGGCCGCCGCCCTCGCCAAGGACCCGCAACACCGCCCCACCGCGAGCGACCTGCTGCTGGGCCTGGTGGGGGCGCCGGTGAAGGCCGCGGACCCCCGTGCCGCGCTGATGGAGGCGGGGGCACGGAAGGCCGCTGCCCCGGCCACGGACACCGCTCCGGCCGACGGCGGCACGTCCCCCGGCACCGGCGCGGGCCACACCGTCGTGGAAGCACCGCTCGGGGAGCGCGCGGAGGCCGCTTTCCAGGCGCTCGCCTCCACCGCCCAGCTCGCCGCCCACGCGTTGCTGCTCCGGCTCACCGTGCCGGGGTCCGCGGCCGACGGCTCCCAGGACTCCGTACGCACCGCCGGACCGGCCGAGCTGCTCTCGGACCGGCCCGAGAGCGAACGGCTCGGCATCACCGCGGCGGTTCAGGGCCTCGCCGCGGCCGGAGTGCTGCTCACGGACGCCGACGGCTCGGTGCGGCCGGCCAGCGCCGCCCTGCTGCCCGCCTGGCGGCGGCTGCACGCCTGGATCGACACCGACCGGCCGGGGATCGACCGTCTGCAGCGCATCGGTGCGGCGGCCCGGTTGTGGCAGGCGCACGGTGAACGGGCGGAGGACCTGCTGCGCGGCACCGAGTTGCGCGGCTGCCTCGACTGGCTGCCCACGGCCCCGTACCACCTGCGGCCCAACCCGCTGGAACTGCGCTTCCTCACGGCCGGGCGCACCGCCGCCGCCCGCACCGCACGGCGGCGTCGCCAGTTGCTGGCGGGGCTCGCCGGCACGACGGTGCTCGCCCTGGTGGCGGGCGGGGTGGCGTGGACGCAGAACCGGGAGGCCGAGCAGCGCCGTTCCCAGGCCACGGCCCGGGCCGTGGCGCGGACGGCGGAAGCGCTTCCCGGTACGGAACCGGAGACGGCGATGCTGCTGGGGCTCGCTTCCTGGAGGATCGCAGAAGTCCCCGAGGCACGGGCGGCGCTGATCGCCGCCGCCGTCCAGCCGGAGCGCTCGGTGGTCGACATCGCGGGCCTGGAGGGCACGCCCGAGGTGATGTCCCCGGACGGGCGCCGACTCGTCACCGTGTCGCCTCAGGGCGTCCGCTTCTGGGACGTGTCCAAAGGCGCGGCGGGCTCCGCGAAGCCCTTGGCGACCCTGTCCCCGAAGGACTACCGGCTGGACCGGATCACCGACAGCGCCCACGCCCCCGCCTTCAGCCCCGACGGCAAGCTGATGCTGCTGAGAGGCGAGGACGGTTCCTTCCGGATCGTCGACACCGAGGACGGCACCGCGGCGGCCCCTCCGATCGAGGCGCCCGACTACCAAGGCTGGGAAGGCGTCTCCAACAGCGGGCACGTGCTGCTGACCCAGACGGGCACCCAGGGCACCGTCTTCGACCGCTCGGGTCGCAGGGGTGCCTCGCAGCCGACGCGCACCCTTGACTTCCAGTACGCCGTCACACCCGACGGCACACGTTTCGTGTCCTGCGTGGGACAGCGGGTCCAGGTGCGCCCCGTCGACTTCGGGGACCCGGTCATCGACGAGCCCGCACCCGACCCCACCCCCCGAAGCGCCGGCCAGTGCAGCTTCCGCTTCAGCCCGGACGGCCGCTACCTGGCCGTCGAGCAAGGGGTCTTCGCGGACGTGTACGACCTGAAGAGCGCCGAGAAGCTCACCAAGGTGCGCAACCAGGGCTCGGCCCTGCGCTTCAGCTCCCTCGGCCGCTTCCTCATCGGCGTCGCCGGGGAGACGATCACGGTCTGGGACCGCGAGGACGCCGAACGCCCGCTCTTCACGGTCGCCCTGCCCACCGAGGACCGCACCCAGAACGTCTTCGAGGCGCGATACATCGCACTGGACGAGGAGGCCCGGCTGCTGCGGCACTACTCCCCCGACACCGGCCTGCTCCACGAGATCGACCTCGAAGGAGCACTCGACCGCGGAGCGCGGGACCGGGCCGCCTCCGCGCTCTCCGGCGACGGGCGCTTCGCCGTCCTCACCGACGGTCACCTGGACGGCCCGTCCTTCCAGGTGGTCGACCTGCGTGACGGCAAGCGCGTCGGCTCCCCGGTCACCCCGGACGCGATCGTCGGCATCGGAGACATCGGAGTCGTCCACAGCGCCGTGGACGACGAGGGCCGGCTGCTGGTGCACACACGGGGGGAACAGGGCGAGGGGCGCTACGAGCAGCGTTTCGACGTCGTCGTCCACGACGTCCGGGCCGGCAAGGAGCTCCACCGCATTCCCCTCGGCGACGACCGTCGGCCCGCGCACCTGGCCCTCTCCCCGAACGGCCGTCACCTGTCGCTCTCCGTCCGCACGACCGGCGGGCAGGAACCCACCGCCCCCACCATCGAGGTGTGGGACCTCCGGCGGCGCAAGAAGATCCACGAGTTCAAGGGCCACGACGGGCACGGAGCGTTCAGCCGGGACAGCGAACGTCTGCTGACCACCACCGGCGCGGTGCTCGACCTGACGACGGGCACCGCGCACACCGGCCGGCTCGGGAAGGGCGGGACCGACGACGTCGTCGCGTCACCCGACGGACGGTTCGTCGCCGCCCTCAGACCCTCCGGCTGGCTGGAACTGTGGGACGGCGCGGCACGCGACCGACTGGCCCGCATGCCCAGCAGCCTCGTGCCGGGCGGCGCCCGCTACGGGGCCCGTCTGGGCGCGATGGCGTTCTCCGACGACGGGCGTTTCCTCGCCGTCGCCGTGGACGACGACGCCGTCCAGCTCTGGGACACCGGGGCCCGGTTGCCGCTCGGGGAGCCCCTGACCCTCACCGGGCAGCGGATCGACACCCTCTCCTTCGACGGCACGACCCTGCGCACCGTCACCGGCGACCGGCGTCAGGCCCTCGACCTCGCACCCGAGAAGCTGGCCGCGACGGTGTGCCGACGGGTGGGGCGCGACATCACCGCGCAGGAGTGGCACACGTACGTCCCGGACGCTCCCCACCGGAGTCTGTGTTGAGCCCGGCCTTCCTGTACTCGCTGGGGGAGACGCCGTAGGCGGCCCGGAAGGCGCGGCTGAAGTGCGCCGGCGTGGTGAATCCGCAGCGGGCCGCGATCGTCTGGACCGGTGTGTCGAGCAGGGCGGGGTCGGCGAGGTCCCGGTGGGCCTGTTCGAGGCGCCGGTGACGGATGAGGGCGGCCACGGTGACGCCCTCCTGCTGGAAGAGACGATGCAGGTGCCGGCTGGAGATGTGGTGCGCCGCCGCGACGGTCTGCGGAGTGAGCCGGGGATCGCGGAAGTGGTGCAGGATGAAGGAGCGGATGGTCAGGACGAGATTGCGGGTGCGGGTCTCCGGCGGCAGGGCCGCCTCGGCGTCCAGCTCGTGGGAGATCAGCCCGGCCACCAGATCGACCAGCACACCGCTGAGGCGCGGCGCGTCGGACGGCCGGTAGGCGTCCGGCTCGTCGGACACGTGGCTGATGAACCGCGTCAGCAGCGCGCCGTAGCCCCGTCGGCCGGACAGCCGTCGGCCGAGCACACCGTCCAGGGCGCCGGTGCCGGGCAGGTGGAGCCGGGACTTGGGGATCTCGACGCCCACGCCCACCAGGGGCCGTTCGGCGTGCGAGCGGACGTCGTAGGGGCGGGAGGTGTCGAGGAAGTAGAGGTCGTACGGGTCGTTGGCACTGCGGTGGCCGCCGCGGTCGACGTGGACCGTCCCGCTGCCGGGCAGGACCAACGTCATGTGGAGGAGCTCGGGGTCGGACTGCCGGATCATCCTGGGCGTGCGCCGATACCGTGACGCGCAGACACTCACGGGCCACAGCCACGCGTCCTCGAGGTGCAGCAGCCGCTGGCGGGCCCAGAAATCCTCGGCGCGCGGACTGGTGATCTCCGAGGGCGCCACAGTGCGCTCGAAGCGCTCCCGCCAGGAGTCGAACCGGTCGCTCCGCGCAAGGGCATCCGTCCGGAACTCCGACGCGGTCAGCACTGGCCGCCTCCCCCTCGTACACCCGAGTTCGGATGAGCATATCCAAGGACTCGAACGGGCCCGGCCCGGGCGTCTCACATGGTGAAACCGACTTCCCGGAAAACAAGACGCCTGAGATCGTTGCCCTCTCCATGTTTCGCACGTGAAAGACCGAGCAATGCCCGCACCAGCACCCGGTTCAGCCCAGACCCCCGTCAACTCCCGGTCGCGGGTCCTCATCGCCAGCCTCATCGGCACCACGATCGAGTTCTACGACTTCTACATCTACGCGACCGCCGCCGTACTGGTCTTCCCCCAGCTGTTCTTCCCCAGCAGCGACCCGACCACGGCCCTGCTGTCGTCCTTCGCGGTCTTCGGCGCCGCCATGGTGGCCCGGCCGATCGGTGCCGTGTTCTTCGGTCACCTCGGTGACCGCCTCGGCCGCAAGAAGACGCTGGTCGTCTCCCTCCTCACCATGGGCATCGCCACCTTCCTCATCGGCGTGCTGCCCACCTACGCGCAGGCCGGCTGGATCGCCACCGCGCTGCTGGTGCTGATGCGGCTCGCGCAGGGCTTCGCGCTGGGCGGCGAGTGGAGCGGCGCCGCGCTGGTCGCCACCGAGAACGCCCCCAAGGGCAAGCGCGCCCTGTACGGCACCTTCCCGCAGCTCGGCGCCCCGCTCGGCTTCATCATCGGCAACGGTCTGTTCCTGATCATCGGGGCGCTGCTGCCGTCCGCGGCCGGCGCCGACCCCACCCAGCCGTCCGAGGCATTCACCAGCTGGGGCTGGCGCATCCCGTTCCTGTTCTCGGCCGTGATGGTCGCCATCGGCCTGTGGGTGCGCTCGCGGCTCGTGGAGTCGGCGGTGTTCACCAAGACGCAGGAGACCGGGAAGGTGCGCAAGCTGCCGCTGGCCACCGTGGTCCAGGGCCACTGGAGGCAGCTGATCCTCGGCACCTTCATCATGCTGGCGACGTACGTGCTCTTCTACCTGATGACCACGTTCTCGCTGAGCTACGGCCGCACCGCCGAGGACGCCGCCGTGCCGGGGCTGGGCTACAGCTACACCACCTTCGTCCTGATGATGATCTTCGGTGTGCTGTTCTTCGCCGTGTTCACCCTGGTCTCCGGCCCGCTCGCGGACAAGTACGGGCGGCGCACCACCCTGATCTGGATCACCGCCGCGATCGTGGTCTTCGGCCTGGTCTGGGTGCCGCTGATCGGCCTCGGCACGCTCGGCGTGGTGCTGTGGCTGGTGCTCGGCTTCACGCTGATGGGCATGACGTTCGGCCCGATGGGCGCGCTGCTGCCCGAGCTGTTCCCGACCAGCGTGCGCTACACCGGCTCCGGCATCTCGTACAACGTCAGTTCGATCCTGGGCGCGGCCGTCGCGCCGTTCATCGCGGTGGCGCTGTGGGAGGCCGGGGACGGCTCGCCGTGGCTGGTCGGCGTCTACCTCTCCGCGATGGCGGTACTGACGCTGACCGCGCTGCTGCTCGGCAAGGAGACCAAGGACGTCTCCCTGGACGAGGGCGAGACCGCGCCGGCCGCCGAGGACGCCCCGGCGGCCCCGGTCACCACCTCCGCCCCTTGATCCGACCGGCGTTCACCACCGCCGTACGCCGAGCACCCGCGCGCCCGGCGTACGGCCGCCGGTCTCCGGGCATAACAACAGCCTCCGCCCCGAAGGCACTTCAGCCCCACCGGCATCCGAGGGAGTCCGCATGCTGCGCGGCATCGACGTGAGCGCGTACCAGTCCTCCAGCTACGACACGGACGGCCTCTCCTTCGTCTTCATCAAGGCGACGGAGGGCCGTTCGTACGTCAACCCCAAACTCGCGGCCCAGACGAAACGGGCCCGCGACGCCGGGCTCGTCGTCGGCTTCTACCACTTCCTGTGGCCCGGCAACCTGACCGCCCAGGCCGAGTACTTCATGTCCAAGGCGCCCGAGAGGAAGGGCGACATCCTCGCCGTCGACTGGGAGACGACGGGCGAGGGCACCCACGCGAGCAACTCGGAGAAGGACCGGTTCATCCGGAAGGTGAGAGAGCTGCGGCCGGACAACAGGGTGGTCCTCTACTGCAACCGGAATTTCTGGCTGAACGTGGACACCACCTCGTACGCGGGTGACGGCCTCTGGATCGCCGACTACGTGTCGGCCGGCAAGCCCCGCATCCAGGCGAAGTGGCGCTTCCATCAGTACACCGACGACCCGGTCGACACGAACGTGGCGGACTTCGGCAGCAAGGCCGCGCTGAAGGAGTGGGCCCAGGGGGCCTAGCCCCTGAACGCCGCCGGGCGCTCCGGCGACGCCTCCGCCAGGGCCTTGGTGACGCCCTCGACGCCGGCTCGCAGGCCGTAGACCGGGGTGTCGGGCTGCTGGCGCCAGGACTCGTCGATGCCGCCGGCGTCGACGGTGTCGAAGCCCAGTTCGTTGATGAGGGCGCGGACCTTGGCCTTGGCCGCCTCGTCGTCGCCGGCGACCGGCAGCGCCATGCGGTCGGGGTCGCCGGCCGGGCGCGGGCGGTCCAGGATGTCCTGGGCGTACGTGCCGTTGAGCGCCTTGATCACGGGGTGGCCGAGGTGGCCCTCGACCCAGCGACTCTCGGTGCGGCCCTCGTCCTCGATGGCGGCGATGCGCCCGTCGCGCTGCTGCGGGTAATAGTTGTTGGTGTCGATGACCGCCACGCCGTCGGCGGCACCGTCGAGGATGCCGGAGGGCAGGTCGGGGACCGCCTTCAGCGGGACCGTGACGACCACGACCTCGGCGCCCCGGGCCGCGTCCTCGGCTCGCACCGGGGTGGCGCCGGTCTCCTCGGCCAGCGCCGTGAGCGTGTGCGGTCCGCGGGAGTTGGCGACGGAGACGTCGTGCCCGAGCGCGGTCAGGCGCCGGGTGAGGTTGCCGCCGATGTTGCCCGCGCCGATGATGCCGATCTTCATGATGCCGACTCACCTTGCCTTTCGGGGGTCGTGTCCTGCGGAACCCGGCGGCACGCGCCGGTGATCAGCAGCAACCCCCGGACGGCGCGGGCTATTCCGGCGAGTCCGGACGAACCGAGGGGCGCCCGTCCGGTGACCGGACGGGCGCCCCTCGCGGTGTCGTTACTTGTTCAGGTACGTCCAGAACTCGTCGAACGACAGCACCTTGTCGCCGTCCAGGTCGCGGCCGGCGATGATCGCCTCGGCCACCGACTCGGTGACGTTCCAGTCGCCGCCCTGGGCCAGCGCGGTCTTGAACTCGGCCGCGGTGATGAAGCCGTCACCGTCCGTGTCGATCCGCTCGAACTGCTTGCGTGCTTCCTCGATGTCCGCCACCGGTCCGCCCCTCTTTTCCGTGCTCTGCTCGTCCTGTGGACGCGTCTGACGCAGGTCAGATTAGCTGCCCGTGCGCGCGCCCGGTGCGGCGACCACCTACTCGTCCACGTGTGTGAGTGTGGGGCCTTCCAGTGGGTGGAGACGCGAGGAGCGCGGTGTGGTGGAGAGGCTGCGGGACATTCTGGAGGCGGCGGCGCGGGGCGTCTTCCCGGCGGCGGACGGCGGGGTCACCGTGGTGCCGCAGCACGGTGAGCGGGACGCGGGGGTGATCGCGTTCACGGCGCACTCGGTCGTCTTCACCGACGAGGCGGAGGGGTGGGTGCGCGAGTCGCTGGGGGCGCTGGACTGCGATCCGCTCGCCGCGGCCATGCATCCCCGGTTCCTGACCGCCCTCGCGGCGCGGACGGGGCGGGCCGTCGACACGGTCGACGTGCTGCTGACCGGCGCCCCGCTGCCGGGCCGGCCGGAACCGGCGCTGGAGGAGGTCGCCGATGCCGGGCATCCGCGGGTGGTCTCGGCGGGCCGGCGGCGCGACGGGGTGCGGGTGTGGACGGTGGACGGCGGGGTGCTGGTGCTGGGCCGTGGGGTCGCCGGGCGGCTGGAGGTCGCGGTGGAGGTGGCGGAGG
>MUMD01000354.1 GCA_002155895.1 Streptomyces rochei
CTGAGTGCTGCCCATGTGGCGGGTGTGCTGTCGCTGGAGGATGCGGCGACTCTGGTGGCGGCTCGGGCGCGGTTGATGGAGGGGCTGCCGGACGGCGGGGCGATGGTCGCCGTGCAGGCCACGGAAGAGGAAGTCCTTAAGCATCTCATCGACGGTGTGGACATCGCGGCTGTGAACGGCCCCCGGTCCGTGGTCATATCCGGTGCTGTGGAGGGTGTCACGGAGGTGGCTGGTCACTTCGAGCGCACCACCCGGCTCAAGGTCTCCCACGCCTTCCATTCGCCGTTGATGGAGCCGATGCTCGATGAGTTCCGTCGGGTGGCGTCCGGGCTGACCTACCACGCGCCGGTTCTCCCGGTGGTGTCGAACGTGACCGGTCGCCTCGCCGAGCCGGGTGACTTCCAGGACCCGGAGTACTGGGTCCGTCATGTCCGTGGCACCGTCCGCTACCACGACGGCATCCGCACCCTGGAGGGTGAAGGCGTCCGCACCTTCGTCGAGGTCGGCCCGCAGGCTGTCCTCGCCGGACTCGGCTGCGGCGACGACGCCGTCTTCCTCGCGTCCCAGCGCCGCGACCGCCCCGAAGCCGGCCAGCTGGTCACCACCCTCGGCAAACTGCACACCCGTGGCGTGACCGTCGACTGGGAGGCGTTCTTCGCTGGTCGTGGTGCCCGCACTGTCGATCTCCCGACTTATGCCTTCCAGCGTCAGCGTTACTGGCTTGGTGCTGGTGGTGCTGGTGGTGTGGATGTGGGGTTGGCGGGTTTGGAGGTGGCTGGGCATCCGTTGTTGGGTGCGGTGGTGGAGTTGCCGGTGTCGGGTGGGGTGGTGCTCAGTGGGCGGTTGTCGCGTGAGGGGCAGCCGTGGCTGGTGGATCACGGGGTTTTGGGTGCGGTGTTGTTGCCGGGTACGGCGTTTGTGGAGTTGGCGGTTCGTGCCGGTGATGAGGTGGGTTGTGGTCTGTTGGAGGAGTTGACGCTTCATGCGCCGTTGGTGGTGCCGGAGCGTGGTGGGGTGGTTGTGCAGGTGACGGTCGATGGTCCGGGTGGTGGGGGCGGTCGGTCGGTGCGGGTGCATTCCCGGGTCGAGGGTGTGGCCGGTGAGGGGGAGTGGACGCTGCATGCTGAGGGGTTGCTGGCGGTGGAAGCGGGGCAGCCGGGACCGACGGGGATGGAGGTCTGGCCGCCCGAGGGTGCTGAGGCCCTCCCGCTCGACGGCTTCTACGAACAACTCG
>MUMD01000355.1 GCA_002155895.1 Streptomyces rochei
ACGGCTTCTACGAACAACTCGCCGAGCACGGGTTCGCCTACGGCCCCGTCTTCCAGGGCGTCCGCAAGGTGTGGCGGCGGGGCGACGACCTCTTCGGTGAGGTGGCCCTGCCGGAGCAAGGCGCCGGCGACGCCGCGGCGTTCGGGGTGCACCCGGCGCTGCTCGACGCCGCCCTGCACACCAAGTTCTTCCTGACCGGTGACGGCGCCGACGCGAATGACGTCGGAGCGTCGATCCCCTTCGCCTGGAACGGCGTCCGGTTGCACGCCGCCGGGGCCTCCCTGCTGCGGGTCAAGGTGACCCCCGAGCAGTCCGACTCGGGCGCCGTACGGATCGTCGCCGCCGACGGCGCGGGCGCACCCGTCCTGACCGTGGACTCGCTGGTCACCCGCACGGTGACGCCCGACAAGCTCTCCACCGGAGACGGCCGTACCCCGGCCGCCGTCCACCCGTCCCTCTTCCGTGTCGCCTGGACGCCGCTGCCCGACGGTGCGGCAGGGGGCGTACCGGCGGCCGGACCCATGGAGATCCATGAAGTGGTCACGGACGTCACCGCGTCCGTCCCGGACCGGGTGCGCTCGGCCACGCACGCCGTCCTCACCGCTCTCCAGGCGCGAGCGGAGATCGAGGAGGAGCCGAACCCCCTGGTGGTGACCACCACGGGCGCGGTCTCCGTGGACGGCGACCCGGTCACCGACCTCGCCGGTGCCGCGGTGTGGGGCATGGTGCGCTCGGCGCAGGCCGAGAACCCGGGCCGTTTCGTGCTGGCCGACCTGGACGACGACCCTGCCTCCAAGGCAGCCCTGGCCGGCGCCGTCGCCACCGGCGAGCCCCAACTGGCCATCCGCGCGGGCCACGTCAGCGTTCCTAGGCTCGTCCGGGTGACGGCCGGGGAAGGCGAGCCGCAGCGTTCCGACGCAGGCGAACCTTGGCCGGTCGGCTCGGGCACCGTGCTGGTCACGGGAGGTACCGGGGGACTGGGCTCGCTCGTCGCCCGTCACCTGGTCGCCGAGCACGGTGTCCGCCACCTGCTTCTGGTCAGCCGGAGCGGGATGGCCGCGGAAGGTGCCGCCGAAGTGGTGGCGCAGCTGTCCGAGGCCGGCGCCGAGGTCCGTGTCGAGGCGTGCGACGTCGGCGACCGCGACGCACTGGCCGAACTGATCGCCGGCATCGGTACGGACCACCCGCTGACCGCCGTCGTGCACACCGCGGGCGTCGCCGCCAACGGCGTCATCGGCGCGCTCACCCCGGAACAGGTCGACTACGTCCTCGGCCCCAAGGCGGACGCGGCCTGGCACCTGCACGAGCTGACCCGCGACCTGCCGCTGACCGCGTTCGTCCTCTACTCCTCGTCGTCCAGCGTCGTGGACGGCCCGGGCCAGGGGAACTACGCGGCAGCCAACCAGTTCCTCAGCGCACTCGCCGAGCACCGTGCCGCCGCCGGTCTGCCCGCCCAAGCCCTGGCCTGGGGACTGTGGGACGAGCAGCGGGGCATGATCCAGGGCCTGACCACCACGGACGTCGAACGCACCCGCCGGTGGGGCATGTCCGAACTCAGCCCCGCCGACGGGCTCGAACTCCTCGACCTCGCCACCGGGACCGGACTCCCCGCCCTGGTGCCGGTGCACCTGGACCCCGGGGTGATCCGTGACCGGGTCGGCGGAGTACCGCACATGCTGCGCGAAGTGGCCGCGACGGCACCGGGTCGCCGCGCCACCTCCCGTACGCGGGCCGGCGGCACCGCGCCGCGAGCCACCGGACCGGACCTCGCCGAACGGCTGGCCGGCCTCACCGACGCCGAACGCACGCGTACCGTGCTCGATCTGGTGCGCACCCACACGGCCGCGGTCCTCGGCCACAGTTCCGCCGACGCGGTCGACCCGGACCGCGCCTTCCAGGAGATGGGCTTCGACTCCCTGGGCGCCGTGGAACTCCGTAACCGCCTCATGGACGCCACCGGACTCCAGGTCCGGGCCACGGCCGTGTTCGACCACCCCACCTCGCGGGCCCTCGCCGACGCCCTGCTCGCCGAGATCGCGCCCGCCGACGACGGTGCCGACACCGCCACCGAGGAACACGTCCGACGGGCACTGGGGAGCATCCCGCTCAAGCGGCTGCGTGACACCGGGGTGCTCGACACACTGCTGGAACTCGCCGGAATCGGCGACCCCGGCGCCGCCGCCGGACTCGACGGGGGAGAGGACGACCCCTTCGACGACCTCGACGACATCGACGCACTCGACACGGAGAGCCTGATCAGCATGGCGCTGGACGGTTCCGCGGCCGATTCCGGCGACGACAGCCAGGAGGCGTGACGTGACGACGACCGGCAAGGAACAGAAGATCGTCGCGGCGCTCCGCTCGTCGGTCAAGGAGACGGAACGACTGCGGGAACAGGTCCGCAAGCTCACCACGGCAGCCCGGGAACCGATCGCCATCGTCGGGATGGGCTGCCGCTACCCGGGCGGCGTCACCGGCCCCGACGAGTTGTGGCGGCTCGTGGCCGAGGGCCGCGACGGCGTCTCCGGATTCCCCGAGGACCGCGGCTGGGACACCGCACGGCTCTACGACCCGGCGCTGAGCCGCCCGGGCACCAGCTACGTGCGTGAGGGCGGCTTCCTGTACGACGCCGCCGCCTTCGACCCGGAGTTCTTCGGCATCAGCCCGCGCGAGGCCCAGGCCATGGACCCGCAGCAGCGGCTGCTGCTGGAGACCTCCTGGGAGGCGCTGGAACGCGCCGGCATCCCGCCCACCGGCCTCAAGGGCACGCCGACCGGCGTCTTCGCCGGAGTGATGTACCACGACTACGCCATGAGCGGCATCTCCGGCAGCATCGTCTCCGGCCGCGTCTCCTACACCCTCGGCCTGGAGGGGCCCTCGGTGACGGTGGACACCGCCTGCTCCTCCTCCCTGGTCACTCTCCACCTGGCGGCCCAGGCACTGCGGCAGAAGGAATGCACCCTGGCCCTGGCCGGCGGCGTCGCCGTGATGTCCACCCCCGACATGTTCGTGGAGTTCAGCCGCCAGGGCGCCCTCTCCCGCTCCGGCCGATGCCGTTCCTTCGCCGCCGACGCGGACGGCACGGGCTGGTCCGAGGGCGTCGGCGTCCTCGTCCTGGAACGGCTCTCCGACGCCCGCCGCAACGGCCATGACGTACTGGCCGTGCTGCGCGGGTCGGCCGTCAACCAGGACGGCGCCAGCAACGGCCTCTCCGCGCCCAACGGCCCCGCGCAGGAACGCGTCATCCGGCAGGCCCTCGCCAACGCCAGGGTGCCCGCCGACCAGATCGACACCGTGGAGGCGCACGGTACGGGGACGACACTGGGGGACCCGATCGAGGCGCAGGCGCTCCTCGCCACGTACGGCCAGGAGCGGTCGCGGGAGCGTCCGTTGTGGCTGGGCTCGTTGAAGTCGAACATCGGGCACGCGCAGGCGGCCGCGGGTGTCGCCGGTGTCATCAAGATGGTGATGGCGATGCGGCACGGGATGCTGCCGCGCACCCTGCACGTCGAGGAGCCTTCGCCGCACGTCGACTGGTCGGCGGGCGCGGTCGAGCTTCTGACGGAGGCCCGCCCCTGGGACCGAACCGGCCACCCCCGCCGTGCGGGTGTCTCCTCCTTCGGCATGAGCGGCACCAACGCCCACGTCATCCTCGAAGAGGCCCCAGCCGACACGTCGGCTCCCCTTCCGACGGAGAACGAGAACGCCGCCCCCGAACTCTCCCTCACCCCCTGGGTGTTGTCGGCACGTGGTGAGGGTGCGTTGCGGGCGCAGGCGGAGCGGCTGGCCGGGTACGTGGCCGGGCGGGATGACCTGTCGCCGCTGGATGTCGGATTCTCGCTGGCTACGACGCGGAGTGTGCTGGAGCACCGGGTTGTTGTGGTGGGCCGGGACCGCGAGGAGTTGCTGAGCGGGCTCGCCGGGGTGGTTTCCGGTGAGCGGTCCGGCGGGATGCCGGTGTCCGGTCGTACGGCGTTCGTGTTCTCCGGGCAGGGCAGCCAGCGTGCGGGGATGGGGCGTGAGCTGTATGACGCGTTCCCGGTGTTCGCGCGGGCGCTGGACGAGGTGGTCGAGGCGCTTGGGCTTCCTCTTCGTGAGGTGATGTGGGACGGCGAGGGCCTGGACCGGACGGGGTTCACACAGCCGGCCCTCTTCGCTCACGAGGTGGCGCTGTATCGGCTGTTGGAGTCGTGGGGCGTGCGGCCCGACATGGTGGCCGGGCATTCGGTGGGTGAACTGACGGCCGCGCATGTGGCCGGGGTGCTGTCCCTGGCCGACGCGGCAACCCTGGTGGCTGCCCGCGCCCGGCTCATGGAGGCGCTGCCGGACGGCGGGGCGATGATCGCCGTACAGGCCACGGAAGAGGACGTCCGCGCGTGTCTGGTCGACGGTGTGGACATCGCCGCCGTCAACGACCCCCGGTCCGTGGTCATTTCCGGTGCCGTGGAGGCTGTTACGGAGGTGGCTGGTCACTTCGAGCGCACCACCCGGCTCAAGGTCTCCCATGCTTTCCATTCGCCGCTGATGGAGCCGATGCTCGATGAGTTCCGTCGGGTGGCGTCCGGGCTGACCTATCACGCGCCGGCTGTCCCGGTGGTGTCGAATGTGACCGGCCGGCTCGCCGAGCCGGGTGACCTCCAGGACCCGGAGTACTGGGTCCGCCATGTCCGTGGCACCGTCCGCTACCACGAAGGCATCCGCACCCTGGAGAGTGAAGGCGTCCGGACCTTCGTCGAGGTCGGCCCGCAGGCCGTCCTCGCTGGACTCGGCTGCGGCGAGAACGGCGTGTTCGTGGCAGCCCAGCGCCGCGACCGCCCCGAAGCCGGCCAGCTCGTCACCGCCCTCGGCGAGCTGCACACCCGTGGTGTCACCGTCGACTGGGAAGCGTTCTTCGCCGGTCGCGGCGCTCGCACCGTCGACCTCCCCACCTACGCCTTCCAGCACAAGCACTACTGGCTCGAGGCCCCCGATGCCGTCGCCGATGTCTCCGCCGCGGGGCTGGAGCCGGCAGGGCACCCCCTCGTACGTGCCGCCGTGCGCTCGGCCGACTCCGAGCAGGTGATCCTGACCGGGCGACTTTCGCTCAGTGCCCACCCTTGGCTGGCCGATCACGCCATGGCGGGCACCGTTCTCTTCCCCGGCACCGGGTTCGTAGAGCTGGCCATCCGTGCCGGCGACGAGGCCGGTTTCCCCGTCCTCGACGACCTCACCCTCGAAGAGCCGCTCGTGCTGTCCGAGGACACCGGCGCGATCCTCCAGGTCATCACCCGTTGCGAGCCTCACCCGGGGGCAGAGGGCGAGGCGTCCACGGAGATGCGGATCGTGGAGATCTACTCCCGTTCCGACGATCCCGCCGCCGAAGTGTTCTGGACCCGCCACGCCTCCGGAGTGCTGCGGCCCGCTGCCGTCGGTGCACCCGAGGACAGCCGTGCGCTCGCCGAGTGGCCGCCTGCGGAAGCGGAACCGCTGCCCGTGGACGACGCGTACTCCCTTCTCGCTTCCCACGGACTGCGCTACGGGGCCGCGTTCCAGGGGCTGCGTGCCGCCTGGCGGCGCGGTGACGAGTTGTTCGCCGAAGTGGTCCTGCCCGAGCACGTCGCCGAGAAGGCCGAGGAGTTCGGGCTGCACCCGGCGCTCCTCGACGCCGCCCTGCACCCGATGGCGCTGGACGCCACCGCCCGTGACGAGGACGGTGGCGACGGTGGTCCGCGACTGCCGTTCGCGTGGAGCGGGGTGACCCTGCACGCGACCGGTGCCTCGGCAGCACGGGTACGTCTGCGGCCCACCGGGCCCTCCACGGTCACGCTGGAAGTCGCCGACGCGGAGGGCGCGCCCGTGGCCACCGTGGACTCCCTGGCCGTTCGCCCGGTGAGCCTCGGGGCGCAGTCGGCCCCGAAGCCGCGGCGCGACGACCTCTTCCGGCTGGACTGGACTCCCGTTCAGCTCGCCACGGAGACCGGAGCCAGGTCCGAGCCCCTGGTGGTCCGCTCCCTGAGCGACCTCGCCCCGCTGGGTGAGACGACGGGCGTGGTCGTACTGGACTGTGCCCCGGAGGAAGGCGTCGGGCGTCCTGATGCGGCGGCCGCACGCCGCCTCACCCAGCAGGTACTGGAGTTCCTGCAGTCCTGGTCTGCCGACGACCGCTTCCGCGACACCACGTTGGTCGTCACCACCCGCGGTGCCGTCGCCGGTCCGGGGGAAGACCATGCCACCGACCCGGCCGGTGCGGCCGTCTGGGGCCTGGTCCGTTCCGCCCAGATCGAGAACGACGACCACGTGGTCCTGGCCGACCTGGACGGTCACCCCGATTCCCTCGCCTTGCTCCCCCTGCTCGCGGGCACGACCGAGTCCGAACTGCTGCTCCGCGCAGGTGTGCCCTTCGGCGCCCGTCTCACCCGGTTCCGCCCGGGGGACGGCCCGACACCTGGAGCCGCCACCGCCGAACTCCCGGTCTTCGACCCCGACGGCACCGTACTGATCACGGGAGCCACGGGCGCCCTGGGTGCACTGGTCGCCGAGCACCTCGTCACCGCACACGGCGTCCGACACCTGCTGCTGGTCAGCCGCCGAGGCCCGGCCGCCCCCGGCGCCGACGACCTGCGGAGCCGGCTCACCGGGCTCGGCGCCGACGTCCGCGTCGCCGCCTGCGACGCGGCCGACCCGGACGCGCTCGCCGCACTGCTGGCGCAGGTCCCGGACGCACACCCCCTGCGAGGCGTCGTCCATGCCGCCGGCGTCCTGGACGACGGAGTGCTCGCGTCCCTGGACGGCGCGCGCCTCGACCGCGTACTGCGCCCCAAGGCCGACGCCGCATGGCATCTGCACCGCCTCACCAGTGACCTGCCGCTCACCGCCTTCGTGCTGTTCTCCTCGGTCGCCGGCACCTTCGGCGCCCCCGGACAAGCCAACTACGCCGCTGCCAACGCGTATCTGGACGCCCTCGCCCATCACCGCCGTTCCGTACTCGGGCTGCCGGCCCAGTCGCTCGCCTGGGGGCCGTGGGACGTGGACCGCGCGGCGGAGGCGGGCATGGCGGGCGGTCTCGCCGACCGGGACCGCTCCCGTCTCACCCGCTCCGGCCTGCTGCCGCTCGCCGCGCACGAGGGTCTCGCCCTCTTCGACACCGCCGTCGAGGCGTCCGCCGCGGCACTGCTGGCGACACGGCTCGACCTGAACGCCGTACGCGCCCGGAGCGGACCGGACGGAGAACTCCCGGCCCTTTTCCAGGGGCTCGTGGACGGCACCACCGCACGCCGTCGTGCCGCGGCAGGCCGCGTGCCGGGCACCACGGGCTTCGCCGAACGCCTCAGCCGCCTGCCCGCGGAGGAACGCCTCCCCGCGGTCGGCGAGCTGATCCGATCCCACGCCGCCGGTGTACTCGGCTACGCCTCCGGTACGGACGTGGACACCGACCGGCCCTTCCAGGACCTCGGCTTCGATTCCCTCACCGCGGTGGAGTTCCGCAACGGACTGGCCTCGGCCACCGGCCTGCGGCTCCCGGCGACGCTCGTCTTCGACTACCCCGACATCACCACGCTGGCGCGGCACTTGCTCGACCAGCTGACCGACCTCGGTGAGCGTACGACCCCCGCGTCCGACGGATCCCGCCGGCAGCACACCGGCACGGCCGACGAACCGCTCGCGATCGTGGGCATGGGCTGCCGGTACCCGGGCGGCGTGACCGGACCCGAGGACCTCTGGCGGCTGGTCGCAGAAGCCCGGGACGGCGTCACCGACTTCCCCACCGACCGTCGGTGGGACACCGACCGCCTCTACGACCCGGACGGCACGCGGCCGTACACCACGTACGTCAAGGAAGGCGGTTTCCTGCACGACGCCGCCGAGTTCGACCCGGACTTCTTCGGCATCAGCCCGCGCGAGGCCGAAGAGATGGACCCGCAGCAGCGGGTGCTGCTGGAGACAGCCTGGGAGGCCCTGGAACACGCGGGTATCCGGCCTTCGGCCCTGAAGGGCACGGCCACCGGAGTGTTCGCCGGCGTCATGTACCACGACTACCCGACCGGTGCGAGCGCGGGCAGCATCATCTCAGGCCGCGTCTCCTACACCCTGGGCCTGGAGGGCCCGGCCGTGTCGGTGGACACCGCCTGCTCCTCGTCACTGGTCGGTCTCCACCTGGCCGGCCAGGCGCTGCGGCGCGGTGAGTGCTCTTTGGCTCTCGTCGGCGGCGTGACCGTCATGTCGACCCCGGACACCTTCGTGGAGTTCAGTCGCCAGCGTGGTCTGTCTCCTGACGGGCGGTGCAAGGCGTTCTCGGCCGGTGCGGACGGCACGGGCTGGTCCGAGGGTGTGGGTGTGCTGGTGGTGGAGCGTCTGTCGGATGCGCGGCGCAACGGTCACCGGGTGCTGGCGGTGGTGCGGGGCTCGGCGGTGAACCAGGACGGTGCGTCGAACGGGTTGACGGCGCCGAACGGTCCGTCGCAGCAGCGGGTGATCCGGCAGGCGTTGACGGCTGCGGGGCTCAGCGCTGCGGATGTGGACGCGGTGGAGGCGCATGGCACGGGGACGACGCTGGGTGACCCGATCGAGGCGCAGGCGCTGCTGGCCACGTACGGGCAGGAACGGCCCGAGGACGGTGCGCCGTTGTGGCTGGGATCGCTCAAGTCGAACATCGGGCACGCGCAAGCAGCCGCGGGTGTGGGCGGTGTGATCAAGATGGTGATGGCGATGCGGCACGGAGTGCTGCCTCGCACCCTGCACGTGGACGAGCCGTCACCGCACGTCGACTGGTCGGAAGGGGCGGTAGAGCTCCTGACGGAGGCCCGGGAGTGGGCGAGCGACGGGCGTCCGCGCAGGGCGGGTGTGTCGTCCTTCGGTATCAGTGGGACCAATGCGCATGTCATCTTGGAAGAGGCTCCGCCGGTTCAGGAAGAGGCGGTGGAGGAGGCTCTTGTTCCGCTGCCAGTGGTTCCGTGGGTGTTGTCGGGACGTAACGAGGCGGCCCTGCGAGCCCAGGCCGACCGCCTGGCCGAGCACGTGGCAGAGCGGGAAGAACTGACCCCGCTGGACGTGGCGTTCTCGCTCGCCACGACCCGGAGCACGTTCGATCACCGGGCTGTCGTAGTAGGCCAGGACCGCGAGGAACTGCTGAGCGGACTCGCTGGAGTGGTCTCCGGTGGGACGCCAGTGCAGGGCAAGACGGCGTTCGTGTTCTCGGGGCAGGGCAGCCAACGTGCCGGAATGGGGCGTGAGCTGTATGACGCGTTCCCGGTGTTCGCGCGGGCGCTGGACGAGGGGGTCGAGGCGCTTGGGCTGCCGTTGCGTGAGGTGATGTGGGACGGGGAGGGCTTGGACCGTACGGGGTCCACGCAGCCGGCTCTCTTCGCCTACGAGGTGGCGTTGTATCGGTTGTTGGAGTCGTGGGGTGTGCGGCCGGACATGGTGGCCGGGCATTCGGTGGGTGAGCTGAGTGCTGCCCATGTGGCG
>MUMD01000356.1 GCA_002155895.1 Streptomyces rochei
GCGTGAGGTGGTGTGGGGCGAGGACGCCGAGTCGCTGAACGGGACGGAGTTTGCTCAGGCGGGTCTGTTCGCCGTTGAGGTGGCGTTGTTCCGTTTGGTGGAGTCGTGGGGTGTGCGGCCGGAGTTCGTGGCCGGGCATTCGATCGGTGAGGTGGCTGCGGCGCATGTGGCGGGGGTGTTCTCGCTGGAGGATGCCTGTGCGTTGGTGGCGGCTCGTGGCCGGCTGATGCAGGCGCTTCCCGCGGGTGGCTCCATGGTGGCGGTGGAGGCCACCGAGGCGGAGGTGCTTGAGCACCTGGGCACCGTCGCGGGTGCGTCGATTGCTGCGGTCAACGGTCCGTCGTCGGTGGTCGTTTCCGGCGTCGAGGAGGCCGTCGCGGCGGTGGCCGAGGCGTTCCGGGAGCAGGGACGGCGGGTGAGCCGGCTGCGGGTTTCGCATGCCTTCCACTCGCCGTTGATGGAGCCGATGCTCGATGAGTTCCGCCAGGTTGTGGAAGCTCTGTCGTACGAGCGCCAGCGGATCCCCGTCATTTCCAACGTGAGCGGTGCTCTGGCGGAGGCCGGTGAGCTGGCGGACCCGGGTTACTGGGTGCGTCATGTGCGTGAGGCGGTGCGTTTCGACGACGGTGTGCGGGCTCTGGTCGAGCAGGGTGTCTCGCGGTTCGTGGAGCTGGGTCCGGACGGTGTGCTCTGCGGTATGGCGCGGGAGCGTGCGGGTGAGGACGCGGTCCTGGTCCCGGTGCTGCGCAAGGATCGTGACGAGGAGGGCACCGCGCTGGCCGCTCTCGGCCGGCTCCACGTCACCGGTGTGACCGTCGACTGGGCCG
>MUMD01000357.1 GCA_002155895.1 Streptomyces rochei
GGCGGCCGGGGTCGCGGAGGCGGTGGGCATCTCGCGCATCACGGCCCGTCGCTATCTGGAGCACCTGGTGGAGGCGGGCCGGGCGGGGCGGAGCCCGCTGTACGGGCAGGTGGGGCGGCCGGAGTTGGTGTACCGGTGGGTGCGGGAGAGCGAGCGGGGCCGATGAACACGAGTTGTCCACCGCACACGCATTGACCTGACTAGACCACTCCTCTTACGTTCGCCGAGCAGCCGTCCCGGCCACAGCGTCGTGCCCGTAGGAGGTCTTGCCCGTGCGTCCCACCGTCCGGTCCGTCCGGTTCACCGCCCTGTTCGCCCTCACCGCACTCGCCTCCGCCTCGCTCGCCGCCTGCGGCAGCGGCTCCGGCGGCGACCCGGACACGGTGAAGGTCTCCTTCAAGCAGTCGACGGACAACTCCATCAAGGTGATGGACACCTATCTCGCCGACATCAAGAAGCAGTTCGAGAAGGCCAACCCGGGGAAGAAGGTCGAGCTGGTGCCGATCAAGGCGCCGGACTCGGAGTACTACACCAAGCTCCAGCAGATGCTCCGCTCCCCCAAGACCGCGCCCGATCTGGTCTACGAGGACACGTTCCTCATCAACTCCGACATCACCAGCGGCTACCTGAAGCCCCTCGACGACTACCTGGCGAAGTGGAAGGACTGGGACCGGTTCATCGACACCGCGAAGGCGGCGG
>MUMD01000358.1 GCA_002155895.1 Streptomyces rochei
GCCGTCGCCGCGTCGGCCGCCGCCAAGCCCGTGCGATGGGCGGCCGACGCGGCGACGGCGCTGCGCGAGGGCGCCCGGCTGCGCCTGGACTACACGGCGCAGAGCCTGTGGCGCGTCGACCGCGTCATCGACGGCATCCGGCGGGAGGGGGCACCGTACGCCGCCGTGGAGACCGTGCTGCGCGGACTCGGCGCCTACGCCGGCGAGGTGATCGTGCGTCAGGCGGGCGGCGAGTGGTGGGCGACCGGCGGCGACCACTGGGTCCGCACGCCCGACGGGCGCCTGTGGGACCCGATCGACGAGGCCCGCCGCTGCTTCACCGGTGACGGCTCGCTGCGGCTGCTGTGCCGGGACGCGACGGCGGACGGCTGACCGGGCCCCTGTGACACTTCCGTGCGCGCCGACGCTGATGACCGTGGGGGCGGGCTCAGCCGAGCGCGCGCGGACTCGGTACGGACTAGGACGGTTCTTGGGCCAGCGAGGGGAACCCGGCCGCGTACAGGCGTACGACGGGGAACTGGGCGCGGCCGTCGCGCGGGCCCAGGAAGGTGACGAGACGGCGTTCGCGATCGCCTACCGGCTGGTGCAGCCGGGCCTGCTGGGCTATCTGCGCGGGCTGGTCGGCAACGACGCCGAGGACGTCGCGTCGGACGCGTGGCTGGAGATCGCGCGCGACCTGCGCCGCTTCCGGGGCGACGGGGCCGGGTTCCGGGGCTGGACGGCGACGATCGCCCGGCACCGGGCGCTGGACCACCTGCGCCGGCAGAAGACGCGGCCCCGGCCGGCCGCGCTGGAGCAGGACCTGCTGGACCTGCCCGGCCCGCACTCCACGCACGACCAGGCGCTGGAGACGCTGTCCACCGAGGCCGCCCTGGCCCTGGTCCGGGGGCTGCCGCGGGACCAGGCCGAGGCGGTGCTGCTGAGGGTCGTCGTCGGCCTCGACGGACCGGCCGCCGCGCGGGTCCTCGGCAAGCGGCCGGGCGCGGTGCGCACGGCGACGTACCGGGGACTGAAGCGGCTGGCACGGCAACTGGGCGTCGACGGTGTGACGGATGACGCGCCCAGGACGCTGGGGGAGTCGACATGACGGGTACCGGCGGCGCCGGCCCGGCGGAGCGAGCGGGAACGGAGGCGGACATGCGTGCGCAGCGGGGCGACGGCGACGGCGATGCCGGTCGTGCCGACGCCCGTACCGGCCGTCGCGGAGCCCGGTCGGCGCAGGACGTGATCGCCGCCGCCCTGCTGCGGCACCCCGCCGACGAGGAGGGCGAGCGGCGGGCGGTGGCCGCCTTCCGCGCCGCCCGCGACGACCCGGCTACGGGCCGGGCGGCACGCCCCCGGCGGCGCGACGACTGGCGTCCGCGTGAGCGGCGGCGCCCCGGACTCCCGCTGCGGTCCGCCCTCTCCGTACTGCTGGCCGGCGTCACCCTGGGCGGCGTCGCCTACGCGGCGATCGGCGGGGGCGGCACCGCCCGGGACACCGCGCGGCCGGACCGGGAGCGCCCGCCCGCCGCCACGGACGGCACGGGCCGCACGGGCGGCACCGACGGCACCGACGG
>MUMD01000359.1:0-6058 GCA_002155895.1 Streptomyces rochei
GTGAGGCGTAGGGGTGGCCGGGCACGGGCGCGGGCCGACGCCGGGTGCAGGCCGCCGCCGGGCGGCCGGACCCGGTCCGTCCGGCGCGCACACGCCCGCGCCGGAACCCTCGTGCGCGCGAGCCCCCGCGTGAACGCCGGAACCCGGCCCCTCCGGCGCGGGTCGGGGTGCGCGGGAGGAGCCGGGCTCCGGCGGTGACGGCTGGGCCGCTCAGCCCGCCGCCTTGGCGAACTCCGCCAGGAAGGTCTCGCAGAACGCCTTGAGGTCGTCCGGCTTGCGGCTGGTGACCAGCACGTTGTCGCCGTGGTCGCAGACCTTGACCTGTTCGTCCACCCAGGTGGCGCCGGCGTTGCGCAGATCGGTCCGCAGGCTCGGCCACGACGTGAGCACCCGGCCGCGTACGACGTCGGCCTCGACGAGTGTCCACGGCGCGTGGCAGATGGCGGCCACCGGGCGCCCCTGGTCGAAGAAGTCCTTGACGAACGCCACGGCCTTCTCGTCGGTCCGCAGGAAGTCCGGGTTGGCCACCCCGCCGGGCAGGACCAGCCCGCCGAACGAGTCGGCCGACGTGTGGCCCACCACCTCGTCCACCGGGAAGGTGTCCGCCTTGTCCAGGTGGTTGAAGCCCTGGATCTCGCCGGACTGCGTGGAGACCAGCACGGGCTCGTGCCCCGCGTCCTTCGCGGCCTGCCACGGTTCGGTCAGTTCGACCTGTTCCACGCCCTCGGGCGCGGTCAGAAATGCGATGCGCATGTGGTCGTGATTCCTTTCCGCGTGCCGGGCCGGTGTCGCCGCCCGGTACGCGTGCGTCATTCGGTCTTCGAAGGCCACCGGACCGCACGCGGCCGGCGGCCGGGGCCGCCCTGCCCGGCGGCTACGCGCCCCGTGACCCGGCGGGTCCGGAGCCGCCGCTCTCGGTCAGGGCCACCGCCAGTTCCTGGACGTTGTCGTAGCGCGCCTTGTGCGGCAGCCGTTCCAGTCCTTCGACGAGCGCGTCGGGTGCGTTGCCGCGGCGCAGCGCCCGGGTCAGCTCCCGCGGGCCGGCGGGGAAGGTGCCGCGGGTCAGGTTGCGGGCCAGTTCGAGCCGGAGGGCCTCCAGATAGGTCGGGCCGCGGCCCGGCGTGACCGGACCGTACATGACGTCGGGGTCGTCCTCCGCGGCCGGTTCCGGGTCGTGCCACTCCTCGGTGCGAGTGGGGTGCCCGGACCGGAGCAGGCCCTGCAGTTCGTGCTTCATCTCGTCGTCGCGGTGGACGCTCATCCGGTCGCTGCCTCGCTGCATGTCTCCCTCCAGATCCTTCGGGGGTGCCGACCGCGTACCCGGCCACCACGGACCGACACGGATTCACCCGGACGGGTCCGTTCCGATTCCCGCCGACACGGTGCGTGCCCACGTGGGCACGCCGGGTTCGGTCGCCCGGGGCGGGGAACCCGGTCGGCATCACCACCCCCCACGCCCCTCCTCCTCGGGAAGGACGGATCATGGCGGTGCTGCTCGCTGTGTGCGTTCCGGTCCTCATGCTCGGCGTGGTGCTGGCCCTCGGCCGCTACGAGGAACTGGTGCTGCCGGGCACCGTGCCACCACCGGCCGACGGTGCCGAACCGGCCGACCGCACGGATCAGTAATCGAGAAGCGACGCCGGCTCCACCCCGTCTACCGTGGCCCCTGCCGACCCGCCCGACGGATGGAGAGACGATGAGCAGCGCCAAGAGGACGGACCGGAGAACGGCCGCAGCGCACCCGGCCGACGGCCACGACATGATCCGTGTGCACGGCGCCCGCGAGAACAACCTCAAGGACGTCAGCATCGAGATCCCCAAGCGCCGGCTGACCGTCTTCACCGGAGTCTCCGGTTCGGGCAAGAGCTCCCTGGTGTTCAACACCATCGCCGCCGAGTCCCAGCGGCTGATCAACGAGACCTACAGCGCCTTCGTGCAGGGCTTCATGCCGACCCTGGCCCGCCCCGAGGTCGATGTCCTCGACGGCCTGACCACCGCGATCATCGTCGACCAGCAGCGGATGGGCGCCGACCCCCGCTCCACCGTCGGCACCGCCACCGACGCCAACGCCATGCTGCGCATCCTCTTCAGCCGGCTCGGCGACCCGCACATCGGCCCGCCCAGCGCGTACTCCTTCAACACCGCGTCCGTCCGGGCCAGCGGCGCGATCACCGTCGAGCGCGGCGACAAGAAGGCGGTGAAGGCCACCTACGAGCGCACCGGCGGCATGTGCACCAACTGCGAGGGCCGGGGCAAGGTCTCCGACATCGACCTCACCCAGCTCTACGACGACTCCAAGTCGCTCGCCGAGGGTGCCTTCACCATCCCCGGCTGGAAGTCGGACAGCCAGTGGACCGTGCAGGTCTACGCCCAGTCCGGCTTCGTCGACCCGGACAAGCCGATCCGCGAGTACACCGAGAAGGAACTGCGCGACTTCCTCTACGGCGAGCCGGTCAAGGTCAAGGTGAACGGCGTCAACCTCACCTACGAGGGACTGATCCCCAAGATCCAGAAGTCGTTCCTGTCCAAGGACAAGGAGGCGATGCAGCCCCACATCCGGGCGTTCGTGGAGCGGGCCGTCACCTTCACCACCTGCCCCGAGTGCGACGGCACCCGGCTCAGCGAGGGCGCCAGGTCGTCCAGGATCGGCAAGATCTCCATCGCCGACGCCTGCGCCATGGAGATCCGCGACCTCGCCGAATGGGTCCGCACCCTCGACGAGCCGTCGGTGGCGCCGCTGCTCACCGCCCTGCGGGACACCCTCGACTCGTTCGTCGAGATCGGCCTCGGCTACCTCTCCCTGGACCGTCCGGCGGGCACGCTGTCGGGCGGCGAGGCCCAGCGCGTCAAGATGATCCGCCACCTCGGCTCCTCGCTCACCGACACGACGTACGTCTTCGACGAGCCCACCATCGGCCTGCACCCGCACGACATCCAGCGGATGAACGATCTGCTGCTGCGCCTGCGGGACAAGGGCAACACGGTGCTCGTCGTCGAGCACAAGCCGGAGGCGATCGCCATCGCCGACCACGTCGTCGACCTCGGCCCCGGCGCCGGCACGGCGGGCGGCACCGTCTGCTTCGAGGGCACCGTCGAGGACCTGCGGTCCGCCGGCACCGTCACCGGCCGCCACCTCGACGACCGGGCCGCGCTCAAGGAGACGGTGCGCGAGCCCACCGGCGCCCTGGAGATCCGCGGCGCGAACACCCACAACCTCCAGGACGTCGACGTCGACATCCCGCTCGGCGTGCTCTGCGTCGTCACCGGCGTGGCGGGCTCCGGCAAGAGCTCGCTGATCCACGGCTCGGTCCCGGCCGGCGCGGACGTGATCGCCGTCGACCAGAGCCCCATCAAGGGCTCCCGGCGCAGCAATCCGGCGACGTACACCGGACTCCTCGACCCGATCCGCAAGGCCTTCGCCAAGGCCAACGGCGTCAAGCCGGCCCTGTTCAGCGCCAACTCCGAGGGCGCCTGCCCCACCTGCAACGGCGCCGGCGTCATCTACACCGACCTGGCCATGATGGCCGGCGTCGCGAGCCCCTGCGAGGACTGCGAGGGCAAGCGGTTCCAGCCCTCGGTGCTGGAGTACCGGTTCGGCGGCCGGGACATCAGCGAGGTGCTCGCGATGTCGGTGGCCCAGGCGGAGGAGTTCTTCGGCACGGGTGTGGCGCGCACGCCGGCCGCGCACAAGATCCTTCAGCGCCTCGCCGACGTCGGCCTCGGCTACCTCACCCTCGGCCAGCCGCTCACCACCCTCTCCGGCGGCGAGCGGCAGCGGCTGAAGCTGGCCACGCACATGGGCGAGAAGGGCGGCGTGTACGTCCTCGACGAGCCCACCACCGGACTGCACCTCGCCGACGTCGAGCAGTTGCTCGGCCTGCTCGACCGCCTGGTCGACGCCGGCAAGTCGGTCATCGTCATCGAGCACCACCAGGCGGTCATGGCCCACGCCGACTGGATCATCGACCTCGGTCCCGGCGCCGGCCACGACGGCGGCCGGATCGTCTTCGAGGGCACCCCCGCCGACCTCGTCGCCGACCGCTCCACCCTCACCGGCGAGCACCTCGCGGCCTACGTCGGCGCCTGACCCGGCCCACCTCCCGCGGCGCCGTACCCGAGAGGTGCGGCGCTGTGGGATCGTGGTGGCGTGACGACGTTGGAGGACCTGGCGCGGCTGCGCCGCGCCCGCGACCTGATGGACCGCGAGTACGACAAGCCGCTCGACGTCCCGGCGCTGGCGCGGGTCGCCCTCATGTCGGCGGGCCACTTCTCCCGCAGCTTCCGCGCCGCCTACGGCGAGACGCCCTACAGCTACCTGATGACGCGCCGCATCGAGCGGGCCAAGGCCCTGCTGCGACGGGGCGACATGTCGGTGACCGAGGTGTGCTTCGCGGTCGGCTGTACCTCACTGGGCTCGTTCAGCTCCCGCTTCACCGAGCTGGTCGGCGAGAGCCCCAGCGCCTACCGGGCCCGCGACCACGCCGACGGCGCCGCCGTCCCGGCCTGCGTCGCCAAGATCTACACCCGACCGGTCAGGAACGGAGAAGCCGGGCGCGCGTCCGGGCCCCTAGCGTGAGGCGCATGGACATCAACCTCTCGCAGTGCTTCATCGCCGTCGACGACCACGACAAGGCGCTCGCCTTCTACCGGGACGTGCTCGGCATGGAGGTCCGCGACGACGTCGGCTTCGAAGGGATGCGCTGGGTGACCGTCGGCTCCCCGGACCAGCCCGACGTGGACATCGTCCTGGAACCCCCGCTCGCCGACCCCAACGCCTCGGACGCCGACAAGAAGGCCATGGCCGAACTACTGGCCAAGGGCCTGCTGCGCGGCGTCATCTTCACCACCGACGACGTCGACGCCACCTTCGAACGCATCAGCGCGGCCGGCGCCGAGGTCCTCCAGGAGCCGGTCGACCAGCCCTACGGCGTCCGCGACTGCGCCTTCCGCGACCCGGCCGGCAATATGCTCCGCTTCAACCAGCCGCGCACCCGGTAGCGAGCCGGGCGCCGCCCGCGGGCGGCCGGGGAAATCGGGTGTTTGCCGTGGGGCGAAGGGGGCAGGCGCAAGGTCAGTGCTTCGGACAGGAGGCACGTCCGTGGGAGCGGTGGACAGCCGCCGCGGACGCGTCCCGTCCGTGCGCCGGACGCCCTCCCACGGTGACCGCCCGACCTCAGGGCCGTGCCGTCGCACCGGTGACGCCGTCGCGCGCCGCCCCGGGAGTTCCCCGCGAGCCCCCGGTGCCGCCCGCCCGGCCGCGCCGAACGGGCCGTCCGCCCGGCGCGACGGCGAGGCCCCGCACTCCGAAGGAGTTGCGACGCACCATGCCGATCCACGCCAGCGTGAAGCACCCGCACGACGACGCCCCCGACACCGCCGACGCCTTCCGCCGCCTCACCACCCTCCCCGACGGCCCGGAACGCGACGCGGTCCGCGACCGGATCGTCGAAGCCTGGCTCCCCATGGCCGAACGGCTCGCCGGACGCTTCCGCAGCCGCGGCGAGAGCTACGAGGATCTGCGCCAGGTCGCCGCCCTCGGGCTGGTCAAGGCCGTCGACCGGTACGACCCCGAGCGCGGCAACGCCTTCGAGAGCTACGCCGTGCCGACGATCACCGGCGAGATCAAGCGGCACTTCCGCGACCACATGTGGACCCTGCACGTGCCGCGCCGGGTGCAGGAGCTGCGCAACCGCGTCCGCTCCGCCGGGCAGGACCTCTCCCAGACCGTCTCGGGCCGCGGGCCCACCGTCGCCGAGATCGCCGAGCACGCCGGCATGAGCGAGGAGGACGCCCGGGTCGGCCTGGAGGCGCTGGAGAGCTTCACGGCCCTGTCCCTGGACGCCGAACTCCCCGGCAGCGAGGACGGATACTCCCTCGGAGACGCCATCGGCGGCCCCGACCCCGCCCTCGACACCGTCGTCGACCGGGAGGCGGTCAAGGAACGCCTGGCCGCCCTGCCCGAACGCGAACGGGCCATCCTCTACATGCGCTTCTTCGACGACATGACGCAGAGCCGCATCGCCGAGCAGCTGGGCATCTCCCAGATGCACGTGTCCCG
>MUMD01000359.1:6074-6507 GCA_002155895.1 Streptomyces rochei
GGCGGCCGGTCCGGGTTCCGGCCGTCGGTCCCGCCGCCGACCGGGCAGGCGCGACCGGGCCGGCGTGGACGGGGCCGAAACCTGACGCTCACCCGCTCGGGCGCCCCGTTCCCGCGAACGGCGCACGGCGGCGCGCGGGCGGGTGCCGGGCGGGCTGTGATGGCCGAGGGGCGCGAGTGCCGTGCCCCCGCAGCCGTCGCTCGAAGGAGCCCGACCCATGCGCCGCACCGCCCGCGCCCTGTCCACCGCCGTCCTGACCAGTGCCGCCCTCGGCGTCTTCGCGGCGCCGGCCCCGGCCCAGCCCGGCGTTCCCCCGCCGCCCGCCGGAACGGGCCGGCCCGTCGCCGAGGTCAGCCCCGCCGGTGTCACCCCCGGGGGCACCGTCACCGTCTCCGTCACCTGCGCACCGTCCGGTGGTCCCGCCCCCGCGACC
>MUMD01000036.1 GCA_002155895.1 Streptomyces rochei
TCGACATGCTCGCCGACCCGTCGGACAGGTGCTTCGCCGGCGGCCACTCCGCCACCCACATCAACGCCATCATCACCGTCCCCGCGAAAGCCGCCAGACGCAGCGCCACCCCCGCGGTCAGAGCCAGCCCGATCCCCAGCAGACCCAGCATGAACAGCCAGTCCGCCCACGCCGCCCCGGCCCACGAGTGGAACGTCGACTCCATCGGACCGACCGCCACATGCCCCAGGAAACCCTCCGTGGGCGAACCCCCGTCGACCCAGCCCTTCCCGGACACGGTGGCGTAACCGAACCCGAACGTCTTGTCCACGAACGCCCACAGGAACACGAACCCCATCAGCACCCGGGCCGACGCGAACACACAGGCCCGAGCGGTAAGCGCGCCGGCCTCCACCGACCCCGCCGCCCTGGGCGCGGAAACCGCGCCGTCACGACGGAACGACGGCAGACGAAAACCCGAACCACGATGCGTGGACTGATGCACGGCCATGACAGTGACTCCCTCAGAGAAGATCCGGCTGGCTCCTGACACCACTCACTCTCCCGGACCCCACCACCCCGCACCCGACGCCGAAGGTCCACACCCCAGGGCCCCAACAGCCCCGATCCACAGAGACCTTCGGCCACCACCGGCAATGAAACAGCCCGCCTGTACGCGGCGATGTCTCACGCATCGCGTACAGACGGGCTGAGGATCGGACAGGGGGGGAGGTCTGCCTCGTTGAGTTCGCCTGGGCAAGTCCTTCTCGGTCAGTCGTGCGAGATCACCGCCACCGGAGCGACGGCATGATGCAGCAGCGCCTGGGTCACCGGACCGATATGAGTGCCGACCACCGCCCGACGGTTCTGCCTGCCCACCACCACGAGGGCGGCGTCATAGGAGGCGTCGACCAGGTGGCGCCCGGCACCACCGATCGTGGCCTGCGCGTGCACCTCCACTGTGGGGTACCTGTCCTGCCACGGTCGCAGGACGTCGGACAGTTCGCTCCGTACCTGCTTGACCATGCCGTCGTTCAGGTCGGGCATGAGCGCGCCGCCGTAGTAGTAGGGCGGCAGCGTCCAGCCGTGAATGATCCGTAGGCGTACGGCGCGCCGTGAAGCCGCGTCGAAGGCGAAGTCGATCACCGCGTCATTGGGCTTGTGCAGGTCCAGGCCCAGGACGACGTCACAGTGGCCGGAGACGGCGGAGACCTCGCGTGCCGAGGTCTCCGCCGGCGCCTCCTCTTCGCCGTGCTCGGCAGCACGGACGAGGACGACGGGCCGCTCGCACGAGGCCAGGACGGCATGGGAGACGGAACCGAGCAGGTATCCCGCCGCCTTGCTCAGTCCGCGGGAGCCCAGTACCAGCAGCTCGGCCTCCTCGGCGGCCTTCAGCAGAGCCGGGACGGGCAGACCGGGGATCTCGTCCGTGTCGATCCGCAGCCCCGGGCGGGTCTCGCCGACGCGGGAGCGCGCCTGGGCCAGCAGGTGCTGTGCCGATGCCCGCTGGAGGTCGCTCGGCGGCACCGGCACGCCGAGTCCGGTCGCAGGTGCGAAGGCGGGGGCTTGCCACTCCCACGCGGTCACGAGCCTCAGAGGCAGGTCCCTGAGCTGTGCCTCGTGCGCGGCCCAGTCTGCGGCAGCCAGGCTCGCCGGCGAGCCGTCCAGTCCGACGGTGATGGTGCGGGTCATGGAGATCCTCCTTCAGGCTGCTTCGAGTCTTGGTCCCGTCAGGCGGTGACAGCAGGGGCCACTGGTCCTTGGCCAGGACCCGACCGTCCCGGAATCCGACTCCCGGTGCGCCGCCTGCTGCTTGTCATCCGATGGGGAGTTCGGGTCGTACGAGCGTCCCCGATGTTCCGTGGGCGATGGCGTACGCGGCGTCGAGGGCTCCGATCGCGGCCAGGCCACCGGTCCGTTCCACGAACCGGGCAGCGGCCTCGGTCTTGGGCTTCATCGAACCCTCGGGGAAAGCCCTGTCCCGAAGTTGCGCGGGGGTCACGTCGAGCACGGGCTGCTGGCGAGGCGTGCCGAAGTCGGCGTACACGTGCGGGACGTCGGTGAGGATGAGCAGGAGATCGGCCTTGAGTTCCTCGGCCAGGAGAGCGGCGGTGAAGTCCTTGTCGACGACGGCTTCGACCCCGGTCAGCGCCCCGGTGTCGTGATCGGCTGTGACGGGGACGCCTCCGCCGCCGGCACAGACGACCAGCGTTCCGCTGTTCAGCAAGGCGTGGACGGTGTCCGTCTCCACGATGGCCTCGGGCGCCGGGGACGGGACGACGCGGCGCCATCCCGTGGTGTCCTTGGCGATGTGCCAGCCGCGCTTGCGGGCGAGGACGTGCGCCACCTCCCGCGAGTAGACCTGGCCGACGAACTTGGTGGGCCGCGCGAAGGCCGGGTCGCCCGCACGGACCACGGTGTGGGTGACGAGCGCGGCGACCTGCCGTCCGGGAAGGGCACCTCGCAGGGCCCGGGCGAGCAACGACCCGATCATGCCCTGCGTCTGAGCACCCAGGACGTCCAGCGGGTAGGGAGTGGACAGGGCGGGATCAGAGGCGCTTTCGACGGCCAGCAGGCCGATCTGGGGGCCGTTGCCGTGCGTGATGACGAGTTCGTTGTCACGGGCGAGTGCGGCGAGGGCGGTGACGGCCCTGTCGATGTTGGCCTGCTGCACCGCGGCGTCGGGGCGTTCGCCCCGGTGCAGCAGGGCGTTGCCGCCGAGGGCGACGACGATGCGCATGGATCAGTCCTCCAGGGTGGCGACGAGTACGGCCTTGATGGTGTGCAGCCGGTTCTCGGCCTGGTCGAAGACGAGGGAGGCGGGTGAGGAGAAGACGTCGTCGGTGACTTCCAGGCCGTCCAGTCCGTAGGTGTCGAAGAGTTGCCTGCCCAGACGGGTGCTGCGGTCGTGGAGTGACGGCAGACAGTGCATGAATCTGGCGTCCGGGTTGCCGGTGGCCGCCATCGTTCTGGCGTCGACGCGGTAGGGCAGCAGCAGTTCGACGCGCTCCCGCCAGGTCTCCGCCGGCTCCCCCATGGACACCCATACGTCGGTGTGCAGGAAGTCGGCGCGGTGGACGGCTTCCTCCACGTCCTCGGTCAGGGTGATGCGGGCCCCGCTGACGGCGGCAAGTGAGCGGCACGCGGTGACGAGGCCGGATTCGGGCCACAGCGCTCTGGGGGCGGCGATCCTCACGTCCATACCGAGCAGGGCTCCCATGGACAGAAGGGAATTGCCCATGTTGTTGCGGGCGTCCCCGAGGTAGCAGTAGCTGATCTCCGCCAAGGGCTTCGAACTCTGTTCGGTCATCGTGAAGACGTCACAGAGGCTTTGGGTGGGGTGGGTGGTGTCGGTCAGCCCGTTGAAGACCGGCACACCGGAGTGCTCGGCGAGTTCGGTGACGACGGACTGTCCCGAGCCGCGGTACTCGATGCCGTGGAACATGCGGCCGAGGACACGGGCGGTGTCGGCGACGGACTCCTTGACGCCGAGGTGGGTGCCCCCGGGGCCGAGGTAGGTGGTGGCGGCTCCCTGGTCGGCTGCGGCGGCCTCGAAGGCGCAGCGGGTACGTGTGGAGGTCTTCTCGAAGATCAGGGCCAGGTGCCGGCCGGTCAGGCGCGGCCGTTCGGTGCCCAGGCGCCGGGCCTTCTTGAGGTCGGCGGCGAGATCCAGGAGATGACTGATCTCCGGTGCGGTGAAGTCGAGCTCGCTCAGGTAGGAGCGGCCTCGCAGGTCGATGCTCACGGCGGTTCCTCGTGGTTGGCGGTCAGACGACCGGGTCGCGTTCGATGGGGCAGCTCATGCAGCGGGGGCCGCCCCGGCCACGGCCGAGCTCGGCACCGGCGATGGTGATCACTTCGATGCCCTGCTTGCGCAGGTAGGTGTTGGTGGTCACGTTGCGCTCGTAGCCGACGACGACGCCGGGGGCCACGGCGAGGAAGTTGCTGCCGTCGTCCCACTGTTCACGCTCGGCCGCGCGTACGTCCTGGGGTGCGGACAGCATGCGGACCTTGTCCAGGTCGAGGGCCTCGGCCAGGGCAGTGGCGAGATCCGACTCGGCGTTGACCTCGAAGCCGCATTCCCGATCCGTGCTGGGCACCAAGGACCAGGAGCGCAGGGAGTCGGCCAGGCCCGGATAGACCGCGAAGGCGTCCCGGTCGACCATGGTCAGGACGGTGTCCAGGTGCATGTACGCCCGTGTGGCGGGGAGCTGGACCGCCAGCAGGCGCTTGGCCGTGCCCTGGGCGAAGAGGCGGGTGGCGAGGGTCTCGACGGCTTGGGATGTGGTGCGTTCCCCCATGCCGACCATGACCGTGCCGTTGCCGAGGACGTGGACGTCACCGCCTTCCAGGGTGCCCTGATCGCCGGGCGCCGGGAAGTCCTCCAGGATCGGAGCAGTGGCGGACTCGGCGAACAGCGGGTGGAAGCGGTAGACGGCCGCAGCGTGCAGGCTTTCCCGGCGCCGAGCCGGCTTCGCCATGGGGTTGACGGAGAGCCGGTCGTAGATCCAGCAGGAATTGTCGCGCGGGAACAGATGGTTGGGCAGCGGCGTGAGAGCGAAGTCCTCCTCACCGAGCGCGTTCCAGAACAGGCTGTTCGGAGTGGTCAGCGGCAGGTCGTCCTTCAGCAGGCCGCCGATCAGGTAGCCGGCGAGTGTCTCACCGTCCAGGTCGGCACACAGGTGCCGTATCGGCTCCGCGAGGGCGGGGCCGACGGCGCCCGGCGTGATGATCCGGTCCAGGAGCCAGGTGCGAGCCTCTGCCATGCCCAGGACCTCGGCGAGCAGGTCGGCGAAGTAGTGGACGCGTACGCCCTGGTCCCGCAGGGCCTGTGCGAAGGCGTCGTGCTCTTCGCGGGCGCGCTTGGCCCACAGGATGTCGTCGAACAGCAGGGCGTCGACGTTGCGAGGCGTCAAGCGGGAGAGTTCGAGTCCAGGCCGGTGCAGGATGACCTGGCGAAGTCGGCCGACCTCGGAGTCGACGTGGAAGACGGTCATGGTCGCAAGCTCCAGGGAGGGAAGGGTGGCGAGTGGTCAGTGCTGGTCGCGTCGAGTGCTTCTGCGAAAGCGAACGACCGTCGTCCGGCGGCCGGGCAGGCGAGCGGGCGTGGTTTCCGGTGCTCGTGGGCCAGGAAGGACGGCCGCGGCCGAGCCGGACGAGTTGTCGGACGCCGCAGGCGCGGGGCCGTCAGGCGCTTCGCCCTCGTGGCGGGTCCGCTTGAGCCAGACGTACACCGGCAGGCCGAGCAACAGCACGAACAGGCCGTAGTAGACCGTCTGGTAGCCGCTGCCCTGGATCGACCAGTAGGAGAAGGCCATGGCCAGTGCGGCCACGGTGACATCCCGGACCAGTCGGCCGAGCGTGAGGCCGTCCCGGCCGCGGACCAGGACCCAGTACAGCTGTGCGGCGGCGGAGAACAGGTAGGGGATCACCGCGGTGAGCACACTCAGCAGGACGATCTTGGTGAAGACGTCGTCGAAGCGGGTGTAGCTGGACACCGTGATCAGGGACGCGAGCACGGTCGAGACGACGATGCCGAAGACCGGTACTCCGCTGGTGCCCCGCGTCCTGGCGAAGGCAGCGGGGAAGAGTCCGTCGCGGGCGGCCGCGTACGGCATCTCCGCGCAGAGCATCGTCCAGCCGTTGAGTGCGCCGATACCGGAGACGATGGCGGCCACGGCCACGGTGTTGCCCGCCCACGTGCCGCCGAAGATGTTGTTGGCGGCGTCGGTGAACGGTGCGGTGGACGAGCCCAGCGCGCCGTGCGAGACAGTACCGAAGACGGCGAGCGTGCCCAGGATGTAGATGACCGCGCAGGCCAACGTTCCGTAGACGGTGGCTCGGGGCACGTTGCGCCCGGGCTCCCGTACCCGCCCGGCGACCACCGAGGCAGCCTCCAGCCCGAGGTAGCTGAAGAGCGCGATGGCCGCGGCCGCCGAGATCGCCCCCAGCGTGGACTGTCCGCTGGCATTGAAGGGACCGAAGTTGTCAGGGTCGACGAACAGCAGCCCAATGGTGGCCATGAAGATCAGCGGTACGAACTTCACCACGGTCGTGATCACCTGAAAGGCGCCCGTGTTCCGCACGCCGGTGAGGTTGACGGCTGCGGGGATCCACAGTCCTACCAGGGCGATCAACACCGAACCGCCCACCTGGTGGCCGGTGTTGACGAACACTTCGACGTACCCGACCCAGGCCACCACGATCGCCGCGTTGCCGGCCCACGCGGTGATCCAGTACGACCAGGCGTTGAGGAACCCGGCGAACTCCCCGAACGCTTCCCGGGCGTACACGTAAGGTCCGCCGCTGGACGAGGTGCGCTTGGACAGCGCTCCGAACGTCACTGCCAGCGCCAGGGCGCCGACCGCGACCGCCGCGAAAGCCACGAGGGAGATCGGCCCGTACGGCGCGAGTGCGGACGGAAGCGCGAAGACGCCGGTCCCGATGATGCTGCCGATCACCAGGGCTGTGGCTGCCGGCAAGCCCAGCGAGGATTTCGCACCGGGACGGCGATCCGTGCCTGTCCCACCCGGGGACTCGGATTCTCTTGAGGTCGAGGGCATGGCAGCACTCCTGGTGTCGGCCGTTTTCAGCAGGCGAGTCGATCTATGACTGATCCTGCTGCGGCGTGAGCGCGCCGATCAGTGGCTACCGGTCCACCGACGAAGGCCGATGGTCCTTGTGATCGCTTCCGACCGGCCCACGGAACCGCGGTACCACTCGTGGATGCCCGCTCCTTTCGCGAGACGTCGGGGACTCGTCCTGATGCACGCCTGGTCGAGCGCAATCGCAAAGCACGCGCCCTGGAAGCCTCACCGGAACACGCATCGCATGAGGTGCCGACCACAACGCGCGTGCAAGCGGAGCCGATCTCATGGCGAAGCCGCGCCGTAGCGTTCCGGCGCGGCTTCGTCGTCCTTGAGATGCGTGCGGTGGCCCGTCAGAGTGGCTCCCGGCGGTGTCCCACCGATCACCGACGCCCCTGTAACGCGGGGGTACGGGAGACCTGACCAAGTTGAAGAGCTCGCGGCCTGCGTACCGCTTGAGGCACTGGATGATTTCACGTCGGATCTTGCCACCCTGAGTGCGGCGTCCGTCGTACGCCTGGGTGTGCGGGTCATGGCGCAGCAGTGAAGACGATGCGGTGCAGGGCGGCGTTGGCCTGTCGGTCTGCAAACCTGCGGTGACAGGTGCGCGAGCCAGACCGACCGGCACGAGCACTGCCGCGTTCGCACCGAGGCGTGCCGCCGCTGCGAGGAGGTGTGCAACGACCCGCTCGCGTCCCTCCGGCTGACGCCCGCACTGCCGAGCCGGGCCCCACGGGGGCGACGTTTCCCGCGTAGCCGGACGGTTACCAGGAGGTGGGTTCCCCCACGTGTCCCGATGCCGGGATCAGCTTTTCACTATTGGGACGCAGAAACGGAACGTGCATGACCAGCACGAAGGTGTGCGACTGCATTCTCCGCGACTGCGCGCGACTGGGACGTCGACCAGGTCTTCACAGCGCCGGAGACGGCACCGACGGGTTGCTGACTGCCCGGTGGCGCGCGGACAACTAACCCGAGTTTGTCCAGGCCGGGCACGAGGAGTGGGCAGCCCGCGGAGGTCGCTGGACTCGACGCCGCGTTCCGCGGGCGGCCACCGGTACGCGTGACATCGACTCCGCCCTCGTCGCGGCGCGCCACCAGGTGTCTGGGACCCGGCGGGCGGACAAGACGCCTCTCACGGGCTGAAAGCCGGGCCCGGCCGCGAGCCGTCGACGGGCCGCTCCTGGTCCGGCGGGCTCAGGCCGATGTGACTGACGACGGCGGATCACCCCGCTCGGAAGCGCTCGCCCTTCACGGCTGCAGAAAGCCTCTCGAAGCACTGATGCACAGGCGTACGAGGACCGTCGCCGGTTACTCACCACCCATGCGGCTCGGGGTGGTGGAGAGCGGATCGAACACGGTGCGGCTCGTCGTCGCCCACGGACACGGTGGCCTTCCGCTGCCTGTGCACAGCAGCAAGCGGCGACTGCGGCCCGCGGAGAAGAAGCGCACCGGCGACGGCCGACTCGCCTCAGGCGCCGTGGAACAGCTGGTGGAGACGATCATCGGGATGCGCCGGGAGGCCGCCGACTGGGGAGTGGCTGAGCCACTTGCCGTGGCGACCACCGCCGTCCGGGACGCCGCCGATCAGCAGCACGTCCCTTGCCGCCGGACGCCACCTACCAGGGCTACCGGGTAGGCATCTGACGCTGGAACCAGCGGCCGCAGCCCGCAAAGCGCATGAGATCGAGCAGCGGCGTACCGAGGGCCTGCCTGCGGGAATCGCCGGATCACCGGGCGTGGTCGGGGCGAAGAGGGGACGCGAGACGGCGACGTCCATGAATGTCGCCTCGTCGGCGCCTGAAACAGGTCGGTCACGCCCGGCGGAAGCACTGGCCTCACCTCACGCAGCGAGGGCATGGGGCCGTGGTCGACCTCGTGCGGCGTGATCAGAGCGGGGTGACGGGCAGGCTCGTCGCGTGCGCCGACGGGCGCCTCAACGGCGCGTTGTGGGGGCCGTCACCGATCAGTGGGGGCTGGGGCCGATGTCTGTGCTGTCGGAGTCGTCGGCCAGGGCGATGCGGACGGTGATGCGCTTACCGACCGGTTCACGACGCGCTTCGAAGCTCTGCGCCACGGCCATCACGATCTCCAGACCGTGCTGGCCCACCCGGCCGGCGTCAGCTGCCCGCGCCACCGGCAAGACCGAGTTCGAGTCCCACACCGCCACCTCGACCGCATCGCCGGCGATCCGCAGGTCCATCAGGATGGGGCCCGGCGCGTACTTGCGGGAGTTGGTGACCAGTTCACTGACCATCAGCTGGGTCAGGTCCATCACCCGCTGGGGCACCGGCACCCGGTGCCCGGCCCGGACCTCGGTCAGGAAAGCCGCTGCCAGGTCCCGGGCCCGGCCGATGTCCGCGCTGCCGCCGTCCAGAGCAACCTCGGTACGCAAGGCCGTCTCATGCGGCGCAGTACCGTCCCCTTCACCCGCGGACACTGAATCCATACCGGCCACCTTCGCTACCCCGTTCACGCTCGCGCGCATACCCGCGCAGGGACGGCGCATGCCACCCGTGCGCATTCACCCCACCGCTGTCCGCACCGGGCACCCTCGCCCCCGGAGCAGGGACGCTCTGTTCAAAGCCAGAGTGCAGGTGTGCAAGTATCGCTGACATGGCGAAGGAGCAGATGACGGACAACGCAAGACCCGAGCAGCCGGGCAGGCTGTCGACCGCGACGACCGTCACCGACGGCGTCCAAGTGGTCACCCTCGCCGGGGAGATCGACCACAACAACAGCGGACAGCTCACCCACGCCCTGCGCGCGGACGGCGCCGACCAGCCCCGCGTCGTGATCGACATGAGCCAGGTCACCTTCATGGACTCCAGCGGCATCAACATCCTCATCGCCGCCCACCAGGAACTCACCGCGGCCGGCGGCTGGCTTCGCCTGGCCGCGCCCACCGGCGCCGTCCTGCGCGTCCTGCAGCTCGTCGGCGTCGACCAGTTCATCGAATGCCACCCCACCCTCGCCGAGGCACTCCCCCACTGACAGCCCAGTCCCCAGCCCGCCACCAGCAGGCGCAGGCCCGGTTGCGTACTGGCCACATGGGTTCATCGGCCGGACCACGCTGCGGCGTCCACGGAAGGACTCAGGACACAGCGTGAGCGAGATAGTTCAGGCGGCCTTGTGGGGTCCTGGTGACGGGTTCGGCACTCCTCGCCGGGGCAGTGGTGGGGTTCGGGACGCGGGTGCCTCAGAAGGTGATCGCGACGGTGATGGTCTTCGGGGCCGGGGTACTGCTCTCGTACGTGGACGTGGACAGGGCACGCGACGGCGCCCCGGGACAGGCGCAGGCAACCGCCGCCTCGCCCGGCACGGCCCGCAGACGGCAGGACACCACGCCCCGGCCCACGTCCACATCGGTCATGGGCGCTCGTGCTCGGCGCGGACCTTCTGCGCCACGTCCCGCAGCTTGATGTTGTGGTGCTGGGAGAGGCGGCGCAGCACGTTGAAGGCGTCGTCTTCGCTCATGCGGTGGCGTTCCATGAGGATGCCCATGGCTTCGCCGATGGCGTGGCGGGTCTCCATGGCGTGTTCGAGCTGGTCGATGGTGCGGGCGCTGGCCAGGGCCACGGCGGCGTGGGAGGCGAGCATCCAGGCGGCGGTCTCGATGTCCTCGGTGAAGGTGCCGGGGCGGTGGGCGTAGAGGTTGAGGGCGCCGAAGTCCTCGTTGTCGGTGTAGAGCAGGATGCCGGTCATGCTGCCGATACCGAGTTCGCGGGCCGCCTTGGCGTAGGCGGGAAAGTCCGGCTGAGGCTGGGACATGTCGGTGATCCGGTAGGTGCGCTCACCGGTCTCGTGACGGGCCAGGTCGTAGCAGGGCCCCTGGCCGAGCTCGCCCTGGATACGGTCGGATTCCTCGACCCTCTCCCCGCACGAGGACAGCGTGACCGCCCGGCCCTTGCGCACCGCCAGGATCCCCGCCGCGTCACATCCCTCGACCAGGTCCACCGCCGCCGCCGAGATCGCGTCCAGCGTGTCCTGGACCGACTTCTTCCCCAGAAGGTCCCGGGCCAGCACCGCCATCTGCTCAGCGAACTTCTGCCACCGCATCCCGCCACCACCCGCCTCGGCACACCCGTAGAGCCGTCCGCTCACCCTAATACTGCAACGGTGTTTGCCGTGGCTGCTGGTCAGCTCGGTCGTTGGTGTGGTCATGGGTGGGGACCTTGCTGATGTCAGGCTGTGGGCGGGCGAACTGGACGCTCTGCATGAGCGGTTCGTGCACCGGTTCAGTCGGGAGGAGCCGCGGCAGTCGGCTCTGGCGTACGTGCGAGGGCTGATCGCGCCGTTGGAGCGGAGGAACGGCTGAACGCTTGCGGATGAGGCCGGGCATGCGGGTCCCGACCGCATTCAGCGGCTGCTGAACCGGATCGAGTGGGACGCCGACGAGCTCCTGGACGACGTGCGGGCATCGACGCCAGTGTCGCCGTCGAGACGAAGGTGGCCATGGCCAAGGCGATGGTCCGACGTCGTTCCTGCGGGCGGCGAGCCCACGGTCGGCGGATCTACGACTGGGCCCGCGTCGAGGTGCGGCCCTGGCACCGTGCGGACCGTCGGCACTGGGTGCTGGCCCGCCGCAGTGTGAGCAGGCCCGAGGAGATCTCCTACTACATCGCCTACTGCCCCGCCGGCACCACCCTGGATCAGCTGATCCGCATCGCGGGCAGCCGCTGGGCGGTGGAGGGATGCTTCCAGACAGCGAAGCAGGAATGCTGTCCGGACGACTACGTCAGGCCGGCGTCAGTCACTACAAGCGGCGCGGACACAATCCCTGAAACTGGTCAGCATTCAGCACAAGCACCGTTGCAGCACTAGGTCCTGTCGTCAAACATCACGCCCGTATGAGGAGTGATGCGCGGTAGCGGGGCCGGTCAGCGTCCGCCCCGTGGTGGGGTCAGGTCGCGGTGACGTTCTTGATGATCTCTCTGGCGTGGGCGAGGGCTGCCCGCGATTCGGGGAGTTGCGGGACGCCGACAAAGACGTGGAAGGCGTCGGGGTAGAGGTTGATCTCAGCGTTGGTGCCGACGGCCTTGGCCTTGGCGACCATCTTCTTGGCGTCGGGGCACAGAATGTCGCGTTCGCCATGGAAGACGCAGATCCGGGGCAGTGCGCGCAGGCTGTCGTTGACCGGGCTGAGCCAGGGGTGTCGCAGGGGGCGGTCCCCGGCCCAGCGGCGCATGGCCCACAGCGCTCCTTCGCGGCCTAGCATGGGGTCTCGCGGCTCGATGACCGGGATGTCGGGGTTGGTCAGGGTCGCGTCCGCACAGGGCGAGAACAACAGGACCGCGTCGGGCAGCGGAAGGTGTTCGTCCCGGGCGCGGATGACGAGCGCCATCGCGAGAGCGCCGCCCCCGGAATCGCCCGCGGCGATCACCGGCAATCCGGATGCGGTCAGGCTGTCGTAGAGCTTGTGGAGCTTGGGGTAGGTCTCGTCGCCGGTGTGCTCGGGTGCGAGCGCGTACAGCGGGACAGTCACGCGCAGCGGGGTGGCCAGCCCCAGGTTTCCGATGATGTGCCAGTGCGGTGTGACCAGCGGGTGCACGTACGCGCCGCCGTGCGTATAGAGCAGCTCCCCCACAGGGTGAACACCCCTCGGGGTGAGCGTGATGACCGGCATGCCCTCGACGCTGCTCCGCCGGACCTCGTACGCCTTGAGGAGGGTGCGCGGCACCTCGGCGTCGGGGCGGTCACGGTCGACCTCCGCGGCGATCGCACCGGCCGAGGCGAGAGGCTTCGGCCGCAACCGTAGGGCCTGCACCACCACTTTCATCGCCAGAGACACCGTGCCTCCTTCTCGTTCACGGACTTACACCCGAACAGGTCACGTGATACACGAATGCGATACCTGTGGCGGCAGGCGACACAGGTTCGACACCAAGGAGGCACGACAGCGCAACTCGCTCGCTACGCCACCACACCACTGATCACGCAGGCGCGCCATTTGACGACACGACCCGGGCGACCACCTGCTCGGAGCCGCAGCCATCCTCTCGACGCCACCACGGGTCGGCTCAAGGACAGGGGCCGTACGGCACCTCGTCCGGTCTTGATGCCGGCCCTGACCCGACCGGCGGACATGAGGTTCCCCGACATCGTCCGCGAGGCCCTTTCGGTCCTGCCCGGCGCACGACTGCGGCGTCGGCTGTACTGGCGCTACACGCTTGTGCGGCAACACCGTTGAGCGCTTCTGCGGCCTCTGAAGGTGATCACACGCCACCGCAACGGGCGGATCCACGCCTTCGTGATGGACTCCGGCGTGTTCGGGGCACTCGAGCCCGCCGCGGTGTTCCAGCCACGGCCCGGCGACGCGGCTGTGGAGTCGGCGGTCTGGCCCGATCTGGAGCGAGCCGTGTACACGACGCTGAGCGGCGTCGTCTGCCTCACGCGCGCTGGTGGCCTGGTGTGGACATCGGAGTCCGAGCCCTGCTCCGTCCGACCAGCGCCATGGTCACCGGCCTGGCTGTGCGCTGTCCCTGGATGGCCGGACACAAGCGCAGGCCGGCTCCGCCCACCTTGCTCGTCGGCCGATCCAGGATGGCCGCGGCCGGGCGATCAGCAGCCCTTTTGCCGAAGCCCGTACTGCAGAGCCGGGCCCGTGCCCCACTCGGTGAACAGCACACCGCCTTTGCAGCCCGAGTCCGATCGGCTACACGGGGGAGCCCTCCTCTTCGCTGTACGCCATCAGAGGGGAGGCCCCGTGCCTTGTCGCCGTGTCCCCGGAACGGCCGTGCATGATCTCGAGGTCGAAAGACGGAGGCGACGCAACGTCGTCTCGCGGCCCTCTCACTCCGGGAAGCGAGAATGGAACCCGTCCCTGCCCGATCACCTGGAAGTGAGCCCACCGGAGTCCTCGTCGAGGCGCACCTGCCGCACGCTGCGATCGTGCCCACCCAGTCGGACAGCATCCAACCGCGGCCCGTTGAGTCGCTTGAGTCGCCTGACTCCCCGCCCAGCCTCCGGGGCCAGACCGTCGCCGTGGTCGGGCTCGGCTACGTAGGCCTGCCCACCGCCCTCGCTCTCCGGGATGCGGGAGCCGAGATCATCGGTATCGATGTCAGTGCCGCGAGGCTGCGTGACGTCCGCTCCTGCCGGGTGGATCTCCTGCCGCTTCGGTTGACGCAGCTGGCGGAGGCGGCGCAGGCCCCGGACTTCCGGTTGACGGACGAACCGGCGGCCGTGGGGGAGGCGGACACCGTCGTCGTGTGCGTGCCCACGCCGGTCGATCGCCACAAGGTTCCCGACCTCGGCATGCTGTCGGCCGCGTGCGCTTCGGTGGTGCGGCACGCGCGGGCGGGCCAGTTGATCCTCCTCACTTCGACCAGCTACGTCGGCACCACCCGGGACATGCTGGCCGGACCGCTGGAGGCACGGGGACTGAACGTGGGCACGGACGTGTTCGTCGCGTTCGCCCCGGAACGCATCGACCCCGGCAATCCAGCACATGAACAGGAGCGGACGCCTCGGGTGGTCGGCGGCGCCGACCCGTGTAGCACCGACCGGGCGGCAGCGTTCCTGTCAGCCACAGCACCGTTCGTGCACCGTCTCGCCACAGCCGAGGCGGCCGAGATGACGAAGCTCTGGGAGAACACCTTCCGGGCCGTGAACATCGCTCTCGCCAACGAACTCTCCGACAGCTGCCAGGCACTGGGACTGGACCCGCGCCCCGTCATCGAAGCCGCCGCGACCAAGCCTTTCGGCTTCATGCCCTTCTACCCGGGGCCCGGCGTGGGTGGCCACTGCATCCCGTGCGACCCGCACTATCTCCTGTGGCAACTGCGCACCGCTGAAACGGAATCCCCCTTGGTCGAAGCCGCGATGCAGGCCATCGCACGGCGTCCCGGCAGCGTGGTGCGCCAGGTCATCGACCGGCTCGCCCGCTCAGGCGTGCCCGTCGCCGGAGCGAGGATTCTGATTGTCGGCATCGCGTACAAGGAGGGGGTGGCGGACCTACGGGAGAGCCCGGCGCTGGAGATCTACGACCGGCTCGCCGCGCTGGGCGCCCGCGTGGCATACGTCGATCCGCTGGTACCGATGGCTCGCATGGGCGGAGCCGACGTCCAGGGTGTGGCCGACCCCGCTGCTGCCAAGTGGGACATTGTGGTGATCCACACGCTGCACCGGGACACCGATCTGAGCTGGCTGGACGGTGACACAGCCGTGGTCGACGTCGGCCACCGGCTGCCCGTGTCCCAGGAGCTGCCCCGGTGAGCGGCACCGAGCGCACGGGCACCCCGTCCACGCGGTCCCCGGCCGGTGTGCCGGCCCCCCGTGGCCGGGGCCGGGTGGCCGGGCGGTTTGAGCGTGCCGACCCGGTGGTCAGACACTGCGTGCGCCGACTGCTCGTCCTCCTGTGCCTTTTCCCGCTCCTCCTTGTCCTGGCCGCCGCCACGCTGCGGTTCACCGAGCCAGCACTGCCGCTGGCCTACGGCTTCGTCGTGCTGGCCAGCACGATCACCGTGCTCTACATCGCCTACACCCGGTACGAGGACCCGTCCGAGGGCCCGTCGGCCGCGCGTCGTGGGCGCGTGCGCGACACGGACTTCCCTCCGCTGTCCTCCGATCCCTCCGTGACGTTCCTGCTGGCGGTCAGGGACGAAGTGGGCGGCATCGAGGCATGTGTCCGGTCCATGGTCTCCTCGGACTGCCCGCGGGTGCGGGTCATCGTGATCGATGACCACTCCCGCGACGGAACGGGGGAGGTGCTGCGTCGGCTGCGCGACGAACTCGGCATCACCGTGATCCACCTCGACGAGAATCTCGGTAAGAAGCAGGCACTGGTCACCGCGTGCTCGGAAGTGGACACCGAGGTCATCGCGTTCACCGACTCCGACTGCGTACTCGCCCCCGACGCGCTGAGGCGGTGCGTCCAGGCTCTTGTGAGCAACCCCGACCTCGGCGCTGTCAGCGGTCACTGCCGGGCACGAAACACTTCCGCCAACCTCCTCACCCGCGTGCAGGACACCTGGTACGAGGGGCAGTTCCGCATCGCCAAAGCCGCGGAGGCGTCGTTCGGCTCGGTCTCCTGCGTCTCCGGGCCCCTGGCGGTCTTCCGCCGCGACGCCGTCTACAACTACCTTCCCGCCTGGGCCGACGACCGCTTCCTTGGCGCCCCCTTCAGGTTCGCCACGGACCGGCAGCTGACCGGCTACGTCCTCGGCCAGGTCTGGAAAGGCCGCGCGCTGAAAGCCCGGTACGCCGACTCACCCTTCATCACCGCGGAAGACTTCCCCGAACGCCCATGGCAGGTCGGGTACGTGCGCTCCGCCAGGGTCTGGACCGACGTACCGGCCAAGCTCGGACCACTGCTGCGTCAGCAGGTTCGCTGGAAGAAGAGCTTCATCCGCAACCTCTTCTTCACCGGCGGATTCATGTGGCGCCGCGGCGTCGGCCCCGCCGCCCTGTTCTACGGGCATGTGCTCTGGGTGCTGGCCGCTCCCGTCCTGGCCTGTGTGCACCTGCTCTGGGCACCGATGCACGGGGCCTTCTCCCTCACCGGTCTGTACCTTCTCGGGGTGCTGCTCAAGGGCTTCGCCTGGGCTTTCGCGTACCGCATGGACCACTCCGGTGATCCCCGCTGGCGCTACCGCCCGCTCATGAGCCTGTTCTCCGCCGTCGTCCTGGCGTGGCTGTTGCCGTACGCGTTGCTGACCGTCCGCAGGGGTGTCTGGTCGAGGGGGGCGGCATGAACAGGATCGTGCGGCGTCTGCGGGGAGCCTTCACCGACCCCGTGTTCCTCCTCGCCGCCGGCGTCGTGTACGTCCTCGTACTGTTTCGGGGGAGACTCCCATGACCACCTCACCACGCGCACCTTCGCAACCGCCCGCGCGGCGGCCTGGGGCCCGGCGGGGCGAGGCGCGGGGTATCCGGATCGTCTCGGGGGCGCTCGCGTGCGTACTTCTCGCCCTGCCGTTCCTCCTGGTCCGCAGTTACGACGCTCACCGCAGGGTCGTCACCGCGCAGGAAGATCCGCCCGGCACGTCCGAGGCGGTGCGAATCCCGCACGCAGGCGGCGGCTCCGGCGTCCGCCCCGCGACACACGCCAACCCCGTGGTGCTGGCCTACCACGACATCGGACGCGGGAGCCGAAGTCGGCACACGGTCACCCCGCAGGCGTTCGAGGACCAACTCGCCACCCTCGCTCGTGCCGGCTACCGCAGCCTGAGCACCTCGGAGTTCCTGGCTTTCCTGCGCAGTGGCCGTGCACCCGCCGCCCGGACGGTGTTCATCACCTTCGACGACGGCACGCACGGGCTCTGGGTTCACGCAGACCGCATCCTGGCGAAGTACCGCATGCGGGCCGCAGCCTTCCTGGTCACCGGCCAGATCGGCCGGCACCGCCCCTACTACCTCTCCTGGGAGGAGATCGAGCGGATGCGTGACTCGGGCCGCTGGGACTTCGAGAACCACACCCACGACCTGCACCATCGCGCCGCTGTGGACCGGTCAGGCCGTCAGGAGTCGGCACTCGGCGCTCGGTTGTGGCTGCCGGACGCACACCGTGTGGAGACGCCCGCCGAGTACCGCCAGAGGGTGGGCAGGGACCTGGACCTCTCGCTGCGCAGCTTCGAGGAGCACGGCTTGCCGCGCCCTCGGCTGTTCGCCTTCCCGTTCTCCGACGCGCCCGACGCGCCCGACGCCCCGGCGCGCTCCGAGGCGGACGAGTCAGCGGCGGCGGGCGGTGTGCACTCGACCGACGGCCTCCTCACCGAGATGCTGAGCGCTCGCTTCAGCGCCAGGCTCACCAACCATTCCGGCCGACCGCTGCCCGCCGGAGCGCGGGCCGCGGCCGCGGGGCGGGTGCAGCGCCTCGTGGTCAACCGGGCCACCAGCACCGCGGACCTGGTCGCCGGACTCGCCCGTTTCACCGCACGGGATCCCGCCGCATGCACGGAACCGCTGCGAGAGCCGACCCAGTGGGAGCGCACCGACGGCAGTGGGCACACTGGGCTGGGCGCACTGACCGGTCAGGGCCCGTATCCGGGCCGCGTCGGTTATGCGTCCGCCGCATACCTGCCCATGGGTTCCGCCGACTGGAGCGGCTACACCGTGACGACCACGATCGGCCGACTCGCTGCGCCCCGGAACAACGTCGGTCTCGTCGTGCGCTACCACAGCCGCGAACCGGTCACCATCACACTCAGCGACAGTTACGTGCGCGTCCTGGCCGGCACTGGTGACGGACGCCGGGAGATCGCCCGCCGCAAACTGGTCAGCGGCCCACAGCACCGTCTCAGGGTCACCGTCGAGGAGAAGCGGACGGTCGTGCTCGTCGACGGATCGGTCCGCATCGAGCGGATGACGCCTCACACGGTGACCGGGGGTGACGCCACCGGGGGTATCGCCCTCAGCAGCCGCAACGGGGACGCGGCATCCCCGTACCCGCGCTTCACCTCGATGACCGTTACCCCCGCACAGGCGGAGCCCTCGGCGCCGGCACCAGGGACCGTCCCGTGAAGCCGACCGGCCGGGACCGCTGGCCCTCCCGGCGCGTCGCCCTCGGATCCGCACTGGCTGCCGCCGCAGCCGGAACCGGGCTCCTGGCACACCCGACACGGCTGGGGCAGGAGGCGCTTCCCCCTGGAACGGACGACAAGGCGGCGCTGCCCAGGCCCTCCGGGCTCTGCCCTTCCGGCGCGTCCGTCCGGCCTCCCTTCTTGCCGTTCTTTCCCCTGAGAGGTCTGGTCACCAACGAATACGCCTTCCGCCACCCCCACGCTCCCGACGCCCGCGTCGACCGGAACTGGACGGTCACCAGCGGTTCGCTGTTCGGGCGGTGGGGCTGCGGTTGGAGCGGCGTCCCCGACAGCCTGTCCCCCGACCCGGCCTCACGGCTGCGCACCGGGTCCGCGGTGCTGCGTGTCGTCACGGTGCGTACGGACTTCGAGAACGTCACGGTCAGAGGCCAGTTCCACCTGCAACGTCCAGGCAGCACCGCGCGCACGCCGCCCACCGACTGGGACGGAGGCCACCTGCTGCTCCGCTACCAGAGCCCGCAGGAGTTGTACGCCGTCAGTTTCAGCCGCCGGGACGGTGCCGTGACCATCAAACGCAAGGCGCCGCCCACAGGCACCGGCGAAGGCGTCTACACCACACTCGCCAAGGCCACTTCGCCCTTCGCCTACGGAGCGTGCAACCGCGTCGCCGCGCAGGCGGCGACCACCGGGAGCTGCTCGGTCGTGCTGCGTCTGTGGATGGCCGGGCGACTGATCCTCCAGGCCGAGGACACCGCACCGGGCCGGTTGGCCGGACCCGGCGCCGTGGGCGTACGCGGGGACAACACCGAGCTGCTGTTCCACAACCTCGCGGCTCATTGACTTGATCTTCGCCTTCGGAGGCCGAAGCGATTCCGCACTCGCTGGCTGTCCCACCGCGCACCCCTCACCGCAGGGGATCCGGTGCCACACCTACGGCCGGAACAAGGAGCACGTTCCCGCACTTACGGTCCGTGCAGCGGCGGCGCGACGCGCTCGGGAATGAGATCACGGTGCTGCCCATCGCCTCCCGCCATACCCACGGTGTCCCGCGCGGGCAGCCTCGCCGGAACCGGCCTCACCTTGACGACACCACGCCAACAAAGTCAGTAGCAGCCCGCCAGCAAACCCGACCACCCTGTGCGCACCGCTCGTTCGGCAGCCCCGGACCCGGGCGACGGGTGACGGTCAGGGTGCGCTGGTCGGCAGGTGGAAGCGGAACGCCCCGCCTCCGGTGCCGAGTTGGAGCCAGAGGTGGCCGGGCTGGGAGACGGCGCGCAGGGCGATGTCCGCACAGCCGGGACAGCGGCCGGTGAGACCGGGGCCGGGACCGTAGACGTGGAGTTGGCCCAGGCTCGAGGGGAGGTGGCAGGAAGGGCAGCGGCGCCATGCGGTGGTGGGGTCGACGGAGAACACGTCGGCGAGGGGGCCGGCCAGGGCGTTGCCGTCGAGGTGCGTGGTGAAGGGGTCGTTCATCACTGTCTCCTGGGAGGTCGCCGTCGGTCAGCCGAAGCGTTCCGTGCGGATGTGATCGGCGGGGTGACCGGCGGCGCGCAGCAGGTCGGCACTGTGCTCGACGAAGCCGGTCGGTCCGCAGACGTAGCAGCGGCTGTCCGCGGGGATGGGCAGGCCCTGCAGGTCGGCGGCCGTGATGCGTCCGGCGGGGCGGGCCGCGCCGGCGGGTGCCCGGCGGGTGTGCAGGACGCGCACGGTCAGGAACGGTTCCGCGCTGTGGAGTTCGTCGGCGTACCAGATCTCCTGCGGATCGCGTACGGAGTAGAGCAGGACGCACGGGGAGTCGTACCGGGTGTCGCGGCGAGCCCGCAGCATGGCCATGAGGGGAACGATCCCGCTGCCGCCGGCGAGGAGGAGCAGCGAGCCGTCGGACGAGCCGTTCCACACGAACCAGCCGCCGAGCGGGCCTTTCACCTCGATCTCCGCGCCCACCGGCAGGTCGTCTGCCAGGTACGGGGAGACCTCGCCGCCCGGGACGGACTGGATGCCCAGTTCGACCGCTGTGCCGTGGGCCGGCGAGGCCAGGGAGTAGCTGCGCACGGCCTGGTAGCCGTCGTCCGCGGTGAGCCGGACATCGACGTGCTGGCCCGGGAGGTGTCCCGGCCAGCCGGGAACGTCGAAGCGGAGGGTGCGCCCGGTCGCCGTCTGCTTCTCCCGGGCGACCAGCGCGGCGGGACGCCAGCCGGCCGGGCGTCCGGCGCCGGTGTCCGGCGTGGCCATCAGTCGCTCCAAGTGCGTTGCTCGCGCCAGGGGTCGCCGTAGTCGTGGTAGCCGGCCGACTCCCAGAAGCCCGGTTCGTTGTCGAGGGTCAGGCGCAGGCCCTTGACCCATTTGGCGGACTTCCAGAAGTACAGGTGCGGGATGAGGAGGCGGGCCGGTCCTCCGTGTTCCGGGGAGAGGGCGAAGCCGTCGAAGGAGTGGGCGAGCCATGCCTTGCCGTCGGTGACGTCCTGGAGCGGCAGGTTGGTGGTGTAGCCGTCGTAGGACTCGGCGACGACGTAGTCGGCGGCGGTGTCCACGCCGTCGAGGAGGACGTCCAGCGACACGCCTCGCCAGCGCGTGTCGAACTTCGACCACCGGGTGACGCAGTGGATGTCGACGGTGGGCTCCTGCTGCGGCAGCGCCATCATCTCGTCCCAGGTCCAGGACCGGCTGCCGCCCGTCTCGTCAGTGACCGTGAAGGTCCAGTCGTCGGTCGACAGGTGCGGGGTGGGGCCTGCCGACAGTACCGGAAAGGACTCGGTGGGGTACTGCCCCGGAGGCAGGCGTCCCTCGAACGCATGGGTCCGGCCCCGGAAACCCGGTGAGAAGCCGCTGCCGCTCAATCGTCCACTCCTCTTGTCGCCTTCTGCGTCGACGGCCTGCCCTGCGTGGGCAGGGCAGGCACCGATCGGTCTGCCGCGCGGACCCTCGTGAGGGGGGCCGGACTCAGTCGGCCTGGAGCGCCCTCTTCAGGGCGTCGACGGCCAGGTGCCGGGCCACGTTCGCGGCGCGCGTGTCGCGCAGGCTGTCCAGGAGCAGGAAGTCGTGGACCATGCCGGCCACACGTACGGAGGTGACGTCGACACCGGCCTCACGCAGCTTGTTGGCGTACATCTCGCCCTCGTCGCGCAGGACGTCCGCCTCGTCGGTGATGACGAGGGTCGGGGGCAGGCCCTTGAGCTGGTCGAGGCTCGCGCGCAGCGGAGACGCGTACGGCTCGGTGCGCTGGGAGGGCTCGGAGTACTGGTCCCAGAACCAGATCATGCCGTCCCGGGTGAGGTAGTAGCCCTCGGCGAACTGCCGGTAGGACGGGGTGTCGAAGTCGGCGTCGGCCACGGGGTAGAGAAGCACCTGAGCCTTGAGGTCGATGCCGCCGCGCTCCTTGTTCATGAGAGCGAAGACGGTGGACATGCAGCCGCCCACGGACTCGCCGGTGACCGCCACGCGGGAGGTGTCCAGGCCGTGGTCGGCACCGTTCTCCAGCAGCCACTGGCCCACGGCGTAGTTCTGCTCGACCTGCGTCGGGTACTTCGCCTCCGGGGCCCGGTCGTACACGGGGAACACCCCGGCCGCGCCGGCACCGACGGCCAGCTCGCGGAAGAGTCGGTCGTGGGTCTTCTCGTCGCCGAAGACCCAGCCGGCGCCGTGGATGTAGAAGACGACCGGCAGCGGGCCGGTGGCCCCCTTGGGCTTGATGATCCGGGTGCGGACCGTGCCCCACTTGCCGGCGTCGACCTCCACCCACTCCTCGTCCACCTCGGGACGGGGAACGCTGGTGTCGCTCTGCAGGCCGAGGAGGATCTCGCGGCCCTTCTCCGGCGGGACCTCGTAGATCCGCGGGTGCGGGTCGGTCGCCTCGGCCAGTTCCTTCGCCGCCGGCTCCAGGAATGGCGTGACGGGCGGGGGCAGATCGCTCATGCGGACTCCAGGTGATCAAGGCGTGCGGCAGCCACGGCACGGTGGCTCAGACGCTCACTCCCCCCTTCTCCTCTCCTATGGTCCCGGCAGCCCTCATCTCCGCAACTTGATCGAGCGACAAGCGTCAGGCGAACGGCTCGGCCAGGACGACACCGGCGTCGCGTGGGGTACACCGACCGCCCCCGGTACGTCTTGCGGTGAGGCTTAGGGCCGGGGCGATGACCCGGCGGATACGGACCCGTCCAGACCCCTGCCCAGGCGCCGTGCGCGGGACCCCGCTGCGGGCCTGGCCGGTCACCGGCTTCGAACAGGCCGGCCACGGGCAACGCGGGCGGTGACGGACAGCGTATCCGCGGGTCACTTCTTGAGGAACTCCACCAGGTCCTCGTTGAAGCGCTCCTTGTCGCCCGGCACCAGGGCGATGCCGTGCGAGCCGCCCTCGTAGACCTTCAGCTCGGCGTCCGCGATCAGCTGGGCGGACTTGCGGCCGGTGGCGTCGATCGGCACCACTTGGTCGTCGTCGCCGTGCACGACGAGTGTCGGGACATCGAACTTCTTGAGATCCTCGTGGAAGTCCGTCGTGCCGAAGGCGTCAACGCAGTCGACACCGCCCTCGATGGTCTGTGCCATGGCCATGTACCAGAAGGCGTCCATGTTGCCCTGGGTGACCTTGTTGCCCTCCCGGTCGGCGGAGAAGAAGCCGACCGCGGTGTCCTTCCAGAACTGCGAGCGTTCCTTGAGGATGCCGGCCTTGATGTCGTCGAACACGGACTTCGGGACGCCCTCCGGGTTGTCAGGGCCCTGCAGCATCAGCGGCGGGATGGCGGACAGCAGGACGGCGGAGCGGATCCGCCCGGTGCCGTGGCGGCCGATGTAACGGGCGAGTTCGCCGCCGCCCATCGAGTGCGCCACGAGCGTCACGTCGCGCAAGTCCAGGTGCCTGATCAGGTCGTCCAGGTCGTCGGCGAAGGTATCGAAGTCGTAGCCGTCGTACACCGGCGACGAACGGCCGTGACCGCGTCGGTCGTGCGCGATCCCCCGGTAGCCGGCGTCAGCGACCGCCTTCAACTGGTCCTGCCACGCGTCACCGTTGAGCGGCCAGCCATGGATGAACACCACCGGACGGCCACGCCCCCAGTCCTTGTAGAAGATCTCGACACCGTCTCGCGTCGTGCAGATCGGCATGGCGTGTCCTTTCGCTGCAGCGAACAAGGTCTCCGGTCGAGCATCCCTCTGGTCTCCACCGGACGCCATTTGGCACACCATCCAGTCGGCTGAGACGCCCGGCGCCGGCCTCGCGGCCGCTTATCGTCCTCGTCCGGGCCGTCGATCCGCCACGCGAGAGTCAAAAGCCTGTCACCACGCTGTAGCCGACGGATCTCGCGTCGGCTACAGCGACGAGCTGAAGTCAGTGACGCTGACCCGGTGACCGCCGACCGTGGGCTCCCCGCCCGCAGGAACGACGTTTCCACTTCTGCCTCGGCAGACCGGGAAACAGGTCGTGGATGGGGTGATCGAGTGCCCATCGGGTGACGGCGGTGTCGTGGCGGGTGGTGGCCATGACGTGAAGACGTCCGCCTGCTCGAGCGCATGGCGCCAGCCCTTGGAAAAGCGGTAGGCGGCGTCAGGCGTCACCCAGCCGGACGGGACCTTGTCGGCGATGGCCCGGCGGACCATCGCCTTGGCCATGGCCACCTTCGTCTCGACGTCGACACTGTCGTCGATGCCCGCACGTCGTCCAGGACCTCGTCGGCGTGTTCTGGGTGCGGACCGAGCGTTTGAGCGGGGCCGCTGCCCTGATGCTTCGAACGGGGCGGCAGAGCAGGACGACCGAGTGCAGACCGACCCAGGCCAAGACGCTCCGACCTGCAACTTCCTGCCCGCGCTGGACTGCCGTAGACGACCCTGGACGGTCCCTACAACCTGTGCCTTGTGGTCCCCAGCGAGGGCCTCAGGGTCAGAACAGGAGCGTCTTCTGGCCCGTCGAAGCGGTATTGCAGGGTGTTCGGTGGTGTTTCCCCCGGTCCGGGAGTCGAAGGCTCCGCCGGACCGGTCGGCGGCGCCTCCGGCGCGGTGCTGGGCGGGCAGGCGTGCGCGACCTCGTCCAGCATCTTCGCGAAGGCGGCGCCGGGCCGGTCTCCGGCGGTGTCGGCGTGCGTGCTCGGCGGTCCGTCGGCGCCCGCCCTCTCCGTCCTCTCCGTACCGCAGGCGGGCACCGTCACGAGGGTGAGAGCCGCGAGCGCCAGCGGGAGCCACAGGCGGCGCGGGGAGCGGGTGACCGTGGCGGGCGGGACCAGGTTCGTCATGTGCCGAGTCTGCGATCGGGCCACCGCCCCCGCGTGAGTGCGCGTACTCACCCGGAGGGGGACGGGGTGCTCAGTCGGACCTTCACGTCGCGTGGCAGCCGGGCCTTCCGGTCCAGCGAGGGGTCGCCGACCGCCGGGGAGCGGGTCGGTCCGGGTACTGACTGATGTGCCGGTCAGGATCTCAACACCGGCTTGAAAACAGGGATACGCACTGCGGTGGTGTTGAGTTTTTCGCAATGCCTGCCTAGGGTCGTGGACCGTGGAAGCCGACGACGTCCTCGACAGCGCACCGACCGCCGACACCGCCGCTCGCGTCCGCGAGGTCATCGCGGCCGCGGGCGTCAGCCAGCGGGAGTTCGCGCGCCGGGTCGTCATGGATCCGTCCAAGCTCTCGCGTTCGCTCAGCGGCACCCGCCGCTTCACGGCCGCGGAGCTGGCACGGATCGCCGACGAGGGCCGGGTCGACGCGGGCTGGCTGCTCGGCACCCGGACCCGTGAGGTGGCCACGGCGCCGGCCGTCACCGTGGAGGGAGGCCGCCCGCTGCAGATCGTCCGCGAGACGGTCCGGCTGATCGCCGAGCACGGCTTCCACGCGGTGCGGGTCGCCGACATCGCCCGCGCCTGTGCCACCAGCAGTGCCGCGATCCACTACCACTTCCCGGGCCGCGCCGAACTCCTGGAGGCGGCCGTGCGCTGGTGCATGGACGAGGACACCGCCCGCCGTGCCGCCCTCCTCGCCGAGGCGGACGACGCGGCGGCGGAGCTGCGGCAGCTCATCGCGCTGCAGACGCCGCGCACCGAACAGCAGCGCCGCCAGTGGGCGGTCTGGCTCGACCTGTGGGCCGAGGCCGCGCGCTCCACGGCGGTGGGCCGACTGCACTCCGAGTACTACCGGCAGTGGCGGGAGACCGTCGCCGACGTGGTGCGCCGAGGTGTCCGGCAGGGCGTGTTCCGGGCCGAGATCGACCCGCGGGCGGCGGCGCTGACGCTGAGCGCGCTGATCGACGGCTTGGCGACACACGTCCTCTCGGTGAGCGGTCCGGCGTCCGCCGCGGCGGCGGACGCGATGCACGCGGCACTGACCGCCCACGTCGACCACACGATCCTGGCCGAGTAGCCACAGACCACAGACCACCGAAGCACGAAGTCCCCCCACCCCGCCCTTCCGGGAGGTTCCCGCATGCCCATGACCGAGAACGTCATCATCACCTGTGCGCTCACCGGCGCCGGCGACACCGTCCGCAAGAGCCCGCACGTCCCCGTCACCCCGGAGCAGATAGCCAGGAACGCCGTGGAGGCGGCCGCCGCCGGGGCGGCCGTCGTCCACATCCACGTCCGCGACCCCGAGACCGGCGAACCGTCGCGCGACCCGAAGCTGTACCGGGAGGTCGTCGAGCGCGTCAAGGAGACCGGCACCGACGTCGTCATCAACCTCACCGCGGGGATGGGCGGCGATCTCGTCATCGACCCCGACGACCCGCTCACGCACCTCCCCGGCACCGACCTCGTCGGCGGGCTGGAGCGCCTCCCCCACGTCGAGGACCTGCTGCCCGACATCTGCACGCTGGACTGCGGCTCGCTCAACTTCGGTGACGGCTCGAACCTCTACGTCTCGACGCCCGACATGCTGCGCGCCGGGGCGCGGCGCATCCAGGAACTGGGAGTGCGGCCCGAGCTGGAGATCTTCGACACGGGTCACCTCTGGTTCGCCAAGCAGCTGCTCGCGGAGGGACTGCTGGACGACCCGACCGTGTTCCAGCTGTGCATGGGCATCCCGTGGGGCGCCCCGGCGGATCCCGCAGTGCTCCAGTCAATGGTGAACATGCTGCCGGACGGCGCGCGTTGGGCCAGCTTCGCGCTCGGCCGGATGCAGATGCCGTGGGTCGCGCAGTCCATCCTGCTCGGCGGGCACGTCCGCGTGGGCCTGGAGGACAACCTGTACCTCGGCAAGGGCAACAAGGCGACCAACGCCCAGCTCGTCGAGCGTGCCGTGACCATCACCGAGTCGATCGGCGCACGCGTCGCGACACCGGACGAGGCCCGCGCCACCCTCGGCCTCAAGCCGCGCCAGTAGCCCTCCCTCCGCGACGACGACGAAGGACCTCCCTCTCTCATGCACTCATCCGAGACGACCGCCCCCGGGACGACCTCCCCCGAGGACGTCCGCCGCGTCGCCTGTGTCGGCGCCGGAGTCATCGGCGGCGGCTGGGCCGCCCACTTCCTGGCGCGCGGCTACGACGTCACCGCCTGGGACCCGGCGCCCGACGCCGGCCCGAAGCTGCGCCGCCTGGTCGACGCGGCGTGGCCGGCGCTCACCTCACTCGGCCTCGCCGAGGGCGCTTCCACCGACCGGCTCACCGTGACCGACACCCTGGAACAGGCGGTGGCCGACGCGCAGTTCGTCCAGGAGAGCGCGCCCGAGAAGCTCGACCTGAAGCGCGATCTGCTGGCCCGTCTGGACGCGGCGACGCCGCCCGGCGTCGTCATCGCCTCCTCCACCTCCGGCTATCCGATGACCGACATGCAGACGGCGGCCGCGGACCCGTCGCGCCTGGTCGTCGGCCACCCCTTCAACCCGCCCTACCTCATCCCGCTCGTCGAGGTCGTCGGCGGCGAGCGCACCGACGCGGCGGCGGTGGCCTGGGCCTCCCGCTTCTACGAGGTCGCGGGCAAGTCCGTCATCACGATGGACCACGAGGTGCCGGGCTTCATCGCCAACCGCCTCCAGGAAGCCCTGTGGCGGGAGGCGCTGCACATGGTCGCGTCCGGCGAGGCGACGGTCCGGGACATCGACCTGTCGATCACCGAGGGGCCCGGGCTGCGCTGGGCGGTGATGGGGCCGATGCTGACCTTCGCCCTCGCGGGCGGCGAGGGCGGCATGGCGCACATGCTCGACCACTTCGGCCCGTCCCTGAAGTCGCCGTGGACGCGCCTCGAAGCTCCGGAGCTGGACAAGGAGTTGTACGACGCCGTGGTGGCGGGCTGCGACGAGGCCGCGGACGGCCGCTCCATCGCCGACCTGGTGGCCGAACGCGACCGGGGCGTCATCGACGTGCTGCGCGCCACCGGCCGGCTGAACCGCGAGGGGGACTCCCGATGACCCGGCTCCCGCTGTTCCACAGCACGGTCCGCGAGGAGTGGATCGACTACAACGGCCATATGAGCGAGGCCTTCTACGTCCTCGTCTTCGGCCATGCCACCGACGCACTGATGATCGGGACCGGCCTGGACTCCGACTACCGCGAGTCCACGGGCTGCTCCCTCTACACGGTCGAGTCCCACGTCCGTTTCCTCCGCGAGGTGCCCGCCGACGCCCACCTGGCCGTCCGCACACGGGTGTTGGGCGCGGCGGCGCGCAAGGCGCGCTTCGCGCACGAGATGTACGTGGTGCCCGAGCCGCAGGCCGAGCCGGTGCCCGACGCGGCGCCGGTGGCGACGACGGAGCTGCTGGCGCTCCACGTCGACCGGCGGACGGGCCGGGCCACCGCGTTCCCGGACGCGGTCCGGCACCGCTTCACGGACCTGGCCGAACCGGCTCCGGACTGGGCGGGACGCGCGATCGCCGCCGTCGCCTGAGAGGCACGGGACCCGGCCCGCGCTGGTCCGGCCGACGCTCGGCTCGGCCACGCGCCGAGTCGGACTCGGCCACGCACTCAGCCGTGTGCGGGGCCGGCCGTGCGCGGGGCCGGGCATGCGCCGGGCGTTCTTACGGCACGTCAGAGGCTGCCTGCCCATAGGCCGCCCGGTCAGAGGCTGTTTGGACAGAGGCCGTCTGGTCAGAGGCCGTCGGAGGTGCCCAGGCCGGTCAGGGCGCCGACCGGGTCGAGGTCCGGGGTGCCGCGCGGCCACCAGTCGTCGCGGCCCGGCTCCGACTCGTAGGCGTACCACAGCCCGGTCCGGCCGAGGCGGAGCTGGACGTGGCCCACGGGGTGGGTGAGACGGTTGCGCCAAGGGCGGAAGGCGGGGAGGTCCGCGGCGAGCAGCAGAGGGCGGGCGCGGTCGAAGCGTCCGGCCGGCGGGTCCCATGCCTCCTCCAGTACCTCCAGGCCGTCGAGCCCGCCCTGGCGCCAGGCGGCCACGGCACGGGCCAGCTCCGCCGTGTCCCGGCCGGCGGCCGCGGCGAGGGACGCGTACAGCGTCCGGGTGCCGGCGGTGAGGCCGGAGCCCGGGCGGGCGGCGGCGAGACGGACGGCGTCCTGCCACAGCGTCAGGTCGCCGACCGGGTCGCGGCCCGTCGCCAGCAGGGCGTGCGCGCGGGCGGCGGCGTCGGTGGCCAGCTGGTCGAGCGCGAAGGGGTCCGGGCCGCCCGGGGCCGCCGGGTAGGCCGGGGGCTGTTCTGGATGCGGGGGCACGGGCAGCGGCGCCGGGAGCGGCAAGGTGCGCGCCGCCAGCGCCTCGGACGCCCGGATGCCGGGCAGCGGCGCGGGCCCCCGGTCCTGGGCGGCGCGTGCGGAGCGCGCCGCGTTTCTGCGGGACAGGTCGTCGAGCAGGGTGCGTTCCCCCCGGCCGCGCAGCAGGAGCAGGACGAACGGGTCGGCGTCGAGCAGACGTGCCGTCTGGTAACAGAGGGCCGCGGCGTGCTTGCAGGGGTGCCCGGAGTCGGGGCAGCTGCACTGCGGGGCGAGATCGCCGGGGCCGGGGAGCAGGGGGACGCCGCAGTCGGCCAGGGAGTGCGGCAGCTCCTTGTCGAGGAGGGCGGCGATGTGCCCGGGCCGTTCGACGGCGGCGTCCAGGAACGCCTCCCAGTCGCCGTCGCCGAGCGTCCGCAGGCGCACCTGGACCCGGTAGGGGCGGGGGCGGCTGCCCTGTACGTACGCGAGGACCAGGCCGGGCGTCACGGTGATCGCGTCGACGGTCCCCCGCTCGGCGTACACGCGGCCCCGGGCGAGCCGCGCGGAGTCCAGGGCGCCCTCCTCCAGCGCGGCCACCCAGGCGTTGCCCCACCAGGTTTCGGCGAAGCCGTCCTGCCCCGACGGCCGGGGCGGCAGCGCCGGGAAGGTGCGGCGCAGCTCGCCGTCGCGGTCCGGGGCGGCCATGGAGCGGGGTGCGCGGGGCCGCGCGGGTGGCTCGGAGCGCGGGGAGGTGAGGGCTTCGCCGTACGGCTCCCGGTGCGGGATCGGGTGCGGGGTCGGGTGCGAGGCCGCATGCGCGGGCCGGTGCACGGAGCGGGCGGGCGCCGGTGCACGCTCCGGGTCCGGTGCTGGCGCCGGTGCACGCTCCGGGTCCGGTGCTGG
>MUMD01000360.1 GCA_002155895.1 Streptomyces rochei
TTCCGGTTCGGCTTCCGGCTTCGGCAGGGTCTTCGGCTCCGCCTCGACCTCCGACGCCGCTTCGCCTTGCGGCTCAGGCTCCGGCTCCGGCTCCGGGGCCGCTACGGGCTCCGGCTCCGGCTTCGTCTCCGGCTCCGGGGTCGCTTCGGCCTCTGGTTCCGGCTTCGTCTTCCGCTCCGGCTCCGGCTCCGGGGTCGCTTCGGCCTCCGGCTCAGGCTCCGGCTTCGCTTCCGGCGCCGCTACGGACTCCGGTTCCGGCTTCGTCTTCGGTTCCGGGGTCGGTTCGGGCTCCGGCCGGGGGTCCGGCTGGGTTTCGGCGTTCGGGTTCGGGTGTGCCTCGGGCTCCGCGTTCGGCTCGGTGTCCGGCTTCGTGGCGGCTTCGGTTTCCGGTTCCGGCCTGGGCTCGGACGCGGTCTCGGGCCCGGTTGCGGCCTGCGGCTTCTGCGGGGGCTCGGGCTGTGGTGTCGCTTCCGGCTTCCGCGAGGGCTCCGGCTCGGTCGCGGCCTGCGGTGTCGGTTCCGGCTTCGGTTCCGGGGCCGGCTCGGCTTCCGGCTTCGGTTCCGGGGTCGGCTCGGTGGCCGGCTCGCGGGCGGGGGTCGGCTCGGTCCGGGAGGCGGAGGCCGGGGGCTCCGTCGGTTTCGGGACCGTGACGTTGGCGAAGGCGGCCTTGACGAGTTCGTGCTCGTCGGGGGCGGCCGGCGCCGGCTCCTGGCGCGGCTCGGGGACCTGGGCGGCCTCCGGCGCGGCCGGTTCCGCGGGCGCGGTGGGCTGGGACGGGAGTTTCGGCTCCGCCGCGATCGCCGACGGTGCCGTCTCCTGAGCCGCACCCTCCGCCTGGGCGGCCCGTTCTTTGCGTGACCGGCCGAACGCGTTCCGCAGGAGAGTGAGAATGCCCATGTGCGCAACCCTTCGCGTGAGTTGATGCCCGTAGATCCCTGGCCAGGACGGACACGTAAGGTTAGCGGCCCCGACTTGTGATCTTGTGCAGGGTCTGCCACGGAAGGGCGGGCGCGTCAAGGAGGGATCGAGACGCCGCGGCAATTCCCTTCCGGCTTCCACGGGTTCACCCGCCGTTCACCGCGGCGCCCGTCTCCCGCACGTATGTGCACCTACGGTCACGCTGACACCAGGGCATCCAGGGATTCTCAAGGGGAGAACACAGTGCGCAAGCTGCTGCCGTTGATCGGAACGCCGTCCGGTTCGCACCCCGGCGGCCGGTCCGCCATGACCTGCCGTTTCCGGTGTGGTGACGCCTGCTTCCACGAGGTGCCCAACACCAGCTCCAACGAGTACGTCGGTGACGTCATCGCCGGCGCGCTCAGCCGCCGTTCCATGATGCGTGCCGCCGCCGTCGTCACCGTGGCCGCCGCGGGCGCCGGGGCCGTGGGCGTGGCGGGGGCGCCGTCGGCGCAGGCCGCGCCGGCGGCCGGGAAGGGACACGGGCACGGGAAACCGTCGAGGGCGGACGGTGCGCGCGGGCTGCGGTTCACGCCCGTCGCGCCCAACACCGACGACGTCGTGACCGTCCCGGAGGGGTACCGGCAGGACGTGGTGATCCGCTGGGGCGAGCCGATCCTGCGCGGCGCGCCCGCCTTCGACCCGGAGAAGCAGAGCGCGAAGGCGCAGGCCGGGCAGTTCGGCTACAACAACGACTTCCTCGCGCTGCTGCCGCTGCGCGGTGAGCACGGCCGCCAGGTCCTCGTCGCCAACCACGAGTACACCGACGAGGTGCTCATGTTCCGCGACTACGACCCCGAGAACCCGACCCGCGAACAGGTCGAGATCGCCTGGGCGGCGCACGGCCTGTCCGCCGTGGTCGTGGAGGAGGAGCGCGGGAGCGGCCGGCTGAAGCCCGTCACGCGGCACCGGCTCAACCGGCGGGTCACCGCGACCACCGAGTTCCGGCTGACCGGCCCGGCCGCCGGCTCCGACCTGGTCAAGACCTCCGCCGACCGCACCGGCCGCAAGGTCCTCGGCACCCTCAACAACTGCTCCGGCGGCACCACCCCGTGGGGCACCACGCTGCACGGCGAGGAGAACTTCAACCAGTACTTCGCCAACGGCAGCCGGGCCACCGACAAGCGCTACGGCCTCGGCACCGGCGCCACCGAGCGCAAGTGGGAGCGTTTCGACAAGCGGTTCGACGTCGCCCAGGAGCCGAACGAGCCGCACCGCTTCGGGTACGTCGCCGAGCTGGACCCGTACGACCCCGACTCCACCCCGCGCAAGCACACGCTGCTCGGCCGCTTCAAGCACGAGGCCGCGACCGTGCGGCTGACCCACGACGGGCGCCCGGTCGTCTACACCGGCGACGACGAGCGCTTCGACTACTTCTACAAGTTCGTCGGCAGCAAGCGGATGCGGCACGGGAACTCCCGCTGGGCGCGCGAGCACAACCTGTCGCTGCTCGACGAGGGCACGCTCTACGTCGCCAAGCTCTCCGGCGACTCCCCGGAGATCGAGATCGACGGCACGGGCAAGCTGCCGGGCGACGGCGAGTTCGACGGCAGCGGCACCTGGATCCCGCTGGTCACCGCCACCGAGGACGGCGCCGTCTCGCACGTCGAGGGGATGACCGCCGAAGAGGTGTGCGTGTTCACGCGGCTCGCCGGTGACAAGGTCGGCGCGACGAAGATGGACCGGCCCGAGGACATCGAGCCGTCGCCGAAGACCGGCAAGGTCTACGTCGCCCTCACCAACAACTCCAACCGCGGCAAGGCCGGTTACGCCGGTCCCGACGAGGCCAACCCGCGCAACTCCAACAAGCACGGCCACGTGCTGGAGCTGACCGAGCGCTGGAACCGGGCCGACGCCACCCGCTTCGCCTGGTCGCTGTTCCTGGTCGCCGGTGACCCGGAGGACCCGGCGACGTACTTCGCGGGCTTCCCCAAGGACCGGGTCAGCCCGATCTCCTGCCCGGACAACGTCGCCTTCGACGACCACGGCAACCTGTGGCTGTCCACCGACGGCAACGCCCTCGGCAGCCACGACGGCCTCTTCGGCGTGGCCACCAAGGGCGACCGGCGCGGCGAGCTGAAGCAGTTCCTGACCGTGCCGACCGGCGCGGAGACCTGCGGTCCGCTGATCCAGGACCGGCGGGTGCTGGTCGCCGTGCAGCACCCGGGCGAGGTCGACGGCGCCTCCGTGGAGCAGCCGGCGAGCACCTGGCCCGACGGACCCGGCACCTACGTGCGCCCGGCGGTCGTGGCGGTGTGGCGCGCGGACGGCCGCGACATCGGCGTCTGAGCCGGCCGGAGCGGCACGGGGCCGGTGTCAGCCGGCCCCGTGCAGCGTCAGGTCGACGACCAGCGCCCGGTGGTCGGTGTCGGCCAGGTCCAGGAACCGGGCGCGGTGCGCGGCGAACTCCTGGGAGACCAGGACGTGGTCGATCTGCACGCCGAACGCCGGTGCGGTCCGGGCCGGCCAGGTGACCGTACGGTCGGCCCCGGCCAGCCGGGCCGCGTCGCTCAGCCCCGTGTCGAGGATGCGGCGGAAGGCGGCGTGGTCCTGGGAGGCGTTGAAGTCCCCGGCGAGGACGGTGGGGGTGCCGCGGTCCTCGGCGACGGCGTCGCGCAGCGCGTCCAGCTCCTCGCGCCACAGGCCGACCTGGTCCGGCAGCGGCGGCATCGGGTGGGCCAGCTGGAGCCGTACGGCGTGGCCGCGGACGTCGGCGACGGCGCCGGGCATGCCCATGGTGGCCTGGACGCCCGGCGTGGGTTCCAGGGGGAAGGCGCTCAGGATGACGGAGCCCTCGGAGCCGCCGCCCTCCACGGCCTGCCGGTGGGGGTAGTCGGCGGCGAGTTCGCGCCGCAGCGCCGCGTCGCACGTGTGCTCGCACTCCTGGACGAACACGAGGTCGGGCCTCTCGCGCCGGACGGCGGAGATCAGTTCGTCGGTGCCCCGGCCGAACTCCACGTTGGACGTCAGCACCCGCAGCTCGGCGAGCGGCGGTCCGGAGGGGTCGGCGGTCTTGCCGTAGGGCTCGATGAACCAGGCCAGCAGCCCGAGCAGCGCCACCCCCCACACCGCGCCGGTCCACCACCGGGCGAGCAGGGTCAGCAGCAGTCCGGCACCGGTCGGCAGCAGCAGCCAGGGCAGGAAGGCGAGCAACTGCGGCACGGGGGTGACGCCGTCGGTGTCGGCGGCGCGGCAGCCGGCCACCACGCTCACCGCGGCGAACAGCAGGCCCGCGCACCAGGCCCCGAACCGCCGTCCGCCGGTGCGGCGGGCCGCCGTCCGGTCGCGGGGGTCCGTCCACTCGCCGGTCGCCGTGTCGGTGTCCAAGTCCGGCCCTTCGCTCGAGGGTGCGGTGCCTGCCCGTTCTCTTCGCGCGCTGTGCGGGTCCCCGGAGGCGGGAGAACCCTCTCTCGCACTCGAAGACGGCGACGGCGGGCGGGAAGTTGCGCCCCGCCGTTCAGAGCCGGGCGCGGCTCGGCCGGGTCGGCGCCGGGTCGGCCGTGGCCCGGGCGGGGGGCCGCCGACGGCGCAGCAGGTGCGCGTAGCGGCCGCCGAGCCAGGAGGCCAGGGCGACCGTGAGGCCGAGGCCGACCAGCAGCCAGGCGGCGGTGCGCAGGGTCTCGGTGAGGGCGTCGTAGACGGCGAGCGCGGCCGGGCCGTCCACCGCGCCGGGCAGTTCGGCGAGGGTGGCCCGGCGGCCCGCCACGACCGCGAGGGCCAGCAGCGCCCCGCCGAGCGCGGTGCCGATCCCGACGGCCGTGACGGCGCGCCGGCGGCACGCGGCGACGGCGATGCCGGTGAGCGCGAAGACGACGGACGCGAGCGGCAGCCAGAAGGCCGCGACGTCGAGCACCTGGTAGCCCTTCCTGAGCCGGTCCGCCTCGTGGGCCGGGAGCACGGTGACCGCGGTGTGCCGGACCGGGATGCGCCGTGCGAAGGGCACGTGGTCCTCGGTGAGCCGTTCCTTGACGCGCGCGGTGACGGGGGCGAGGTCGGCGGTGACCGGACGTCCGGCGGCCCGGTCGTCGCGCAGGGCGCGCACCAGGGCCCGGTGGACGGTCCGGTTCGCCTCGTTCCAGCCCTCGCGGAAGGCATCGGTCCGCGTGAACGACCGTGCCGCGTCCCGCACGAAGTCCCGGACGGTCCCGTGCAGCGGCCCGGCCGCGACCTCGCCGGCCACGCCGTCGCCCACCGCGTCGGCGACCGCCTCGCGCACGTCCGGGTCCCCGGCGAGCGGCGCCATGACGGCGACGTACCGCCCGGTGTCGGCCAGCCCGTACGCCGCCCAGCCGGCCAGCGTGCCGCACGGCGCGAGCAGGCAGGCGAGGACGATCAGGACGGCCGACAGCGCGGTGCGAGGACGTGGGGACACCCTTCCAGGCAAGGCCGCGGGGGCGGCGGGAGCGAGCCGGGTGACTGCATTCGGGCGCCCCCGGCGCCCCGAACGTGCACGGGGGCGGCGCCTCGCACGCGCGTCACACCGGCGCACCGAGAGCGCGTCGCACCGGCGCACCCAACGCGCGCCGCGCCCGCGCCCGGTTCACCCGTGGCGCGTGGCGCGCACTCCACCGCCCCCGGTCCCGGGCGGTCGCTCAGAGGACGCGGTGGCCCTCCGCGTCCTCGCAGGTGTAGTGGCGGTAGAAGTTCGCGCCGGTCACCGCCGCCGCGACCAGCAAGGACACCAGGACGCAGGTGAACATGGCCACACCGCTGCGGGAGTACAGGAAGCCGACCGCGCTGCCCGTGAACGCGCCCCAGAGCACCGCGTGGCCCTCGCGGGGCAGCCGCTGCGCCACGGCGCGGACCACGGCGTACAGGACGACGAACGCGAGCGCGGTCATGAAGCCGAACAGCAGGTTCCAGCCGGTGACGGGGCCGCCTCGGCGGCTGATGGACGCCGCCCAGTACCCGTAGAGCAGTCCGGCCAGGACGGGTACCGCCCACTTCGCCACCAGATGGGTGCGCTCGCCGAACACGTCGGGCAGGGCGTCCGGCGCCCGGCCGCGCCGTTCCGCTCCGGCGGAGGTCTTGCGTGTGGGTACCGCGTGAGCCATGAGAGCACTCCTCTCGCCTCGCCCCCGCCTACCAGCGCACACCTGCCCGCGCCGACTGGCAAGTCAGGATGCGGGCCGCGTGGGGGCGTGCTTCGCTGACACGCGTGAGGGGTCGCGTCCGCAGGCCGGTGCGTGGCCGGTGGCGGCTGCTCGGCCGGCTCGTCCAGGCCGCCGGCCGGGGCGACGCCGTGTCCCGGCACGAGCTGCTCAGCGTGCGCGGCCACAGCGTGGCCTGGCTGTTCCCGCTGCTGATGCTCGTCGCCATCGCGGCGATCGACGTCGCCACCGGCGCGTTCCACATCGTCTCCTGGACCGTCCTGGTGCCCGGCGTGGCCGCGGCGATCTGCGGGGTCCGGGCCACCGCCGTGTTCGCGGTGGCCGCCGTCGCCGTCTACGTGCTCGCCGACACCACCTGGCAGCACCGCGATCAGACCGGGCTGCCCGGTCTGATCCTGGTCTCCCTCGGCGGGGCCATCGCCGTGGTGGCCGCCGGGGTCCGGGTCGGCGGCGAGCGGCGGATGCTGCACATGCGGGACATCGCCGAGACCACCCGGCGCACCGTGCTCCGTCCGATCCCGGAGGGTTGGGGCGGCCTCGACCACGCCGCCGTCTACCTCTCCTCGGACAGCGAGGCCCGGGTCGGCGGCGACTTCTACGACATCCAGCCCGGACCGCACGGCACCCGGGTCCTCGTCGGCGACGTGCAGGGCAAGGGGCTGGGCGCGGTGGAGACGGCCGCCGCGCTGCTCGGCACGTTCCGCGAGGCCGCCTACCACGAGGCGGACCTCGCCACGGTCGCCGAACGCCTGGAGGTCCGCATCCGGCGCCACCGCGGGCACACCGCGGCCCTCGGCCGGGCCGACGGCGACCGCTTCGCCACCGCGGTGCTGATCGGGTTCCTCCCCGACCGGCCGGACGTGGTCGAGGCCGTCGTCTTCGGCCACGAACCGCCGCTGGCCGCCGGACCCGGCGGCGTGCGGTACCTGCCGGTCACCGGCGGGCTGCCGCTGGGCATGGGCGACCTCGTGCCCGGTCCGCAGGCGCCGCCGGTCACCCGGCACGCCCTCGCCCCGGAGGAGACGCTGCTCGTGGTCACCGACGGGGTGACCGAGGCGCGGGACGCCGAGGGCCGCTTCTATCGACACGCCGACGACGTCGCCCGCGCCGTCACCGCCGACGCCTCGAACGCCGCTCCGTCCCGGCTGGTGGCGCTCGTGCGGGACGGCACGCTGCGGCACTGCCGGGGACGGCTGTCGGACGACACCACGGTCTTCGCGGTACGGCGCCGGCCCGGGCCGGCGTACGGCTGAGTGCCCCGCTTCGCAGCCGCAGCGGTTAACGTGCTGCCGTACTGATCGACAGGGGGAGGGGACATGCCCGGAACCGTGCTGCTGCTCGCGGCGTCGCCCGTGGGCAAGGGGTGCCTGGTGGACGCCGCCTCCGTGCTCCCGGTGCTGGCGGCGGTGCCGCCCGCCGTGCTCTCCGGCACCGACACGGCGAACGTCGTCGAACTCGCCGACCCGCTGGAGCCGCAGGCCGTCCTCACCCGGCTGCGCGCCGCCGCCGCGGCCCCGGGACCGCTGACCGTCTACGTCGCCGGGCAGCTCCAGCTGGACCGGCGCCAGCGGCTGCCGCACCTCGCGCTGGCCCGCACCACCCCGGCGACCGTCCGCTACACCGCCCTGCCCTGGCACTGGATCAAGGAGGAGCTGCGGCTGCGGCCGAGCGGCGCGACGACGCTGCTCCTCGATCTGCACGCCGACCAGGAGACCTGGCAGTGGCTGCGGGCCAACCCGCTGGACTGCGGGCGCAACAACGCCGTGCTCGGGCGCGTCGCGCCGCCGCCCGCGCGGCGGACGGTGGCCGCCCCGGCGTACATGCGCGCCGTGGCCACGATCCTGCGCAGCGGGCACCGGCCGCCGGCCGACCAGCTGCACCAGCAGGCGCTGGCCCGGCTCGCCGCCGAGGCCGCGGCGAACGGCACCCCGGCCGGCGCCGATCTGGTGCTGTCGGCGCCCGGACCGGTCGCGGGCGACCCGCACGCCGTCATCGCCGACGCCGTGCGCTCGGGGCGGCACGCGGACGCCGACGCGCTCGCCGCCCGGCACGAACGGGCCGCCGCCCAGGCGGGCGGGCCCGCCTCCGAGGAGGCGCTGCACTGGGCCGAGGTCCGGGCCGACCTGGCGATGTTCGCGGGCGACCCGGCGCGCAGCTGCCGGGCCTGGCTGACGGTCGCCCAGACCCGCCTGGGCGCCGGCCAGCCGCCCGGCGCACCGGCCGTGGAGGCGGCCGTCGACCGGGCCCACCACCAGTGGGGGCGGGTCCGCGACGCCGGCGCCGCCCGTGAACTGGGCACGGCGCTGGCCGCGTTGCGGGGCCGGGTGCCGGGCCGGCGCGAGGGCGCGCTGGACCATGTGCAGCGGGAGCTGAGCCGGTTGCAGACGCAAGGCTGACGCCGGCCGGGCACGGCGGGCCGTCGGTGCCGGCCCGGTGGGGCGCGAGCGGACGCGCCGTCGGCCCCGCGCGCGCCCGCGTGCGCGGCACGAGAGCGGCGTACGGACCCTCCCCTGCGCGCAACAGCGGTGCCATGATGGTGAGTTATGGCTGAGGGGGACGGCATGGTGACGCGTGGTATCCGGATCCGGCTGGGTCAGGCCGCGCGCGAGAGCGACATCGGGGCCCTGCACAAATGGCTCGAACGGGAGAAACCGCTTGCCGAGCTGATCCGGACCGACCAGCTCCGCATCGATGAGCGGAGCCGGACCGACGAGGCCGGCGCGCCGATGGGCATCGGCATGGACATCGTCGTGGCGGTGACCGGGGGAGCGGCGGGCGCGATCTTCCAGGGGGTGGTGGACCAGGTCAGGCGGTCCGTGGACGCCTGGCGGGCCAACCGCCGCCAGGTGGAGGACGGCGAGCCGCCCGAGGCGGACGTCGAGCCGGTGCGTCCCGACGACAGGTAGGCGGCCGGTGACCGGTGACGACCCGCGGGGGAAGGCGAACCGGGCGCTGTTGGTCGGGGTGTCCGAGTACGACAACACGGCGCCGCCGGACGGTGTGCCCGGCGACCTGCCGGCGGTCAAGCACAACCTGAGCCGGCTGGCGGAGGCGCTGCGGCACGGCGGCGTCTTCGGCGAGCACGAGATCACGGTGTGCCGCTCTCCCGACCAGGGCGCCTTCAACCGGGAGCTGTGGAAGGCCGCCCAGGAGGCCGAGGGCGTCCTGCTGCTGTACTTCGCCGGGCACGGGGCGATACCGAACGCGGGCGACGAGCTGTTCCTCCAGATGCGCGACGCACGCGTGGTCGCGGGCGGGCACGCGGTCTTCCCGGGCGCGCAGATGTTCAGCGTCGCGCAGGCGATGCTGGTCGCCGGCAAGGCCCGGCGGATCGTGATCGTCCTCGACTGCTGCTTCGCCGGGAACGCCGCCTGGATCCGTCCCGAGCCGCGCGACAAGCGGTTGCTGCTGCTGATGAGCGTGCAGGCCAACCACCGCATCGACGCGGGCGGTCCCGACAGCCCGACGCCGTTCACCGCCGAGCTGGTCCGGTCGCTGGAGGCGGGCGGCGACGTGTCGTTCCGCGCCCTCGCGGACGACCTGCGGGCCCGGATGGCCGCCGCCGGTCACCGGACCGTGCGGGGGGACGCCTGGGAGCCGGAGAGCCGTGCGGAACCCGGGGAGGACGTGCTCCTCGCCGCCCGCCTCCAGCGACCGGACCAGCTCGGCGGTGAACGGCGTCGGGCTGTCGGGACCGCCCGCGTCGATGCGGTGGTTGGCCTGCACGCTCATCAGCAGCAGCAACCGCTTGTCGCGCGGCTCGGGACGGATCCAGGCGGCGTTCCCGGCGA
>MUMD01000361.1:0-135 GCA_002155895.1 Streptomyces rochei
GCCGAGGCCACGGTCGTCGGCCGGGACGGCGGCTACGACCTGGCCGTGGTGAAGGTCAAGGGCGTCAGCGGCCTGACCCCCCTGCCCCTCGGCAACTCCGACAACGTGCGGGTCGGCGACCCCGTGGTCGCCATC
>MUMD01000361.1:250-14438 GCA_002155895.1 Streptomyces rochei
CCCGGGCAACTCCGGCGGCCCCCTCCTGGACGCCCGGGGCCGGGCCATCGGCATCAACTCCGCCATCCGGTCGGCCGACGGCGGCGGCACCGAGTCGGACGGCGGGCAGGCCGGCTCGATAGGGCTCGGCTTCGCCATCCCGATCAACCAGGGCAAGCGCGTGGCCGAGGAGCTGATCAACACCGGCAGCGCCACCCACCCGGTCATCGGCATCACCCTCGACATGGCCTACTCCGGCGACGGCGCCCGCGTGGCCGCCAAGGGCAGCGACGGCGGCTCCCCGGTCACCCCGGGCGGCCCGGGCGCCGAGGCGGGCATCAGGGCCGGGGACGTGATCACCGCCGTCGACGGCCGGCGCGTGCACTCCGGCGAGGAGCTGATCGTCAAGACCCGCGCCCACCGCCCCGGCGACCGCCTGGAGCTGACGCTGGAGCGGGACGGCAAGGAGACGCACGTCTCACTGGTCCTCGGCTCCTCCGGCGGCGACTGACCGCGGCGCAGTCCCGACAAGGGGCAAGGAAGGCAAACAATTCGGAAAGCGCGCGCATACACCCACTCGGGGCTCACGGGACGGTACCGGTCGGACGGGATCGGCGGGTACCGTGGGGGCGGCCCGGACATCCCAAGGAGCTTCAGGTGTTCAATGACATAGGCGCACTCGAGCTGGTGACACTCGTCGTCCTCGCCGTGCTCGTCTTCGGTCCGGACAAGCTCCCCAAGGTCATCCAGGACGTCTCCCGCACCATCCGGAAGATCCGGGAGTTCTCGGACAGCGCCAAGCAGGACATCCGGCAGGAGCTGGGCCCCGAGTTCAAGGACTTCGAGTTCGAGGACCTCAACCCCAAGACGTTCATCCGCAAGCAGCTGGACAACGACGAGCTGGGGCTCAAGGAGATCCGCAACGGCTTCGACCTGAAGAAGGAGATGGCCGAGGTCACCGACGCGGTGCACGGCCGGGAGTCCGAGTCGTCGTCCGGGACCTCCTCCTCGTCCGGTTCCTCCGGTTCAACCGGTGGCCGGATCGACATGTCGAAGAAGCCGGAGACCCCGGCCCGCGACGACCGTCCGCCCTTCGACGCCGACGCCACCTGAGCCGACCCCGTGCCGCGAGCGCCGGCGGCGTATGAGCCATCTGTGCCGCGCGTGACGTGTCTCACACTCCGGACGGGGCGCACAGGGCCTGAAGACGACGCCCACGCGACCCACGCGCCCGGCGGTTTCCCGCCTGCCGCCGGTGGTGTGGCTATGCTGCCCGAGTTGTTGTGCGGACCGGACGAGTGCGCCCGAAGGGGGGCGGGCCGTTCCGGACCGACGAGAGCGAGGAGGCGTCCGGGCACATGGAGACGACGAGTCAGGCGGTCGCGCAGACGCCGGGCGCGGAGGACGGACAAGAGGTCCCCTCCGCCCGGCGGACGATCGACGGCTACCTGCGTGCGCCCTTCCCGTGGTACGGCCTCGACGAGGCCTTCACGGGGCGGCGCTGGCTGATGCAGGTCGGCACGGCGGCCGACGGGACCGTGGAGCACGGCTCGACCGGGCACGGCGACGAACCGTCGGTGCGCAACGAGCACGTGTCCGGCGACGACCAGGACGCCAAGGAGAAGTTCGCGGTCGTCGTGACCGTCGCGGCCAACCCCGACCGGCGCAGCGCCGACGGCACCGGTCTGCTGGAGGCCACCTCGGTGTCCTCAGCGGCCTGGCTGGCCGGCGTGGGGCTGCTGTCGTTCACCTGGCCCGGCCAGATGGACCACTCCCTGCGCGACGACTGGCTGGAGCAGCAGACGGAGACCGCGTGGGTCCTCGCCGACGACCTCGACGGGCCGGACTGGACGACGCTGTCCCTCCCCGTCGACGGCGTGCCCACGTCCTTCCACTACCGGGAGTCCGAGTTCGGCTGGGTGCTGGCCGGCTCCACCGAGCAGGGCGTCCACCTCGGCGCGTACGGGCGGGGGATGAGCGCCTACGGGCTGGCCTTCGCCGTGGTGAAGGACATCGCCTCGTACGCCTGACCCCGGACGCGGCAAGGGGCGCCGTCCGCCCGGACAGCGCCCCCGGCCTCCGTACGCGAGGTCAGAACTTGTTCTTCGGGGTGATCCCCAGCGACAGCCCGGACAGGCCGCGCTGACGCCCGCCCAGCTTCCCCGCGATCGCGCGCAGCGCCGCGCCCGCCGGGGAGTCCGGGTCGGACAGGACGACCGGCTTGCCCTCGTCGCCGCCCTCGCGCAGCCGGACGTCGATGGGGATGGAGCCGAGCACCGGCACCGAGGCGCCGGTCGTGCGGGTCAGGCCGTCGGCGACCAGCTGTCCGCCGCCCGTGCCGAACACGTCGACCATCTCGCCGCAGTGCGGGCAGGGCAGCCCGGACATGTTCTCGACCACGCCGACGATCTTCTGGTGGGTCTGCACCGCGATGGCGCCCGCCCGCTCCGCCACCTCGGCGGCCGCCTGCTGAGGCGTCGTCACGACCAGGATCTCGGCGTTCGGCACGAGCTGCGCCACCGAGATCGCGATGTCGCCGGTGCCGGGCGGCAGGTCCAGCAGCAGGACGTCCAGGTCGCCCCAGTACACGTCCGCCAGGAACTGCTGGAGGGCGCGGTGCAGCATCGGACCGCGCCAGACGACGGGCGCGTTGCCCGGGGTGAACATGCCGATCGAGATGACCTTCACGCCGTTGGCCGAAGGCGGCATGATCATGTTCTCGACCTGGGTGGGCCGCCCGTCGGCGCCCAGCATCCGCGGCACGGAGTGGCCGTAGATGTCGGCGTCCACGACACCGACCTTCAGACCGTCCGCCGCCATCGACGCCGCCAGGTTCACCGTCACCGAGGACTTGCCGACACCGCCCTTGCCGGAGGCGACCGCGTAGACCCGGGTCAGGCTGCCGGGCTTGGCGAAGGGCACCTCGCGCTCGGTCTGGCCGCCGCGCAGGGCCGTCGCCAGCTCCTTGCGCTGCTCGTCGCTCATCACGTCCAGCTCGACGTCGACGCGCGTGATCCCCTCCACCCGCGAGACCGCTTCGGTCACGCGCTGGGTGATGGTGTCCCGCATGGGGCAGCCGGAGACCGTCAGGTACACGGCGACCGCGACCGCTCCGTCCGCACCGATCGCCACCGACTTGACCATCCCGAGTTCGGTGATGGGCCGGTTGATCTCAGGGTCGTTCACCGTCGCCAGCGCTTCGCGCACCGCGTCTTCCGTAGCCATGGACACGATGGTACGGCGCCGCCCACCGGAGGCGGAAAGCCCCGTCAGCGGTCGTGTACGTCACGCCCCGCGGACCGATCCGCCGGGAATACCCCGCCTGCGGGACGGTGGCCGTCCCGCCGCTCCTCCAGCTCCTTGAGAACATCCTGCAGCTCGGAGCGGATCCAGTCCCGCGTCGCGACCTCGCCGAGGCCGATCCGCAGGGCGGCGATCTCCCGGGTCAGGTACTCGGTGTCGGCGATCGACCGCTCGTTCTGCTTGCGGTCCTGCTCCAGATTGACCCGGTCCCGATCGTCCTGCCGGTTCTGCGCGAGCAGGATCAGAGGGGCCGCATAGGAAGCCTGCAGCGAGAGCATCAGCGTCAGGAAGATGAACGGGTACTCGTCGAAGCGCAGACCGCTCGGCGCGGACACGTTCCACACCACCCAGATGATGATGACGACCGTCATCCAGACGATGAACCGCCCGGTGCCCAGGAAGCGCGCGACGCGCTCCGAGAGCCGGCCGAAGGACTCCGGGTCCCACTCGGGCAGCAGCCGGCGGCGCGGCGGACGGGGCTGGTCCAGCCGGGTCCGCGCCCTGGAGGAGGCGGTGGCCCCCGACGCGGCACGCTCACGGGTCGTCGTCTCGCGCTCAGACACCATCGGCGCTCACCTCCCGTTCCGTCTCCTCCAGGTGGTACTCGGTCTCCCGCCAGTCGTCGGGCAGCATGTGGTCCAGCACGTCGTCCACCGTGATCGCGCCCAGCAGCGACCCGGAGTCGTCCACGACGGGCGCCGCGACCATGTCGTACGTGGCGAAGAACCCGGCGACGACGGGCAGCGCGGCGTCCGGGGCCAGCGGCTGCAGGTCGTCGTCGATGATCGAGCCGACCAGCGTGTACGGGGGGTCGCGCAGCAGGCGCTGGAAGTGGACCGTCCCCAGGTACTTGCCGGTCGGCGTCTCCTCGGGCGGGCGGCAGACGTAGACCTGGGCGGCGTGCGCCGGGGAGAGGTCGGGGTTGCGGATGCGGGCCAGGGCGTCGGCGACGGTGGCGTCGGGCCGCAGCACGATCGGCTCGGTCGTCATCAGACCGCCGGCCGTGTGCTCCTCGTACGCCATCAGCCGCCGCATGTCGGCCGCGTCGGAGGGCTGCATCAGGCTCAGCAGCCGCTCCTTGTCCGCCTCGGGCAGCTCGCCCAGCAGGTCGGCCGCGTCGTCGGGGTCCATCGCCTCCAGCACGTCCGCGGCGCGCTCCTCCTTGAGCTTGCCGAGGATCTCGATCTGGTCGTCCTCCGGCAGCTCCTCCAGCACGTCGGCCAGCCGGTCGTCGTCCAGCGCGGCGGCGACCTCGGCGCGGCGCTTGGCCGACAGGTGGTGCAGGACGTTGGCGAGGTCGGCGGGGTGCAGCTGCTCGAAGGTGGCGAGGAGGTTCTCGGCGCCCTGCCCCTGCTCCTCGACGGAGAAGCCGGTCACGCCGGACCACTCCACGGTCAGCGTCTCTCCCTTGTTGCGCCGGAAGGCGCCGCCCTTCCTCCCCTTGCGGACGAAGACCTTGTCGATCTCCCAGTCCCGGCGGGCCGGCAACTGCTGCACGGCCAGGTCGAGGACGGTGACCTCCTCGCCCGTCTCGGTGAGGGTGACCCGCCGGTCGAGCAGCTCACCGAAGACCAGGCGCTCGGTGGGCCGCTGTTCGAAGCGCCGGACGTTGAGCACGCCGGTGGTGATGACCTGGCCGGACTCGATGCCGGTGACCCGGGTCATGGGCAGGAAGATGCGGCGGCGGGTGGTGAGTTCGACGACCAGGCCGAGCACCCGCGGGGGTTTGCGGCCGACGCGGAGCATGACGACCAGATCGCGGACACGCCCCACCTGATCGCCGGCCGGGTCGAAGACGGCGATGCCGGAGAGGTGGGAGACGAAGATCCGGGGGGCGCCCGCTGCCATGGCCGCGGCTCCTTTTCCTAAGCGTCGCTCACCACGGGTGAGGGCTGATCGGCCCACGGTGTGAGAGCTGTTTCGTACGGTGTTCCTTTTCCGAATTGCCCGCTCGGACGGGCTTCAGGCTAGCCCGTCCCGAACGGCTCCGCCCTGGTGGCCGCTCCGGACGGACTGGCTCCGTTCGCCGTCCGGGGCCCCGGTACGCTGCGGTACGCCGCCGGGGTCCGTCCGACAGCTCCCGGGTGCCCGGCCGGCTCCGTGTCCGCCCATGTCAGAAAGGCAGCCCCTCCTGTGTTCGTGACTCCCCGGCGCCGACTGAGCAGGGCCGCACTGATCGGCGCCGTGTGCGCCCTGACGGTGGCGGGAGCGGGGCTGACGGGATGCAGCAGCGAGGACCCCGACGCGGGCACCAACGGCCTCGGCAAGCTCTCCGCCGACGAGATCCACACGAAGGCCCGCTCGGCCGCCGGGGCCGCGGACTCCGTCCGCCTGCACGGGTCGGTGGAGGCGGCCGGCAGCACCTACACCCTCGACATGCGGCTGAAGTCCGACGGCGGGACCGGGTCGGTGGCCGCCGAGGGGGCGACCTTCGGGCTGCTGCGCGTCGGCGACCAGCTCTTCCTCAAGGCCGACGCCGGGTTCTGGAGCCACGACGGCGGGGACGCCAAGGCCGCCGAGAAGCTGGCGGGCAAGTACGTGAAGGTGCCCGAGAGCGACCCGGTGTACAAGAAGTTCAGCGGCTTCACCGACAAGGACGTCCTCCTGGACGGTCTGCTCGCCCTGCACGGCACGGTGGAGAAGGACGGCCGCCACGAGCAGGCGGGCGTACGCACCATCCGGATCAGCGGCGACGAGGGCGCCGGCGGCTCCCTGGACGTCTCCCTGGAGGGCACGCCGTACCCGCTGCGCCTGGTGCGCGCGGGCAGCGCCGGCACGATCGGCTTCTCGGACTGGAACACGGACTTCGCGCTCGAGGAACCGGCCAAGGACGACACCCTCGACTACGGCAAACAGCTGCCGACGTCGTGACGTCCTGCTAGCGCCGCTTCCGCCGCTTGAGCAGCAGCCGGGGCAGCCCCGCCGGGACCGGCCCGCGCGTCGTCGCCGGGCTCGGCAGCGGCGCCTCGGCCAGCGGACCGTCGGGCATCGGCGCGGTGCTCCCCGTGGGCTCCAGACGCAGCACCCGGCACTCGCGCGCCCAGCGGTCGGTCATCGCCTCGCCGTCCGGGGCGTTGAGCCGCTTGCCCTTGAGGTCGGCGACGGCCGCCTGCCACGCCTCGGACCCGGGCGGCAGCTCCACGACCCGCGCCGTCCAGGAGACCAGCCGGCCGCCCTTGTCCTTGCTGCGCACCGTCACGTCCGCCGTGACGCCGTCGGCCAGGGCGGGCAGCGGCTGCTCGCCGGGACCGTCGCCGACGACGAGCGCCGCGCCCTCGTGCCAGACGTGCCACAGCGCGCGGGCGGGCACCCCGGGTCCCCTGACCCAGATGAGGCCGGACTTCTTCGTGGCCTCCTCGACGAGGGCCTGGTCGAGCAGCTCGCTTGTCATGCGCTCAGCCTATCCACGGGTGCCGTGGCGGGTTCAGAGCCAGCCGTTGCGCTTGAGGGTGCGGTGGATGCCCAGACAGATGGCCACGGTGACACCGATGACCATGGGATATCCGTACTTCCAGTGGGTCTCGGGCATGTGGTCGAAGTTCATGCCGTACACCCCGCACACCATCGTCGGTACGGCGATGATGGCCGCCCACGAGGTGATCTTGCGCATGTCCTCGTTCTGGGCGACGGACGCCTGGGCGAGGTTGGCCTGGAGGATGGAGTTGAGCAGCTCGTCGAAGCCGACGACCTGCTCCTGCACCCGGGCCACGTGGTCGGCCACGTCCCGGAAGTACTTCTGGATCTCCGGGTCGATCAGCCGCATCGGCCGCTCGCTCAGCAGCTGCATCGGACGCAGCAGCGGGGAGACCGCGCGCTTGAACTCCAGGACCTCGCGCTTGAGTTGGTAGATCCGGCCGGCGTCGGTGCCGCGCGGGGTGCCCTTGCGGCCCGGCGAGAACACCTCCGTCTCGACCTCGTCGATGTCGTCCTGCACCGCGTCGGCGACCGCGATGTAGCCGTCGACCACGTGGTCGGCGATGGCGTGCAGCACCGCCGAGGGGCCCTTGAGCAGCAGCTCCGGGTCGTCCTGGAGCCGGCGCCTGAGCGCCCGCAGCGAGCCCTGTCCGCCGTGCCGGACGGTGATGAAGAAGTCCCGTCCGGTGAAGCACATGACCTCGCCGGTCTCGACGACCTCGCTGTTGGCGGTCAGTTCGTCGTGGTCGACGTAGTGGATGGTCTTGAAGACGGTGAACAGGGAGTCGTCGTAGCGCTCCAGCTTGGGGCGCTGGTGGGCCTGGACGGCGTCCTCCACGGCCAGCGGGTGCAGTCCGAACTCCCGCGCGATACCGGCGAACTCGTCCTCGGTCGGCTCGTGCAGGCCGATCCACACGAACCCGCCGTCCCGGCGCACCTGGCGCATCGCCTGGTGCGGGCTGAGCGGCGCGTCCGTCTCGACGCGCGCGCCGTCACGGTAGACGGCGCAGTCGACGACGGCGGAGGCGGTCTCCGGGTCGCGGGTGGTGTCGTAGACGCCACTGTCCTTGCGCAGTGAGACGCGGGACGGGCGGACCGCGGCGCGCAGGTCACGGATCATCGACATGGCAGGCTCCTTCGCGACGGGCAGCGAACGGGGCCGGCGGCGGGTGGAACCACCCGGAATGAGGACGTCCTGGCCGTACGTGCTCGGCACGTCCACAAAGCGGGGAGCACCGCACCGTCGCGGTGGCCGGCTTCGCTGCTGATTCAGCGGCAGACCCGGACCGGGCGACGTCGATGACGAGGCCGAGGGGCCGGATCAGGCAAAACGAGACGAAGTGCTCTTCCGAATGCGAGCGCGCGGGAGACGGGAGGCCGCGGGGGCGGTGAGCCGGGGCGGCTGCGTCAGCGGCCGGAAGAGCGGGTGGTACTGCACGGTCGACTTCGGTCCATGCCAGCCCCACCTCCTCCGGCCGGTCCCTCGTGAGGGACGATCGATTCCCTCCGTTTAGGAGGGTTCCCCGTAGGGGAGTCTTCAGGCGTCGGGGTGTTGATCGCGACGCTGCTGCGTGCTGCCCCGAATCGCTGGCTCAGAGTATCAGCCACCGACGTGTCAAGGCGCCGCTTTGCCTCCCGCTGACGAGTTCTATGCTCGCCGCATGGCTGATGTTCTTCCTCTGGTCGAGGCCCGGTTGCTCAGCGCCCTGGGCGAACCGGACGCGCGCGCGGCGGTCACCTTCCTCGGCACCGACCGCATCGAGGTGCTGCGCTTCCCGGGCGGCGGCCAGGAGGGCGACATCGTCCGGTACGCCACCCTGGGCATGTCCGCGCAGCCCATGGCCGATCCCACGGCCGTGCTCGCCGACCCGGTCAAGGGCCCCCGTGCCGAACTGGTCCTCTCCGTCCGCTCCGGCCTGGCGGACACCGACAAGGTGCTCCGCCCGCTCGCCGTGCTGGCCGCATCGCCGCAGGTGGAGGGTGTGATCGTGGCGCCGGGCGCGTCGCTGGACGTCGGCGAGGCGCTGTGGCCCGGTGCTCCCTTCACCTCGGTCCTGGTCGCCGAGCCGGGCGGTCTGGTGGAGGACCTGGAGCTGGACGCGCCGCTGGACCCCGTGCGTTTCCTGCCGCTGCTGCCGATGACGCCGAACGAGGCCGCCTGGAAGCGTGTGCACGGGGCGCAGGCCCTTCAGGAGCGCTGGCTGACGCAGGGGACGGACCTGCGCGATCCGTCCCGCAGGTCCGCCTCGCTGGAGTGACGCGACTCACCGTCGCCGTTCGTCAGTTGGCGAAGACGGTGACCCCGTCCTCGGTCGCGTGCCTCGGCTCCAGTTCCTCCGCCTCGTGGGTGAGCGATCGGCGTCGTACGAGGACGACGACGGCGCCCAGCACGGCGGTGACCGCCGCCACCACGAAGGGGATGTGGACGTCGGTCCACTCCTCGATCTTCGGCGCGAAGTAGGGCGCCGCGGCCGCCGCGAACCAGCGCACGAAGTTGTAGCCCGCGCTCGCCACCGGACGCGGCGCGTCCGACACCCCGAGGGCCAGCTCGGTGTAGACGGTGTTGTTCACGCCGATGAACGCGCCGGACAGGATCGTGCAGACGACCGCCGCGGTGTGGTTGCCGTAGCCCAGGACGAGCACGTCGGCGGCGAGCAGCACCAGCGAGCCGCCGAGCACCTTCAGCGAGCCGAACCGCTTCTGCATGCGCGGCGCCACGAGCACCGAGAAGACGGCGAGCAGCACGCCCCAGGCGAAGAACACGGCGCCGGACCTGTACGGCGTCATGTTCAGCACGAACGGGGTGAAGGCCAGCACGGTGAAGAACGTGTAGTTGTAGAAGAACGCCGAGATCGCGGCGGAGGCCAGACCGCCGTGGCCCAGTGCCTTGACCGGGTCCAGCAGCGAGGTCCTGCGGGCCGGCTTCGGCTGCTCCTTGAGGAACGCCGTGATGCACAGGAAGCCGATCGCCATCAGGAACGCCGTGCCGAAGAAGGGGTAGCGCCAGCTGGCGTCGCCGAGCAGCGCGCCCACCAGCGGGCCGCAGGCCATGCCGAGCCCGAGGGCCGACTCGTAGAGCAGGATCGCCGCCGCGCTGCCGCCGGCCGCCGCGCCGACGATCACCGCGAGGGCCGTGGAGACGAACAGCGCGTTGCCCAGGCCCCAGCCCGCCCGGTAGCCGACGAGCTGGCCGACCGTGTCGGAGGTGCCCGCCAGGCCCGCGAAGACCACCACGAGGGCGAGGCCGAGCAGCAGCGTCCTGCGGCCGCCGATGCGGCTGGAGACGAAGCCGGTGACCAGCATCGCGAGGGCGGTGATGAGGAAGTACGAGGTGAACAGGAGGGAGACCTGGCTGGCGCTCGCGTCCAGACCCTGGGCGATGGACGGCAGGATCGGGTCGACGAGTCCGATGCCCATGAAGGCCACGACGGACGCGCCGGCGGTCGCCCACACCGCCTTGGGCTGCCGCAGGATGCCGCCCGCACCCGCGTCGAAGGGGTCCATGCAGTGCTCCAATGCCGACGAGGTAGTTGGTGTATGCACATAGTAAGTTAGCGACGCTAACTAATGCAAGCTACATCTAATTCCGCCGGTCAGCCCTTCCGCCCGGATGGGTGATCGTCCTTGACGTGGGCGAGCGAGGGTAGGACCGTGGGGCTCTATGAGGGGCGAACCCAGTTGCCCGAAGTGTGGTGGCCGGGTCAGGGCTCCCGGCCTCTTCGCCGATTCCTGGCAGTGCGATCTGCACGGCACGGTGCATCCGCTGCAGCCCGTGCTCCCGCCCAGCGTCGAGGCGCTCGGCGTCGTGGTGCACCGCACGCAGGTCCCGGTGTGGATGCCGTGGCCGCTGCCGGTCGGCTGGCTGTTCACGGGTGTGGCCTGCGCGGGCGACGACCGCAGCGGGGGCCGGGCGACCGCCGTGGCCTGCTCCGGCCCCGGGCCCCTCGGCGGGATGGGCGAGCTGATCCTGGTCGCGGAGGAGCTCGGCGTCGGTCTTGGCGCGCGCTACGCGGGCATCGACGCCCCGGACCCCGGCCCGTACATGGACGTCGAGAAGCCGCCCCAGGCGAAGGTGCTGGCCGCCGGCCGCCCCACCCCCCTCTGGCACGTATCCGGCGGCCCCGTCGACCGCGCCGTCTTCGCCGGCGAGGCCCTGGGGATGTGGCTGTGGGCCGTCGCGTGGCCGGAGCAGTCCGGGCTGCTGATGTACGAGGAGCTGGTGCTGACCGACCTGCGGGACGCGGGCGCCGAGGTGGACCTGGTGCCGTGCGGCGCGCTGTCCCCGCGGCTGATCCAGCCGTAGCCCCGGCTCGCGGGGCCCGGTCCGGCGGCGATGACCGGCCCGCCCGGCGGGTCCGACGACGGGGTGCGGTCCGGGTGCGGTGGGGCGGTATGTCCGGCCCGCCCGGCGGGCCCGGCACCCGGGCGCGGTCCGGGTGGGGTGCGGCGGTGACGCCCGTCGGTAGTAGGCGCAGGCCCGTTTCGGGTGTGACAGCGGCGGTCCGAGTTCCGGTTATCCTTGAGCGTCCCCTTCCGTCCCGTCACCGCTTGGAGTCAGCGTCGTGCGCATCGATCTGCACACCCACTCCACCGCGTCCGACGGCACGGACACCCCGGCCCAGCTGGTCCGCAAGGCCGCCACGGCCGGGCTGGACGTCGTCGCGCTGACGGACCACGACACCACCCGCGGTCACGCCGAGGCCGTCGCCGCGCTGCCCGAGGGGCTGACCCTCGTCACCGGCGCCGAGCTGTCCTGCCGCGTCGACGGCATCAGCATGCACATGCTGGCCTACCTGTTCGACCCCGAGGAGCCCGCCCTGCTCGCCGAGCGCGAGCTGGTCCGGGACGACCGGGTGCCGCGCGCCAAGGGCATGGTCGCCAAGCTCAACGCGCTGGGCGTGCCGGTGACCTGGGAGCAGGTCGCGCGCATCGCCGGCGACGGCTCGGTCGGCCGGCCCCATGTGGCCACCGCCCTGGTCGAGCTGGGCGTCGTACCGACCGTGAGTGACGCCTTCACCGAGGACTGGCTGGCCGACGGCGGCCGGGCCTTCGTGGAGAAGCACGAGACCGACCCCTTCGAGGCGCTGCGGCTGATCAAGGCGGCCGGCGGTGTGGCCGTCTTCGCCCACCCGGCCGCCGCCAAGCGCGGACGCACGGTGCCGGAGGCCACCATCGCCGACCTGGCCGCCGCCGGGCTCGACGGCATCGAGGTCGACCACATGGACCACGACGCGGACACGCGGGCGCGGCTGCGCGGGCTCGCCGGGGAACTGGGGCTCCTGGTGACCGGCTCCAGCGACTACCACGGCAGCCGGAAGACCTGCCTGCTCGGGGAGTACACGACGGACCCCGAGGTGTACGGGGAGATCACGCGGCGGGCGTTCGGGGCCTTCCCGGTGCCGGGCGCCGGCGGGGTCTGAACCGCACTCCCCGTACGTCCACGTTCATCTCTCCCGCAAGGCCAGTAGCTCACCCATGTTCGACATCGCCGTCTTCGGCTCCCTCTTCCTGACCCTTTTTGTCATCATGGATCCCCCCGGGATCACCCCGATCTTCCTCGCGCTGACCTCCGGCCGGCCCGCCAAGGTGCAGAAGCGGATGGCCTTCCAGGCCGTCTGCGTCGCCGGTGGCGTGATCACCGTGTTCGGGCTCCTCGGGCACCGGATCCTCGACTACCTGCACGTCTCCGTGCCCGCGCTGATGATCGCGGGCGGGCTGCTGCTCCTGCTGATCGCGCTCGACCTGCTCACCGGCAAGACGGACGAGCCGAAGCAGACCAAGGACGTCAACGTCGCGCTCGTGCCGCTGGGCATGCCGCTGCTCGCCGGTCCCGGAGCGATCGTCTCGGTCATCCTGGCCGTGGAGAAGGCCGACAGCGTGACCGCGCAAGTCTCGGTGTGGACGGCGATCCTCGCGATCCACGTGGTGCTGTGGCTGGTGATGCGGTACTCGCTGCTGATCATCCGCGTCATCAAGGACGGTGGCGTGGTGCTGGTGACCCGGCTCGCGGGCATGATGCTCTCCGCGATCGCGGTGCAGCAGATCATCAACGGGGTCACGCAGGTCGTCCGAGGGGCGTGAGCACGGCGAACGGGGCCCCCGCACGGAATGCCGTGCGGGGGCCCCGGTGCGTGCGGGTGTGTGTCCGCGCTACAAGGCCGAGGTGTCGGCGGGGCGGATCCACAGGCGCTGCCCGATGGCGGCGGCCTGTTGAACGATGCGGTTCACGGAGGCGGCGTCCACGACGGTCGTGTCCACGGGGGTCCCGTCGACGTCGTCGAGTCGCATGACTTCAAAGCGCATGGCCTCTCCCTTGATCTGGTCATCCTCCTGAGGAGAACTACTGGTGTGGCTCCCGGGTCGTCGGTGCCCGGGGAGTCGTTCATAGTCAACGGGGTTCGTGTTACAAACATTCCCTACGCTAAAGAAATTTTTCGAACGGCTAATTACTGACCGGTAAGTCGCTCGCTCGCGGAGCACTGGGCGTTCGATACAAGACTGACCGGGACCAGTTGTGTTCGCAGCGTGACCGCCGGGACAATGGGAGGTGATGAACGACGACCTCGCGTCCCTGAACGCCCGCATCGATCGCACCAACGAGCTGCTCGAACGCATGCTCGCCGAGGTGGCGAAGACGCCCTCGACCCACGCGATCTTCGTCGACGCCGGTTACCTCTACGCGGCGGCGGGGCGTCTGGTGGCCGGGACCGAGGACCGCCGCGCCTTCGACCTGGACGCCGAGGGCCTGATCGATGCGCTCATCGACAAGGCGCGCACCATCTTCGCGGACAGCCGCCTGCTGCGGGTCTACTGGTACGACGGGGCCCGGCGCCGCATCCACACCGCCGAGCAGCAGTCCATCGCCGAGCTGCCGGACGTGAAGGTCCGCCTGGGCAACCTCAACGCCAACAACCAGCAGAAGGGCGTCGACTCCCTCATCCGTTCCGACCTGGAGTCCCTGGCCCGGCACCGCGCGATCAGCGACGTGGCCCTGCTCGGCGGGGACGAGGATCTGGTGTCGGCGGTCGAGGCGGCCCAGGGGTACGGCGCACGCGTCCACCTGTGGGGCATCGAGGCGCCCGAGGGCCGCAACCAGGCCGACCCGCTGCTCTGGGAGGTCGACAGCCAGCGCACCTTCGACCTGGACTTCTTCAAGCCGTACGTCTCCCGGCGCACGGCTCAGGCGTACGAGGTGACGAACGCCGCCCGTCCCGCCCGTGAGGACGTGCGCTTCGTCGGCGCGCAGATCGCGGCGAAGTGGCTGGCCGCCCGGGGCCGCGAGTCCCTGGTGGAACTCCTCCCGGGCCACCCCTACCTCCCCGGCTCCGTGGACCAGGACCTGCTGGTGGAGGCCGAGGGCCTGCTGCAGTACTCGCTGCGCGGCCAGCCCGACCTGCGGCGGGCGCTGCGGGACGGCTTCTGGGAGCACTTGCAGGCGCAGTACTAGCCGCACGCGGGCGGTGGCCGCGGGGCGGGGCGGCTGCGCCGGGGG
>MUMD01000362.1 GCA_002155895.1 Streptomyces rochei
GCGGGACCCAGCTCGACGAACGTCCTCACACCCGCGTCGAGCAACGTGGCGACCCCGTCGGCGAAACGCACCGGCTCACGGACCTGACGCACCCAGTACTCCGGCGTCCCCCACTCCTCCGGATCCACCCACGCACCCGTGACATTGGAAACCACCCGCAACGACGGCACACCGAACGCCACCGACTCCACAACCCGACGGAACTCCCCCAGCATCGGCTCCACCAAAGGCGAATGAAAAGCATGCGAGACCGCCAGACGACGCGACCGCGCCCCACAAGCAGCCACCACACGCTCCACACCCCCCTCAGGACCAGCGATCACCACCTGCCCCGGCGCGTTCACCGACGCGATCACCACGTCCTCACCGAGGAAACCGGCCAGCTCCCCCGCCTCGGCCCGAACCGCGACCATCACCCCACCCGCCGGCAACGCCTGCATCAACCGCGCCCGGGCAGCCACGACCCGACACGCATCCTCCAACGACCACAACCCCGCCACACACGCCGCCGACAACTCACCGACCGAATGCCCGATCAGACAACCCGGCCGCACACCCCAGGACTCCAACAACCGAAACAGCGCCACCTCCAACGCGAACAACCCCGCCTGCGCCCACACCGTCCG
>MUMD01000363.1 GCA_002155895.1 Streptomyces rochei
GGAGGGACCGCCCGGTCCGTGTACTCCGTGGGTCGGGTCAGCGACGCCGCTTGCGCAGGGCGGCCAGGTTGTCGTAGCTGATCTTGGCTTCGCGCAGGGACTGCGCCGGGTCGGTGGCGCTCGGTGAGTTGTCGTCCTCGATCATCGGGTTGTGGTAGTTGCGCTGTCCGACCCGTGAGAAGAACGTCGTGTAGTCGATGACGCCGGTGCCGAAGGGCACCATGTCGTACCCCATGCCGTTGGTCGTGCTGACGACGCCGTCCTTGGCGTGGAAGAGCGGGTAGCGCTTGTTGTGGCGGGCGACCAGACCGGCCGGGTCGAAGACGCTCCTGCGGGTCGAGCCGTCGTGGGCGGTGTAGGTGTGGAACTTGTACTGGGCGACGTGCGCCCAGAAGATGTCCATCTCCAGCCAGACCAGCCTCGGGTCGGTGACCTTCAGGAAGTACTCGAGCTTGCGGATGCCCGAGCTGCGGGTCGGCCGGCCCTGGTCGTCCAGCGGGCCGCCGTCGAGCAGGAAGCCGTAGGCGCTGTCGTGGTTGTGGGTGTAGAGCTTGATGCCCTCGCGGCGGGCTATCTCACCGAGCGCGTTCCACTTGTCGGCGGCGACGTCCCAGTCGGCGCGGTAGGAGCTGCCGGTGGGGTCGCCACCGGTGCCCATGTGGTCCATGCCGATGATGTTGGCGATCTCCAGGTGCTTCTTGAAGGTGTCCTTGTCCGCCGTGGTCAGCGGCCAGGAGGGCGGGATGAAGCCGTGGTTGCCCTGGGCGCGCAGCCCGTACTCGTCGAGCCAGCGGCGCAGCAGCCTGGCGCCCTCGACGGTCTCGAGGTCGGCACCGCCGGGCGCGTTGGCGTGCTGGCGGTATCCGGCGAACTCCACCTGGCGGTAGCCGTGTCGGGCCAGCTGCTTGAAGACCTCGCGGAAGCCGGAGGGCAGGTCGGAGGCGAGGGGGTCACGGGCGGTGGCGTCACGGACGGTGTAGAGGATGATGCCGCGCTTGTCCGCCGGGACGAGGACGTGTCCGCGTCCGTGGCCGTGATCGCGGTCGTGGTCCCCGTCGCGGTCGTGGGCCAGGGCGGGCGCGGCGCCGAAGACGGGTGCCGCGACCGCGCCGGCGGCGACGGCGGTGCAGGTGCTGAGGAAGCGGCGCCGGTCCACGCCGAGGGTGCGGCGCAGGCCCTCGTCCGGGCCGTCGGCGGTCGGGGCCGTGGTGGCTCTGGTGCCGGAGGGGTCTGAGAACAGGGTCACGGGTGCCTGCCTTCTGGGTCGTGGCCTGCGCCGATGCGGCTGGGGCGGGCCGTTGTCAGTGCCGTGTGTTTCACTCTCAGTAGTCGGATCTCGGTGGGTTGCCGGGTGGTGCGTTCAGCCGAGTCCGGCCAGCCGGAGCAGGAGTTGTTTCACGTCGGTGGCCGCGACGCGGTCGCCGACAGCGCGGGGGGTGGAGCAGATGAGGAGCGGTCCGTCGTCGTCGCTCGCGGGGAGGCGGCCGTGGCTGCCGCGAACAGGTGAGGCGTCCAGGGGGACGACCGCCATGCGGTAGCGCATGCCGAGCTTCTTGCGGGCCAGGGCGGTGGCCGCCTTGACCTTGACGTAGGGGTCGAGGGGGTCCATGAACAACTCGACCGGGTCGTAGCCGGGTTTGCGGTGGATCTCGACCAGCTGCGCGAAGTCGGGCGCGCGGGCGTCGTCGAGCCAGTAGTAGTACGTGAACCAGGCGTCCGGTTCCGCGACGGCGACGAGTTCACCGGCGCGGGGATGGTCGAGGTGGTGGGCCTTCTTGCCTGCGTCGTCCAGGAGCGTCTCGATGCCGGGCAGACCGTCCAGGGCGGCGCGGGTGGCGTCCAGGTCCTCGGGGCGGCGGACGTAGACGTGGGCGATCTGGTGATCGGCGACCGCGAAAGCCCGGGAGGCCATGGGGTCGAGGTATTCCATGCCGTCCTGGGTGTGGACCTCGAGCAGACCGGCGCGGCGCAGGGCGCGGTTGATATCGACGGGCCGGCTGACGGGGGTGATGCCGTACTCGGAGAGGGCGACGACGGTGCGTCCCTGGGCGTGGGCGTCGTCCAGGAGCGGGGCCAGGGCCGTGTCCAGGTCGGTGGCGGCTTTGTGGGAGCGGGGGTCGTCGGGGCCGTAGCGCTGGAGGTCGTAGTCGAGGTGAGGGAGGTAGCACAGGGTGAGGTCGGGGTGGCGCGTATGCATGATGTGGCGGGTGGCGTCGATGATCCACTGGCTGGAGACCAGGTCCGCGCCCGGTCCCCAGAAGTGGAAGAGGGGGAAGGTGCCGAGTCTGTCGGTGAGTTCGTCGTGCAGGGCGGCGGGGCGGGTGTAGCAGTCGGGTTCCTTGCGGCCGTCGGCGTAGTAGACGGGTCGGGGGGTGACGGTGATGTCGGTGTCGGCGCCCATGGCGTACCACCAGCAGATGTTGGCGACGGTGTAGCCGGGGTGGGCGCGGCGGGCGGCGTCCCAGAGCTTGTCGCCGGTGACCAGGCCGTTGTGCTGGCGCCACAGCAGGACGTCGCCGAGTTCGCGGAAGTACCAGCCGTTGCCGACGATGCCGTGCTTGGCAGGGTAGGTCCCGGTGAGGAAGGTGGACTGGGCGGCGCAGGTGACGGCGGGCAGGACGGTGCCCAGCGGGGCGCGGGAGCCGGACTGGCCGAGCCGTTTGAGGTGGGGCATGTGGTCCAGGAGCCGGGGGGTGAGGCCGACGACGTCCAGGACCAGGAGGGGCGTGGGTCCCTCGGAGGGGGCCGGTGCGCCGGAGGAGGTGGTTCGGGTCATGGCAGTTCCTTCAGGCCGAGGTCGGTCAGCAGGTCACGGGCGAGCATCAGCTCCGCGGCGATCCCGTCGGTGAGCTGGGCCCGGCCCCGGGGCCGCAACTGGGCCGGCAACGCCTGCCAGGTGTAGGTCTCCACCTCCAGATGCCGGGTCAGCGGACGCGCCCCGCCCACCAGCCGGGACAGAGCCGACTTCAGCACCGGCAGAGTCGAGGTCAGCGGCGCAGCCGGGTCCGCGTGCAGGGGGACATGGAAGTGCGCGCGCCAGGGCGCCGAGTCGGGCAGCGGACCGCCGGCGGCCAGGGCCTCGTCCAGGTCATCCGTGCCACGCAGACCGCCCGTGGCGGTAGTGGTGCGGGCCTGGTGCAGGAAACGCGGCTCGGCGAAGGCCGCGAGGGCATCGCGTACTTGGGGGCGGGAAGGGTGCTCGGCGTGCAGGGCGGCGGAGAGCTGGGACTTGACGACGGGGACGCGGGCCGCGGTCAGGGCGTCCAGGGCGGTGTGCGGGTCCTCGAAGGAGGTGGCGAGGTGACAGGTGTCGACACAGACACCGATCCGGTCGTGTCCGATCGCGCCCAGCGGCGCGATCGCATCATGCGTGGTCTCCACGACGCAGCCCGGCTCCGGCTCCAGACCGATGCGGATGGAGCGGCCGGTCAGCTCGTGGAGGGCGTCCAGACGCTCGCCGAGCGTGGCCAGGGCGCTACGGGCCTTGTCGGCGCGGGTCTCGTCCCAGGCGGTGCGCCAGGCCAGCGGCAGCGTGGAGATGCTGCCGTCCGTGACGTCGTCGGGCAAGAGTCCGGCGAGGACACGGGCCAGGGACGTGGTGTGCTCCAGACGCTCCGGGTCGGCCCAGTCCGGCTTGTAGACGCGGTACTTGACCTCTTCGGCGCCGAAGCCCTCGTAGGGGAAGCCGTTGAGGGTGACGACCTCCAGTCCCCGCCGGTCCAGTTCGCCCCGCAGCCCCCGCAGCGCGGAAGGGTCGGTGACCAGAGCATGAGCCGCGTCCTTGGCCAGCCACAGCCCGATCCCCAGACGATCACGCCCCAGACGGCGCCGGACCGGCTCGCAGTGGTCGCGGAGCTGGGCGAGGACCCCGTCCAGCGTCTCGGCGGGATGGACGTTCGTGCAGTAGGCGAGGTGGACGGTCGAACCGTCCGGGTGCCGGAAGCGCATGGCTCACTCACCGCCGCGCAGGATGGAGTTGCCCTCGTGCGTGGCGTCCGGCGAGGCGACGTCCAGGCTCAGTCGTCCGCTGAGGCCGTAGAAG
>MUMD01000364.1 GCA_002155895.1 Streptomyces rochei
CATGCGGTAGCGCATGCCGAGCTTCTTGCGGGCCAGGGCGGTGGCCGCCTTGACCTTGACGTAGGGGTCGAGGGGGTCCATGAACAACTCGACCGGGTCGTAGCCGGGTTTGCGGTGGATCTCGACCAGCTGCGCGAAGTCGGGCGCGCGGTCGTCGTCGAGCCAGTAGTAGTACGTGAACCAGGCGTCCGGCTCCGCGACGGCGACGAGTTCACCGGCGCGGGGATGGTCGAGGTGGTGGGCCTTCTTGCCCTCGTCGTCCAGGAGCGTCTCGATGCCGGGCAGACCGTCCAGGGCGGCGCGGGTGGCGTCCAGGTCCTCGGGGCGGCGGACGTAGACGTGGGCGATCTGGTGATCGGCGACCGCGAAAGCCCGCGAGGCCATGGGGTCGAGGTATTCCATGCCGTCCTGGGTGTGGACCTCGAGCAGACCGGCGCGGCGCAGGGCGCGGTTGATGTCGACGGGCCGGCTGACGGGGGTGATGCCGTACTCGGAGAGGGCGACGACGGTGCGTCCCTGGGCGTGGGCGTCGTCCAGGAGCGGGGCCAGGGCCGTGTCCAGGTCGGTGGCGGCTTTGTGGGAGCGGGGGTCGTCGGGGCCGTAGCGCTGGAGGTCGTAGTCGAGGTGAGGGAGGTAGCACAGGGTGAGGTCGGGGTGGCGGGTCGCCATGATGTGGCGGGTGGCGTCGATGATCCACTGGCTGGAGACCAGGTCCGCGCCGGGTCCCCAGAAGTGGAAGAGGGGGAAGGTGCCGAGTCTGTCGGTGAGTTCGTCGTGCAGGGCGGCGGGGCGGGTGTAGCAGTCGGGTTCCTTGCGGCCGTCGGCGTAGTAGACGGGGCGGGGGGTGACGGTGATGTCGGTGTCGGCGCCCATGGCGTACCACCAGCAGATGTTGGCGACGGTGTAGCCGGGGTGGGCGCGGCGGGCGGCGTCCCAGAGCTTGTCGCCGGTGACCAGGCCGTTGTGCTGGCGCCACAGCAGGACGTCGCCGAGTTCGCGGAAGTACCAGCCGTTGCCGACGATGCCGTGCTCGGCAGGGTAGGTCCCGGTGAGGAAGGTGGACTGGGCGGCGCAGGTGACGGCGGGCAGGACGGTGCCCAGCGGGGCGTGGGAGCCGGACTGGCCGAGCCGTTTGAGGTGGGGCATGTGGTCCAGGAGCCGGGGGGTGAGGCCGACGACGTCCAGGACCAGCAGCGGGACCGGCCCCCCGGGAGAGGTGGTGGGGGTCATGGCAGCTCCTTCAGGCCGAGGTCGGTCAGCAGGTCACGGGCGAGCATCAGCTCCGCGGCGATCCCGTCGGTGAGCTGGGCCCGGCCCCGGGGCCGCAACTGGGCCGGCAACGCCTGCCAGGTGTAGGTCTCCACCTCCAGATGCCGGGTCAGCGGACGCGCCCCGCCCACCAGCCGGGACAGAGCCGACTTCAGCACCGGCAGAGTCGAGGTCAGCGGCGCAGCCGGGTCCGCGTGCAGGGGGACATGGAAGTGCGCGCGCCAGGGCGCCGTGTCGGGCAGCGGACCGCCGGCGGCCAGAGCCTCGTCCAGGTCATCCGTGCCACGCAGACCGCCCGTGGCAGTGGTGGTGCGGGCCTGGTGCAGGAAACGCGGCTCGGCGAAGGCCGCGAGGGCATCGCGTACTTGGGGGCGGGAAGGGTGCTCGGCGTGCAGGGCGGCGGAGAGCTGGGACTTCACGATGCGGATCCCGGCCGCCTCCAGGGCGTCCAGCGCTTCATCCGGATCCTCGAAGGAGGTGGCGAGGTGGCACGTGTCGACACAGACACCGATCCGGTCGTGTCCGATCGCGGTCAGCGGGGTGATGGCGTCCCGGGTCGTCTCCACGACGCAGCCGGGTTCGGGTTCCAGGCCGATACGGATGGAGCGGCCGGTCAGCTCCTGGAGGGCGTCCAGACGCTCGCCGAGCGTGGCCAGCGCCGCGCGGGCCTTGTCGGCGCGGGTCTCGTCCCAGGCGGTGCGCCAGGCCAGCGGCAGCGTGGAGACGGAGCCCTCGCTCACATCGTCGGGCAGCAGCCCGGCGAGGACACGGGCCAGGGACGTGGTGTGCTCCAGGCGTTCGGGGTCGGCCCAGTCCGGTTTGTAGACGCGGTACTTGACCTCTTCGGCGCCGAAGCCCTCGTAGGGGAAGCCGTTGAGGGTGACGACCTCCAGGCCCCGCCGGTCGAGTTCGGTGCGCAGTCCGCGCAGCGCGGAGGGGTCGGTGGCCAGGGCGTGGGCGGCGTCCTTGGCGAGCCACAGCCCGATGCCGAGACGGTCGCGGCCCAGGCGGCGGCGGACCGGCTCGCAGTGGTCGCGGAGCTGGGCGAGGACCCCGTCGAGGGTTTCGGCGGGATGGACGTTGGTGCAGTAGGCGAGGTGGACGGTGGAGCCGTCCGGGTGCCGGAACCGCACCGTTCACGCTCCCGTCGGCAGCGGCTCGGCGGCCGGGGCGCCGCGCAGGACGGAGTTGCCCTCGTGGGTGGGCGCGGTGGCCGTGACGTCGAGGTCGAGGCGTCCGCTGAGGCCGTAGAAGGCGACGGGGTTGCGCCACAGCACCCGGTCCACGTCGTCCTCGCCGAAACCCTCCTCGAGCATCAGGTCACCGACCTTGCGGGTCTTGAGCGGGTCGCTCCTGCCCCAGTCCGCGGCCGAGTTCACCAGCACCTTCTCCGGGCCGTACTCACGCAGCAGAGCGACCATGCGGGCCTCGTCCATCTTGGTGTCCGGATAGACGGAGAACCCCAGCCAGGCACCGCTGTCCTTGGCCTCCTTGACGGTGGTCTCGTTGAGGTGGTCGACCAGCACCCGGTCCGTGGGCAGCGCGGACTCGCGCACCACGTCCAGAGTGCGGCGCAGCCCGGCGAGCTTGTCCCGGTGCGGGGTGTGCACCAGCGCCGGCAGGCCGTGGTCGGCGGCGAGCTGCAACTGGGCGGCCAGCGCGGTGTCCTCGGCCGGAGTCATCGAGTCGTAGCCGATCTCCCCCACCGCCACCACCCGGTCCTTGACCAGATAGCGCGGCAGCTCGGCCAGCACC